>NZ_JAFCTU010000035.1:0-64302 GCF_049896185.1 Massilia sp. TSP1-1-2
AAAAAGGAGAAAAATCCAGAACTCAAAAAAGCAGCGTAGAAACCGCTTTTAGGCGACAACTAGCTTGCAAATTACCGGCAACCAGAACGAAAAATTGTTCATGCGCGCAAACGCCATGTCGCCCGCGCCCACCTGCAGCGGCACCATCCAGTTGGCGAAGCCGACAAAGGCGGGCATGATGGCGCCGAACACCATGATCAGCCCGTGCATGGTGACAAACTGGTTGTAGAGCTCCGGCGCAAAATATTGCAGGCCCGGTCGGAACAGTTCCATGCGCAGCAGCAGCGCAAGCACGCCACCCACCATGAACATGGTCACGGAAAACCACAGGTACAGCGTGCCGATATCCTTGTGGTTGGTGGCGTACAGCCAGCGCCGCCAGCCGTGCGGATGTCCGTGTTCGTGCTCGTCAACAAATTCCGGGGTTTCGCCATCTGCCGTCGTGACACGCATTGCCGCCTCCTGCAATATTAAAACCGATCACAGATCAATTACAGTGCGACTGACTATAGCGAGGCGAGGCGGGGGCACGATAAGGCGTTTTAGCGCGCCTTGACGCCGGTCATGCGGGGGCGTAGCGCACGAAACTTGGACCGTGTTCAGATGTCGCCCAGCCGCAGGGAATTTCCGGCGACGAATGGGACTTGGAATCCGGTAAGAATCTTGTAAGAATCTGGTAAGAATCTGGTAAGAATCTGGTAAAATATCGCCCCTTACGACAAAGGGTCACATGGGCAACGCTTGCGGCGTCGATTTCGGGACGTCTAATTCCACGGTTGGTTTCATCAGTCCGCGCGCCAATGGCGAGGCGGGTTCGGCTTTGCTCGCGCTCGAAGACGGCAAGCCGACTTTGCCGTCGGTGGTGTTCTTCAACGCTGACGACGACGAGGTCAGCTACGGCCGCGCGGCCCTGGCCGGCTACCTGGCCGGCTACGAGGGCCGCCTGATGCGCTCGCTTAAAAGCTTGCTGGGGACGAGTCTGATCGATGGCCAGACCGAAGTGGGCGGGCGCGCCTTGCCGTTTCGCATGCTGCTGACGCACTTCATTGGCGAGGTCAAGCGGCGCGCCGAGCGCGAGGCGGGCCGCGAATTTACCTCGGCAGTGTTCGGCCGTCCCGTGTTTTTCATCGACGATAGCGCCACTGCCGACAAGTTGGCCGAAGATACGCTGGCCGGCATCGCGCACGCGGTCGGCTTTAAAGACGTGGCCTTTCAGTTCGAGCCGATCGCCGCCGCGTTCGACTACGAATCGCAAATATCTAGCGAAGAACTGGTGCTGATCGCCGACATTGGCGGCGGTACGTCCGACTTTTCACTGGTGCGCCTGTCGCCGGAGCGCTCCCGCAAGGCAGAACGGCGCGACGATATCCTCGCGACTGGCGGCGTGCATATCGGCGGCACCGATTTCGACAAATACCTCAGCTTGTCGTCCGTCATGCCGCTGCTTGGCTACCAGAGCCTGATGAACAATGGCAGCGCCATTCCGTCGAGCTATTACTTTAACCTGGCAACCTGGCACACGATTAATCTTGCCTATACCAAGAAGATCTGGACCCAGCTGGCCGATGTGGCGCGCGACGCGCGCGAGCCCAAAAAACTCGGCCGCCTGCAGCGCCTGATCGATGACCGCGCCGGCCACTGGCTGGCGATGAAGGTGGAGGAGGGCAAGATCGCCCTGTCGGGCGCGGCCAGCACCGAATTGCACCTGGAGCGCTTGTCGCCGCCCGAAAACCTGGTGCTGCACCGCAAGGATTTTGAAGAATCCATTGTCCACCTGGTCGGCCAGATCGACCAGACCGTGCTCAAGCTGCTGGCGGACGCGGGCGTGCGTGCCGACGCGGTCGATACCGTTTTCTTTACCGGTGGCTCGAGCGGCGTGCGCATGCTGCGCGAACGGATTGGGGCGCTGTTGCCCCGGGCGCGCAAGGTCGAAGGCGATCTGTTCGGCAGCATTGGCGCCGGCCTGGCCCTTGATGCAGTGCGCAAATACGGGTAGGCTACGGCATGTTTGAAAAACCTATCGTCATGCTTGACTTCGAGACCACCGGGCTTTCGCCCGCGATGGGAGACCGCATCACCGAGGTGGCCGCGCTGCGCATCGTGGGCGGCAAGGTCACCGAGCGCTACGTGTCGCTGATCAATTGCCAGGTCAGAATTCCTTCCTTTATCACCCACCTGACCGGCATTTCCCAAGCCATGGTCGACAGTGCGCCGCCAGCCTCGCGCGTGGTGCCCGAGCTGCTCGACTTCATCGGGGACGACGCCTTGTCGGCCCACAACGCAAGCTTTGACGAAAAATTCCTCAAGGCCGAGGCGGCGCGGCTGGATTTGGCGCCGCGTCACGTCGGCCTGGTCTGTTCGCTAAAACTGTCGCGCCGCGTGTTCCCTGGACTGGGCAGCTACAAGCTCGGTTTGCTGTCCGGGCAGCTCGGTATTCGCTTTCGCAGCGCGGCGCACAGGGCCGAGTCCGATGCCGAAGTGGCGGCCGAAGTGCTGATCCATATTAGCCGCCATCTGGGCAGTACTTACAAGCTCGGACCGGTTTGTCCCCAGCTACTGGTCTCGGTAAATAAATTAAGTGCGGCCAAAGTGCCCGACTTCCTGCATAAATACGCTGTTACAAATAAGCAGCCAGATATTTCCTAATCGTCTTACAATAGCGCTACCATGACCCGCCAGGCCTTCGTCCGTGTTCTGTTGTCGCTGCTACTGCTTGTTTCACAGCAGTTGGCGTCCACGCACGTGCTCTCGCACTTGACCGGGCAGCGTAACAATGCCGGTACGGCGCAGGCCCAGGCCCGGACCCAGGGCGACGCCGACGGCGCCCTGAAGGCGGCGCTGGCGCAGGACCAGAGCTGTAATCAGTGCCTCGCCTTTGCGCAGCTGGCCGGACCGCTGGTCAGTTCGCCGGCGCAACTAGACGTGCCGCAGCAAGCGTCTTTTGCCATCGCCGGCATTCCGGCGCGCGCCGCTGGCGCCCGCATCATTCTCGCCTTCCAGTCCCGCGCTCCCCCCGTCCTGTCCTAGTTTTTTTGCATTTGCTCGTCCGCTGCGCCTTGCGCAGGGGCTTGTCATTCTTATTGCTAACAGGATTATCATGTTCAAACGTTCCATTCTTGGCGCGGCATTGCTTGCCGCGTTTGCAGCACCGGTGTCGGCTTTCGCCGCTGACGACAAGGAACTGGCCGCCATCCGCGCCCAGATCCAGGAAATGAAGCAATCCTACGAAGCGCGCCTGCAAGCGCTCGAGCAGCGTTTGCAAGATGCGCAGGCCGCTACGGCGCAGGCCCAAAACAGCGCGGCCCAGGCCGCTGTCCAGACTCCAGCGCAGGCGCCGGCCCCAGCCGTCGCGCCGGTGGCGGCCAACAGCAATGCCTTCAATCCCGATATCTCCATGGTTCTCGGCGGCAGCTTCAACAACCTGTCGCAAGACCCAGGCAGCTACCGCATCCAGGGCTTCATGCCGCTGGGCGGCGAAGTAGGCCCGGGCGCGCGCAGTTTCAATTTGGGCGAGTCGGAATTGACCTTGTCGGCCAATATCGATCCCATGTTCAGCGGGCGCCTGACCTTTGCCTTGTCCGGCGAAAACGAGATTGGCGTGGAAGAAGCGTTTGTGCAAACGCGCGCGCTTGCCGGCGGCGTCAATGCGCGGGCCGGGCGCTTCCTGTCCTCGATCGGTTACCTGAACGGCCAGCATGCGCACACCTGGGACTTTGTCGATGCGCCGCTGGCGTACCAGGCCATGTTCGGCGGCCAGTACAAGACCGATGGCGGCCAACTGACCTGGCTGGCGCCGACCGACACCTATATTCAACTGGGCATGGAAGCCGGACGCGGCGCTGCGCCGCCAGGCAACGATCGCAACAAAAATGGCTTCAATTCCACAGCCGTGTTCGCCCACGCCGGCAACGATATCGGCGACTCGGCAAGCTGGCGCGCCGGCCTGTCCTACCTGCGCACGGGCGCTGTCGAGCGCGCCTTCGACAACGCCGGCTTGACCGCCGCCTTCACGGGCCGCTCCACGGTGCTGATGGCCGACGCGGTCTATAAATGGGCGCCGAATGGCAACGCCACCCAGCGCAACTTCAAGCTGCAAGGCGAGTATTTGCGGCGCAAGGAAAGCGGCAGCCTGGCCAATGACGGCGCCAGCGGCGACTACGCCGCCGTCCAGTCGGGCTGGTATGCGCAGGCGGTCTACCAGTTCATGCCGGCCTGGCGCGCCGGCCTGCGCTACGACCGCCTGGCGTCGGGCACGCCGGCTATCGGCCTGACCGGTGCCATGTTTCCGATCCTGGAAAGCTATGCGCCACGGCGCAGCAGCCTGATGCTCGACTATAGCCCGTCGGAATTTTCTCGCATGCGCCTGCAGTTCGCGCGCGACCAGGCCCGTTCCGGCACGCCCGACAATCAAATATTCCTGCAGTACATCATGAGCCTGGGCACACACGCTGCCCACGCGTTCTAAGGAGCACAATAATGAACAACATTATCAACAACATCGTCAAACAATCGCTGGTTTCGATTTTTCTCGCCGCAGCAAGCCTGAGCGCGCACGCGGCCGTGAGCGTGCTGGCCTGCGAACCGGAATGGGAAGCGCTCACCGTGGAACTGGGTGGCGACAAGGTTAAAGTGAGCAGCGCCACCAATGCCTTGCAAGATCCGCACCGGATCGAAGCGCGCCCGGGCTTGATCGCGCGCACCCGCAATGCCGACCTGATCGTGTGCACCGGGCTGGAACTGGAAACGGGCTGGTTGCCGGTACTGGTCCAGCAGTCGGGCAATGCCAAGATTGCCGCCGGCCAGCCGGGCAACTTTGTAGCGGGCAGCTTTGTGCCGCGCCTTGACGTGCCGGCCAAGCTGGACCGCAGCGAAGGTGACGTGCACGCATCGGGCAATCCGCACATTCAGCAAAATCCCCATAATATTGCGCTGGTTGCCGCCGCCCTGTCCAAGCGCCTGGCAGAGATCGACCCGGCCAATGCCGCCCACTATCAAGTGCGCTACAAGGATTTTTCCGGGCGCTGGAACGCCGCCATGCTCAAGTGGGAACAGCAGGCGGCGCCGCTGCGCAATGTGGCCGTGGTCGAGCATCACAAGAACATGGAGTATTTGATGAACTGGCTCGGCTTGCGCCAGGTCGGCACGCTCGAGGCCAAGCCGGGCGTCGAGCCTAGCGCGGCCCAGCTTGGGCAATTACTGTCCCAGCTGCAAGGCCAACCGGCGAAGATGGTCTTGCGCGCCGCCTACCAGGATGCGCGCGCGTCCAATTGGCTCTCCGAGCATGCCCGTATTCCCGCGGTCGTGCTGCCGTTTACGGTGGGCGCCGATGCGCAGTCGAAAGATCTGTTCGCCATGTTTGACACCACCGTCCAGCGCCTGCTGGCTGCAGCGAAATGAACGACACGGGTCTGGACTTGATGATCGTGCTGCCGGCCTTTCTGGCCGGCATCCTGGTGCTTGCCACCCACGTTCCACTGGGCGCGCAAGTGCTCAAGCGCGGCATCGTCTTCATCGATCTGGCCATCGCGCAGATCGCCGCGCTCGGCGTCATCATTGCCAGCAGCGGCCAGCTCGACCCCAGCGGCTGGGCGGTGCAGGTGGCAGCCGGCGTGGCGGCGGTGCTGGGCGCCTTGCTGCTGACCTGGACCGAAAAACGCTGGCCCGACGTGCAGGAGGCGCAGATCGGGGTCATGTTCATTTTGGCGGCCACAGCCGGCCTGCTGCTGGTGGCGCACAACCCCCATGGTGGCGAGCATATGCAGGAGTTGCTTGCCGGGCAGATTCTGTGGGTCAGTTTCGGACAGTTACTGATGCCGGCATTGGGTTCGGTCGCGATCCTGGCGATCCTGTACTTCTTCAATCACCGCATGGGGCGTCTGGGTTTCTACCTGGTGTTCGCGATGGCCGTGACTGCCTCGGTCCAGCTGGTGGGCGTGTACCTGGTCTTCGCCAGCCTGATCGTGCCCAGCCTGGCGGTGCGCCATTATGCCGAACCGCGCAAGCTGTCGCTCGCTTACCTGACCGGTGTGGGCGGCTATGGCTTCGGGTTGGTGGCGTCGGTGTTTCTCGATCTTCCGTCCGGTGCGCTGATCGTCTGGTGCCTGGCGTTGCTGGCGATGGTGGTGTACGCATGCGGTCCCAAGCCGGCCCGGGAGGCGGCCAAAGTGGGCGTCAGATGCGACCATGTCCCGATGAGGCACTAACCCGAAACAGGGCCGATGCTGCTCCGGCGCGCCCGATACTTTCCGCATGCAATTGAAACCCCGCCGTGAACACGCACTGCGGGGTTTTTTCATGTGCCATATCGTGCGTGCACGGCCACGCTTTTGCGAACAGTCAAACGCCGTCATTCTTCCCATATTAAAATTTTAGCAATACTTCTCAGCTCGCTTAGTGCCTGTTACAGCTCCATTAATCCTGCGTTTTTACGGCTTCGCGCCGGAGGATGAGCATGAACCGCCAGAATATATCTCGCGAGAACTATCAGACTTACGTGTGGTTCCGCCAGGCAGCTGAGCGCGGCGACGCATATGCCCAGTTCAATCTGGGCCTGATGTACAAAAAAGGCGATTGCATCGAGCGCGATTACGCGCACGCCTACAAGTGGTTGCGCCAGGCTGCGCTGCAAGGACTTGCCTTTGCCCAGAACCACCTCGGCGCCCTGTATTACAACGGCCGCGGCGTCGAGCGCAGTGATGCCGAGGCCACCTACTGGTTTCGCCACGCGGCCGAGCAGGGCGACGCGTCGGCCCAGCAAAACCTCGGGCAAATGTACAAGAAAGGCCGCGGCCTTGAACAAAACCATGAACTGGCCCTCGCCTGGTTTTACCGGGCGGCCGAGCAAGGCGTGGCCAGCGCGCAAAGCTTGCTGGCCGAATGCTATCTGTTTGGCCACGGCGCGCCGATGAACTTTCCGCTTGCCATGGCCTGGTTTCGCAAGGCGGCGGTGCAGGGCGAAGTGCAGGCCCAGCTCAACCTGGGCTTGATGTACAAGCGCGGGCAGGGGGTTGAAGCGAATGACGCGCAAGCGCTGTGCTGGTTTCGCCAGGCGGCAGCGCAAGGCTGTGCCGGCGCCCAGCGCCAGCTGGGCGTGGCCTATGCCGAAGGCCTGGGCGTGCGCTGCGATGCCTTGCGCGCCTTTGCCTGGCTGCAGCGCGCAGCCGAGCAGGGCGACCGCGACGCCCAGTTCAGCCTGGGCGTGATGCTGGCCAACGGCCAGGGCGTCGAGCAGGATGAAGCGCTTGCCATGGCCTGGTACCTGCGCTCGGCCGAGCAAGGCCACATCCTGGCGCAATACAACTTGGGCAGCATGTACGCCAACGGCCGCGGCGCGCCGCGCGACGAATTGCGCGCGCTGGAATGGTATCGCCGCGCCGCCGACCAGGGAGCACCCAACGCCCAGTTTAACCTGGGCGTTATTTATGCTACCGGCCAGGGCGTCCCCAAGAATGAAGCGCAAGCGGCGCGCTGGTACCGCATCGCCGCCGAGCAGGGCGACGCCAGTGCGCAAAACAATCTCGGCGTCATGTATGCGAACGGGCAAGGCGTTGCGCAGGACGACGCACTGGCCGTGCACTGGTACCAGCAGGCGGCCGAACAGGGCCATGCGCTGGCCCAGTACAACCTGGGCGGCATGTACAGCAGCGGGCGCGGCGTGCCGCGCGACACCGTGCGCTCCTACATGTGGATGCTGCTGGCCGCCGACGCTGGCGACGAAACGGCCAGCGCCAACAAGAGCATCGTCGCGCGCCGCCTCACCCCGTCCGAAATCGGCTCGGCGCTCGACCTGTCGCGCCAGTGGCAACTGAGCCATGCAACGGGCGCCGCCGCCCGCGGCGCGCACTGAGCGGCAGCGCGGGCATGTATATAAAGGCAAGGCGTGCAATGTGCCGTGCCGAATTGCCCTGGCGCGATTGAAAGTTCTTCTCGGAACTTTCGCGATGGCGCTACAATAGTCCGGCAGGCAGGCATACCGATGCCAGACTTCCACCCGACCGAGGCTCATGAAACTTCCCTTCCGACCCGCCTTGCTGGCAACAATGTGTTTGGCCGCGTACGGCGCCCACGCCGGCGCGCTGACGGTGCAGGTCAGCGACAGCGCCGGCAAGCCGCTCGCCGACGCCGTCGTGGTTGTCGACGCCGAGGGCGGTGTGGCCATGCCGCGCGTGTTAACACCCGGTCAGATCGAACAGCGCGGCCTGAAGTTCCTGCCCTTGGTCACCGTGATCCAGACCGGCAGCCGCGTGTCGTTTCCCAATAACGACAAGGTCAAGCACCATATCTATTCGTTTTCGCCCGCCAAAAAATTCGACCAAAAACTCTATAGCGGCGTGACGGCCGCGCCGCAAGTGTTCGAGAAAGCCGGCCTGGTGGTCTTGGGATGCAATATCCATGATCGCATGGTGTCATATGTGAAAGTCGTCGATTCTCCCTATTTTGCCAAGACCGACGCGGCCGGCGTGGCGCGCATCGAGGTGCCGGCCGCCGGCAAATACACCGTGACGGCCTGGCACTACCAGATGAACGGCGCCATTGCCGAGCAAAGCGTCGCGCTCAGGAGCGAAGCGCCGTCGGCACTTTCGTTCAAGCTGCCGCTCAAACCGCCGCCAATCGGGGCCGACGCGCCGAGCAACTAGTGAAGATGCGCTTCAACAGCCTGGAAGGGCGCATCGCGACACTGTTTCTGGCCTTGATCATCGTCGTACAGGTGCTCGGCTTGCTGGTAATCCAGCAAGGCATCGAGCGCAATGCGCGCGCCTCCATCGCCACCGAACTCGATAACGGCGAGAAGGTGTTCAGCAAGCTTCTGGAGCAAAGCGCGCAAACCCAGCGCTTTTCGGCCCAGGTACTGGCGCGCGACACCGCTTTCGTGCAAGCGGTCGGCAATGGCGCTGCGAACGACCGCGCCACCATCGAATCAGCCCTGCAAAACAGCGCGCGCCGCGCGCACGCGGACCTGACCATGCTGATCGACGGCGAGCGCAAGGTGAGCGCTGCCAGCGGCATCGCCATGCGCTCCTCGATCGAACATCTGGTCCTCGGCCTGCTCGACCGCGCCGAACAGGCCGACGGCGCCAGCGCCATTGCCGTGGTCGACAACCGCCCGGTGCAGATCGTCGTCATGCCGGTCAAGGCGCCGATCACGATCGCCTGGGTGGCGATGGGTTTTGCCATCGAGCGCGAGCTGGCGGTGGACATGCAGCAGTTGTCCGCCCTTGACGTGGCCATCCTTGCGCGCGCGCCCGACGGGCGCTGGACGCCGGTTGCCTCGACGCTGGCGCCGGCGCTGATGCCCCAGGTGGTCAGCGACTTGCACGCCTTGCCCGGCAAGTCGGCGCGTTCCATCGAGATCGATATCGGCGGCAGCCCGTACAGCGCGCGCCTGGTGCAGATCGGTCCGGATGCGGGCGTCCTGCTGGCGCGCTCAATTGACGCCGCCACCGCGCAGTACGTACGGCTCGAACGCACGCTGGTAGCCTTGACCGTGATCGGGATTTTGGTGGCCGGCGTGGCGGCGGTGCTGACCGCCAAGCGCGTCGCCCAGCCGCTGCGCGAACTGGCGGCCACCGCGCGCCGGCTTGAACGGGGCGACTACCGCGGCCAGATCAATCTGGAGCGCAATGACGAAATCGGCGCGCTGGCCAAGGCCTTTGACAGTATGCGCGACGGGATCGCCAAGCGCGAGCACGAGATCGGCCGCCTGGCCTACTGGGATTCGCTGACGGGCCTGCCTAACCGCGCCCAGTTCGTGCTGCTGCTGGGCGAAGCGCTGACCGAGGCGGGCCGCGCCGGTCACGCGGCGTTCGTGCTGATGATGGACCTGAACCGCTTCAAGCACGTCAACGACGTCATGGGCCACGACTTCGGCGACGAGCTGCTGCGCCAGGTCGCCGCGCGCCTCAAGCTGCACATGGCGGCCGCCGATCCGTCGGCGCACGTGGCGCGCCTGGGCGGCGACGAATTTGCGGTGCTGCTCTCGGCCGTCAACGTGGAGCGCGCGCAATCTGTCGCGGCGGGCATCCTGCAGGTGCTCGAAGTACCGATTTCACTCGATGACCAGACCGTCGACATCGGCGCCGGGCTAGGCATCGCAGCCTTTCCCGCGCATGGCGCCAAAGCCGAGGAGCTGCTGTCGATGGCCGAAGTGGCGATGTACCAGGCCAAGCAGAGCAACGACGGCGCTATTTTGTACGAGGCGGCCATGGACACGGCCAGCGCCAAGAGCCTGGGCTTGTTGAGCGAACTGCGCAACGCGATCGAACGCGACGAATTTCGCCTGCACCTGCAGCCCAAGCTGCGCCTGGACACCGGCGAAGTGGTGGGCGCCGAAGCGCTGGTGCGCTGGGTCCATCCCGAGCGCGGCAACGTGTTCCCGGACGAATTCATCCCGTTTGCCGAGCAGACCGGATTCATTCGCGTACTCACGCGCTGGGTGCTGGAGCGCTCGGCGGCGCTGTGCCGGCAGCTGGCCGAGCAAGGCATCCACCTGAAAATATCGGTCAACCTGTCGACCCGCGATTTACTCGACCAGGACCTGCCGGCCAAGTTTGGCGAGATTTTGGAGCGCCACAAAGTGGCGGCGCAATCGTTCTGCCTTGAGATCACCGAGAGCGCCATCATGGACGACCCGGTGCGCGCCCAGCTCACGCTCGAGCGGCTCCATGCGATGGGCGTGGATTTGTCGATCGACGATTTCGGCACCGGTTATTCGTCGCTGGCCTATCTCAAGCGGCTGCCGGTCGACGAACTGAAGATCGACAAGTCGTTCGTGCTCAACATGGAGCACGATAGCGGCGACACCAAGATCGTGCGTTCGACGATCGACCTTGGCCACAACATGGGTTTACGCGTAGTGGCCGAGGGGATCGAGAGCGAGGCGGTGTGGCGCCTGCTGGCGGCGTTGGGATGCGACCAGGGGCAGGGCTATTTCATGAGTCGGGCAATGCCGGGCGACGAGCTGGCCGCGTGGATCGCGGCCTGGGTGCCGCCGGTATAGCCACATTTGCAGGGCTCCGCCCAAAAAGTCTCGGCACCCGTGCAGGTCGAAATGCGCTGCGCTTTTCCGTATCGACGGCCTACTGTTCCTGGTTCTACGAAGTATTTTTTTAGCCATGTTGAGCTCGCCCGTGCCGCATTTTCACGTTATCATCTCCCCCGGCATATCGCCAGCAGCGGCAGTCCGCGATCCGGTCTTGCCGTCTTCGACTCTTTACCCAAAAGACGGAAATTTTATGCAAATGAGGCACGTCACCCTGGTCGCCAGCCTGCTCGCCATGCTCGGCACACTCAGCACGTTCAGCGCAAACGCAGTCGCGCAATCCTGCCCCCCGGGCGCGTCAACAATGAGCTATCCGGCGACTCTGAAGGGCACGCAGCAGGATATTTACCACGGCACCACCATCGCCGACCCGTACCGCTGGCTCGAAGACGCCAACAGCGCCGAGACGCGCGCCTGGGTCGAGGCCGAGAACAAGGTCACGCAAGCGTTCCTGGCCCAGATCCCGGAGCGCGAGACCATCAAGCAGCGCCTGACCAAGCTGTGGAACTATGAGCGCTACGGCGTGCCGTACAAGGAAAGCGGGCGCTATTTCTACAGCCGCAACGACGGCCTGCAAAACCAGGCGGTCCTGTACACGATGAAGTCCCTCGCTGACGAGCCGCGCCTGCTGCTCGACCCGAATACGCTGGCCGCCGACGGCACCGTCGCCCTGGCCGGCAGCGCCGTCAGCCCGGACGGCAAATATCTCGCCTACGGCACTGCAGCGTCAGGCTCGGACTGGAACGAATGGAAGGTGCGCGACATCGACACCGGCAAGGACCTTGACGACCACCTCAAGTGGGTTAAGTTCTCCGGCGCCTCCTGGACTGCGGACGGCAAGGGCTTTTTCTACAGCCGCTACGACGCGCCCGACGAAGCGGGCATGCTGGCCAGCGTGAACTACTTCCAGAAGCTGTACTTCCATAAAATCGGCACGCCCCAAAGCGCCGACGTGCTGGTCTACGACCGGCCCGACGAGAAGGAGTGGGGCTTCGGCGGCGAAGTGACCGACGACGGCAAATACCTGATCATCACCGCCTCCAAGGGCACGGCACCCCGGAACCGCGTGTTCTACAAGGATCTCTCGAAACCGGGCAGCAAGGTGCTGCCGCTGATCGACAAGTTCGAAGCATCGTACGACTTTATCGACAACGACGGCGCAGTTTTTTACTTTAAGACCGACAAGAACGCCGCGCGCGCGCGCGTGGTCGCCATCGACACGCGCCACCCGCAGGAAGCTTCCTGGAAGCAGGTCCTCGGGGAGTCTGCGCAAACGCTGGTGGGCGCCAACCTGGTCAACAACCAGATCGTTGCCGAGTACCTGGCCGACGCGCGCAGCATGGTCAAGGTGTTCGACCGCAAAGGCAAGCTGGCACGCGACATCACCTTGCCCGGCATCGGCACGGTCAGCGGTTTTGGCGGCAAGCGCAAGGATGTCGAGACGTTCTATTCGTTCACCGGTTTCACCAACCCGACCACCATCTACCGCCTCGACATGAAGAGCGGCGCAAGCACGGTGTTTCGCAAGCCGAAGGTCGACTTCGACCCGGCCGGGTACGAAACGCGCCAGCAGTTCTACACCAGCCGCGATGGTACCAAGGTGCCGATGTTCATCGTCTCCAAAAAAGGCATCAAGCTCGATGGCAGCAATCCGACCTACCTGTACGGCTACGGCGGCTTTAACGTCTCGATCACGCCGAGCTTTTCGCCCGCCAACCTGGCGTGGATGGAAATGGGCGGCGTGTACGCGGTGGCCAACCTGCGCGGCGGCGGCGAATACGGCGAAGCCTGGCACGAGGCCGGGACCAAGCTGCACAAGCAGAACGTGTTCGACGACTTCATCGGCGCGGCCGAATGGCTGATCGCGAACAAGGTCACGTCGCCCGCCAAGCTGGCGATCGGTGGCGGCAGCAACGGCGGCCTGTTGGTGGGCGCGGCGATGACGCAGCGTCCGGAGCTGTTCGGCGCGGCCATCCCGCAGGTGGGCGTGCTCGACATGCTGCGCTTTCACAAGTTCACCATCGGCTGGGCGTGGACGTCCGACTACGGCTCGTCCGACAACGCCGACGAATTCAAGGCGCTGGTCAAGTATTCGCCGCTGCATAACATCAAGCCTGGCGTGTGCTACCCGGCCACGATGATCACGACGGCGGACCACGATGACCGCGTGGTCCCGGCGCACAGCTTCAAGTTTGCCGCGACCGCGCAGGCCGCGCAGCCAAGCGGCGGCGCGCCTATCCTGATCCGCATCGACGTCAAGGCGGGCCACGGCGCCGGCAAGCCGACCACCAAGGTGATCGAAGAAGTCGCCGACCGCTGGGGCTTCTTGAGCCGCACCCTGCAAATGGCGGCGCCGGCCAAGGTGGCCGCGCAGTAAAGAGCTGTGCAACGACGTCGCCTTCGCGGCGACGTCGTGCGCGCGGTGGATTCAAGCGCGGCGGTATCATATTTCGGTACGCAAGGTCGCCTTGCAAGGTACGCGCGGCCCTCGGGTATCGTCATCAAGCCTGGCCGGTCACACTGGGGTTTTTCAACGCCAAGGACCACCATGCCGCTTGCCCCTGCCAGAGTGCACCTCGCCCCGTACCTGGGCTTTGCCTTGATTGTCGCGCTGACCGCTTTCGGTCCCATCGCACAAACGGCCAACTATCACGACTTTGCCGACCAGCGCACGCTCTTTGGCTTGGCCAATGCCGGCGACGTCTTGTCCAACCTGGGTTTTCTGCTGGTAGCCATGGTTGGCTTTGCCGCGCTGCGCCGCGCGCGCCGTGACGATCCGGCCCGCCTGGCCAACGCGGTGTTTTTCGGCGCCATCGGCGCGACGGCTCTCGGGTCAACCTGGTATCACATGGCGCCCGACAATGCACGCCTGGCGTGGGACCGGTTGCCCATCGCGCTCGCATGCGCGGCCTTGCTGGCAGCGGCCGTGCGCGACGCCTATCCGAATACGAAGACGCAACTGCCGCTGCTGGTGCTGACGGGCTTGGGGGCGCTGAGCGTGTTCTGGTGGTCATGGAGCGGCGACTTGCGCTTCTATCTGCTGATTCAGGCCGCGCCCCTGGTGCTGATTCCGGTGCTGCAGTGGCAGTCCGGCGCGCTGATGGCCCAGCGTACCTTGTTCTTTGTCGCGATAGGGTTGTATGTGTGGGCCAAGCTGTTCGAAGTGGCCGATCAGGCGGTGTTTCAGGCGCTGGGCTTTGTCAGCGGACACACGCTCAAGCATCTGCTGGCGGTGGCTGCGGCCTTTGTGCTGGCCTTTGCATTTGCCAGGCGGCGCTAAATGTCACCTGGTGCCGGTGACGCGGCATCGCCCCAAATGTAGGCTGGAAAAGGCCGCAGGCCGCATTCCACCACGCGTCGCCAGCGACCTACCGGTGCACAACCACCAGCAAGGCCTTGGCCTCGGTCTTGCCCGCATTGCGCAGTACGTGGTTCTGGTCGGCCGGATACCTGGCGGTGCCGCCCACCTTCAGCTTCTTTTTCTCGACCCCGACTTCCACTTCCAGTGTCCCGTGCAGCACCGTCACGTGCTCGGTCGTTCCCGGGTCATGCGCCTGCGACGCCAGTTCGCCCCCTGGCGCGAGCGTGAGCTCATACCATTCATACTTGCCGGCCATCTCCATCGGCCCCAGGATACGCAGCACGTAGCCCGCATGCGCGCCCGGCAAGGTGGGCGTTTCATGCGCGTCGAGCACGCGGATCGTCTCGGCCGCGCGCGTACCAGACGAGAGCAGCTCGCCGATCGCCACGCCCAGCGCATTGGCCAGGCGCCAGGTGATGGCAATCGTCGGATTCGCTTTCTCTCTTTCAATTTGCGACAACATCGATTTCGACACCCCGGCGATGCGCGACAAGTCCTCCAGCGTCAAACCGCGCGCGAGGCGCAAGCGCTGCAGCGTTGCGCCCACTTCAGGAGGAGAATTGGGACCGAGCGTGATATTCATGATTTTTGCCAATTCATAGGTGCGAGACAACTAGGTGCGAAACCCGGTGCGAGACGAAACAAACTGATGCTTGCCAAGTTCAACGGCCTTGGGTAATATCCACTATATTGAATTTTAGTTCGATATCGCGGAATTGTCATCATAGTGCGATCACGGTACAGCATACTGCAACAGTCGGTCAAGCCGGCAACCACAGACGAGGGACAAGATGAGCGATCAAGCGAAAAATGCATTTTTCACCGGCCTGCAAGCCAACCTGGATACGCTGCGCGGCCAGGGCCTGTACAAGCCTGAGCGCGTGCTCGCTTCGCGCCAGGGCGCCGAAGTGGTGGCCGACGACGGGCGCACCCTGATCAATATGTGCGCCAATAATTACCTTGGCCTGTCGGGCGACCTGGAAACCCAGAAGGCGTCGATCGAAGCGACCGAAAAATACGGCTACGGCCTGTCGTCGGTGCGCTTTATTTGCGGCACCCAGACCGTGCACAAGGAACTGGAAAAAGCCCTTTCCAGCTTTCTGGGCATGGAGGACACGATCCTGTACGCGGCAGCGTTCGACGCCAACGGCGGCCTGTTCGAGCCGCTCTTCGACGAGAACGACGCCATCATCTCGGACGCGCTGAACCACGCATCGATCATCGATGGCATTCGCCTGTGCAAGGCGGGGCGCTATCGCTACGCGCACAACGACATGGCCGACCTGGAAGCGCAGCTCAAGGCGGCCTTTGATGCGGGCAAGCGGCACAAGGTCATCGTGACCGACGGCGTGTTCTCGATGGACGGCACGATCGCGCGGCTCGACAAAATCTGCGACCTGGCCGACCAGTACGGCGCGCTGGTGATGATCGACGAGTGCCACGCATCGGGCTTCATGGGCAAGACCGGGCGCGGCACGCACGAGCACCATGACGTGATGGGCCGCATCGACATCATCACCGGCACGCTGGGCAAGGCGCTGGGCGGCGCGATGGGCGGCTTTACGGCTGCGCGCAAGGAAGTGATCGACACGCTGCGCCAGAAGTCGCGCCCCTATCTGTTTTCCAACACGCTGGCGCCATCGATTGCCGGCGCCTCGCTGTCGGTGCTCGAGCGCCTGTCCAAGTCGACCGCGCTGCGCGACCGCCTGCACGAGAACACGGCCTACTTTCGCAAGGAGATCGAACGCATCGGCTTTACCATCAAGCCGGGCACCCATCCGGTGGTGCCGGTGATGCTGTTCGAAGCGCCCATCGCCCAGAAATTTGCGGCGCGAATGTACGAGCTGGGCGTGCTGCTGTCGGGCTTTTTCTACCCGGTGGTACCGATGGGCCAGGCCCGCGTACGCGTCCAGCTATCGGCAGCCCACACCCGCGAGCAGCTCGACATCGTCTTGAAGGCCTTTGAACAGGCCGGGCGCGAGCTGGACATCCTGAAGAACTAAGTAATGAACTAAGCATTGCTACACGCATCAACAGATCGGAAAAAATACCATGGAACGCATCCTCGTAATTGGCGCCAACGGCCAAATCGGCAGTGAACTGGTGGGCGCGCTGGCAGACCAGCATGGCGCGGCCAACGTGATCGCCTCCGACATCGGCGCGCTCAACGTCTACCAGGCGGCGCGCTACACGCGGCTCGACGTGCTGGACCAGGCGCGCCTGGCGGCGCTGGTGGAAGAAGAGGGCATCACCCAGGTCTACCAGCTGGCCGCGCTGCTCTCGGCCACCGGCGAAAAAGCCCCGCTCAAGGCGTGGGAACTGAACATGGACGGCTTGCTCAACATCCTGGAAGTGGCGCGCCTGCGCGGCGAAGAGGGCAAGCCGCTGCGCGTGTTCTGGCCGTCGTCGATCGCCGCCTTCGGCCCCAACACCCCGGCCCGGAACACGCCCCAATTTACGGTCATGGATCCGACCACGATCTACGGCATCAGCAAGCTGGCCGGCGAACGGCTGTGCGAATACTACTTTACCAAGTACGGCGTAGACGTGCGCAGCATCCGCTACCCCGGCATCATCAGCTTCAAGTCGCCCCCGGGCGGCGGCACCACCGACTACGCCATTGCCATCTTCCACGCCGCGCTCAAGGGCGAAAAATACGATTGCTTCCTTGGCCCCGAGACCACGCTGCCAATGATCTACATGCCCGACGCGATTCGCGCCACCATCGAATTGATGGATGCACCGGCCGACAAAATCGCCGTGCGTTCGGCCTACAATGTGGCCGGCGTGTCGTTCAACCCACGCGAGCTGGCCGCCGCGATTACCCTCGCCGTACCAGCGTTCACGATCGGCTACACGCCTGACAGCCGGCAGGCGATTGCCGCCACCTGGCCGCAAAGCCTGGACGACAGCACAGCAGCAGAACACTGGGGATGGAAAGCGGCGATCGGACTCGAACAGCTGGTCACCGACATGCTCGCAAACATCGACGTCGCTCTGGGCCAGGCCGCCTGACACGTTTCACAAAAACCTGGAGAACCCGATGGACATGAGCGTATTTGACCTATTCAAGATCGGCATTGGTCCGTCGAGTTCCCACACGGTGGGGCCGATGCTCGCCGCGCGCCGCTTTCTGCTCGAATGCGGCCCGCTGGACAACGCCGTCGGCGTCGAAGCGGCTCTGTATGGTTCGCTCGCGCTGACCGGCGTGGGCCACGCCACCGACAAGGCGGTCATCCTGGGCCTGATGGGCGAAACGCCGCAAGGCATCGACCCTGAAGCGGTGGAAGAGCGGCTGGCCGAAGCGGAGATGGATGGCGTCATCAAGCTGCTGGGCGTAAAAGACGTGCCGTTCACGGCCAAGGCCAACCTGTTGTGGAACAAGAGTTCGAGCCTGCCGGAGCACCCGAACGGCATGCGCTTTACGCTCAGGCTGGCCGACGGTTCGGCCATCGAGCGTATTTTCTATTCGGTCGGCGGCGGCTTCATTCACGCCGCGGGCGAATCGCACGCGCGCCAAAGCGGTTCGGGCGGCGAGAACCCGATTCCTTTTCCCTTCGATACCATGGACCAGCTGCTGGCCCATGGCAAAGCGACCGGCAACAGCATTGCCCACATGCTGCGCGCGAATGAACTGGCGCGCATGGGCGAAGCGGAGCTGGACGCAGGCCTGGACAAAATTTGGGACGTCATGCACGCCTGTATCGCCCATGGTCTGGTGACGGGCGGCCAGCTGCCCGGCGGCTTGAACGTCAAGCGCCGCGCGGCCAACCTGTGGAAGCAGGCGCAAGACGCCAAGAACAGCGACAACCGCGCCAACGACCTGCCGCACGACGCGCTGCACCAGGTCAGCCTGTATGCGATGGCCGTCAACGAGGAAAACGCGGCCGGCGGGCGGGTGGTGACGGCGCCGACCAACGGCGCGGCCGGGATCATCCCGGCGGTGCTGCGCTACTATGCCGAGGACTGCCGGCCGAGCGACCCGGTGGCGGGCGTACGCGCCTTCATGCTGACGGCGGCCGGCATCGGCATGCTGTGCAAGAAGAACGCATCAATCTCGGGCGCCGAAATCGGCTGCCAGGGCGAAGTGGGCGTGGCCTGCGCGATGGCGGCGGCGGGCCTGGTGGCGGCACTGGGCGGCAGCAACGAACAAATCGAAAACGCGGCCGAAATCGGCATCGAGCACCACCTGGGCATGACGTGCGACCCGATCGGCGGCCTGGTGCAGATTCCCTGCATTGAGCGCAACGGCATGGGTGCGATCAAGGCCATCACGGCCGCCTCGCTCGCGCTCAAGGGCGACGGCACCCACTTCGTCAGCCTGGACGACGTCATCGAAACGATGCGCCAGACCGGCGCCGACATGCAGGATAAGTACAAGGAAACGTCGCTTGGCGGCCTGGCCATCCACGTCGTCACCGTCAACCACGCCGCCTGCTAAAAAACAACATCTCCCCCGGGGTCAGTTCCCCCATTACGACACGAGCTCAACTGCAAACAGCTGAGCTCGTGTCGTAATATGGGAGAACTGACCCCGCGGGAGGGACTTGTCATTGCGCTTGAAAGCGGTTACTTTTGGCAGCACCGACCGCACCGATTGAGGATTGCATGCTTTTCTTCCGCTGGCGCCTGTTTCTGCTGATTGCAGCGCTGTGTGCGCCGTCAATCGTCGCCGCCGAGGTGGTGGTGCGCTATCCGCGCCCGGAAAGCGCGCCCGACGAGCGCTCCTATTACCCCTTGCGCCTGCTGGCAATGGCGCTTGAGCGCGCCGACATCGCCTACCGCGTCGAGCAGCACCCGGTGCGCATGCTGCAAGGACGCGCGCTGCTGCGCCTGGAAAACGGCGACGGTATCGATGTCGTCAGTACCATGACGTCGACCGAGCGCGAAGCCAGGCTGCTGCCAATCCGCATTCCGCTCGACAAGGGCTTGATCGGCTGGCGCCTGCTGCTCATTAACAAGACGCATGCGTCGACCTTCAATGCACTGCGCAGCATCAACGACCTCAAGCGGCTCACGGCCGGGCAGGGCAGCGACTGGCCCGATACGTCCATCCTGCGCGCCAACGGCTTGAACGTGTACGGCACGTCCAATTACGCGGCGCTGTTCAGCATGCTGGAAAGCGAACGCATCGACTATTTCCCCCGCTCCGTCACCGAAATATGGGCTGAGCTCGCGCTCTACCAGCAGCGCTTGGCCGTCGAACCTTCCGTGGTGCTGCATTACCCGACCGCCATTTATTTCTTCGTGCGTCAGGGCAACACCCAACTGGCTGCCGATATCACGGACGGTCTGGAAAAAATGATCGCCGATGGTTCGTTTGAAAAGTTGTTCCAGCAATACTATGGCGCCACGATCAGGAAAGCGGCCCTTAAAGAGCGCCGCGTCTTCGAGCTGAAGAATCCGCTGATGCCCAAAGACATGCCCATCGGCCGCAAAGCGCTGTGGTTCCACGAATAATTCGGGAAAACAAGCGTTTCGCGCAAGGAGCGTCGGTCCGCACTATAATATTCGCTCGAACGCCCTGTTGTGCTCCACGCTGCCAGCCCTAAACGGACCCCTCATACTATGCATTACGTCTCCACCCGCGCCGACAAGGCCGCCGCTTCGCCCACTCCCGCACAATTTTCCGACATTCTGCTTGGCGGCCTGGCGCCCGATGGCGGGCTGTATTTGCCGTCCGAATATCCGCAAGTCACCGGCGCCGAACTGGACGCCTGGCGCAAGCTGTCCTACGCCGACCTCGCCTTTGAAATCCTGCGCAAGTTCGCCACCGACATTCCAGACCAGGATCTGAGGGCGCTGACAAAAAAAACCTACACGCCGGCGGTCTACCGCAACGTGCGCAAGGGCGAAAAGGCAGCCGAGATCACGCCGCTGCGCGTGCTTGAACAAGACGGCGACAAGACTTTGATCCTGCAGGCGTTGTCGAACGGACCGACGCTCGCTTTCAAGGACATGGCGATGCAGTTGCTGGGCAACCTGTTCGAGTACACGCTGGCCAAGGACGGCGCCGAACTGAATATTTTCGGCGCCACCTCGGGCGACACCGGCAGCGCCGCCGAATACGCGATGCGCGGCAAGAAGGGCATCCGCGTGTTCATGCTCTCGCCGCACAAGAAAATGAGCGCGTTCCAGAGCGCGCAAATGTTCAGCCTGCAGGACCCGAACATCTTCAACATCGCCGTCGAAGGCGTGTTCGACGATTGCCAGGACCTGGTCAAGGCGGTCTCGAACGACCTGCCGTTCAAGGGCGCGCAAAAAATCGGCACCGTCAATTCGATCAACTGGGCGCGCGTGGTGGCGCAGGTGGTGTACTACTTCCGCGGCTACCTGGCCGCCACGACCGAGAACACCCAGAAAGTCTCGTTCACGGTCCCGTCTGGCAACTTCGGCAATATCTGCGCCGGCCACATTGCCCGCATGATGGGTTTGCCGATCGACCGCCTGGTGGCCGCCACCAACGAAAACGACGTCCTCGACGAATTTTTCCGCACCGGCGTGTACCGGGTGCGCAAGTCGGCCGAAACGTACCACACGAGCAGCCCGTCGATGGATATTTCCAAGGCATCCAACTTCGAGCGCTTTATCTACGACCTGGTCGGGCGCGACAGCGAACGTGTGCGCGCGCTGTTTCACACGGTGGAAACGCAGGGCGGCTTTGACCTGTCCGGCAAACCGGGCAGCGATGGCGACGAATTCAAGCTGGTCTCCGAATACGGTTTCCAGTCCGGCAAATCGACCCACAAGGACCGCGTGAACACCATCCGCGACGTGGCCGACGACTACGACATCACGATCGACACCCACACCGCCGACGGCATCAAGGTCGCGCGCCAGTACATGGCGCCGGGCGTACCGATGATCGTGCTCGAAACGGCGCTGGCGGCCAAGTTCAACGAGACCATCCTGGAAGCGCTGGGCGTGGACGCCGAACGTCCGGCCGGCTTCGAGAACATCGAAGCGCTGCCGCAAAAGTTCGTCGTCTTGCCGCTAGACGCGGCGCAGATGAAGGCCTTCATCGCGGCCAATACGGGTCTGTAACGTGGACCTCGGCGACAGGGACATGAGCGCCGGCGAACAGCGCCCGGCGCGCCCACCGATGCTGTCGGTGCAGGAGGCGCTCGCGTTCATGGCGCGTGCGGCGCTTGCCCCCGGTGCCGGCATGGAGAGCGAACTGGTAGCGACCCTGGCGGCGAACGGTCGCGTGCTGGCCGCGCCACAGGTGTCGGGCATCGACGTGCCCACGGCCGACAATACGCAAATGGATGGCTACGCCGTGCGCGCCGCCGACTGTGCCGGCGGCAGCGCCGTCTTGACCGTCTCGCAGCGCATCGCGGCCGGCCAGGTGGGCGACTATCTCGCGCCAGGCTGCGCGGCGCGCATCTTCACCGGCGCCATGATTCCGGACGGCGCCGACGCGGTGGTGATGCAGGAGCAGTGTGAAGCGGGCGAAGGCAAGGTCATCATCAGGCATGCGCCCCAGAGCGGCGAATGGATACGGCGGGCGGGTGAAGACATCGCCAGCGGCGCCGTCATCCTGGAACAGGGCACGCGCCTACGCAGCCAGGAGCTGGGCCTGGCCGCGTCAATCGGACTGGCGCAACTGCAGGTGTTCCGCAAGCTGCGCGTTGCCGTCTTTTTTACCGGCGACGAACTGGTCATGCCGGGCGAGGCGCTGGCGCCCGGTGCGCTCTACAATTCGAACCGCTTCACCTTGCGCGCCCTGCTGGAAAACCTCGGCTGCGAGCTGACCGACTTTGGCATCGTTCCCGATACGCTGGCAGCTACGCGCGACACCTTGCGCCAGGCCGCGCGCGCGCATGACCTGATCATCACCTCGGGCGGCGTGTCGGTGGGCGAAGAAGACCATATCAAGCCTGCGGTCGAAGCACAAGGACGCCTGAACATGTGGCAGATCGCCGTCAAGCCCGGCAAGCCGCTTGCCTTTGGCGAGATAGACCGCGACGGCGATCCCGCTTTTTTTATCGGCTTGCCCGGCAATCCGGTATCGAGCTTCATCACTTTTTTATTGTTCGTGCGGCCCTTTATCCTGCGCCTGCAAGGCGTGGCGAACGTCAAGGCGCCGCGCGCCTTTGCCATGCGCGCGGACTTCAGCTGGCCCAAGGCGGACCGCCGCAACGAATTTCTGCGCGTGCGCATCAACGACGGGGGCGGCCTGGAGCTGTTTCCCAATCAGGGCTCCGGCGTGCTGACTTCGACCGTGTGGGGCGACGGCCTGGTCGACAATCCGCCCGGCCGCATCATCGTGCCCGGCGACAGCGTGCGCTTTATCCCGTTTAACGAATTACTGTACTAGGACTTCATGAAAATTACGCTGCGTTTTTTTGCCAGCGTGCGCGAGCAGCTCGGCACGTCCCAGGAAAACCTCGCGCTGCCGGAAGGCGCTGCCACGGTCGAGGATGTACGTTTGCTGCTGGTGCAGCGCGGCGGCGTGTGGGCCACGGCGCTCGCGGGCGACAAGTCGCTGCGCACGGCGCTCAACCATGTCATGTGCAGCAGCGACACGCCATTGGCGCAGGACTGCGAAGTCGCATTTTTCCCGCCGGTGACAGGCGGCTAGCCGCAGGCAGAGATGCGTCGGTATCGGCCCCAAACCTCTGCAAAAAGCGCGGTGTCACTGCGCGCCAACTGTTTTTTTAGCCTGCCGCAAAGCTCGCGTCGGCCAGCAGCAGCTCGAACGCTGGCAGCGGCACCGGCTGGCTGAAGTAGTTACCCTGCACCTGGTCGCACCCGTTTTGCTTGAGAAAATCGCGCTGGCCCGGCGTTTCCACGCCTTCGCCGATGACGCCCATGTTCATCAGGTGGCCGATGCCAATGATCGTCTTGGCCATCATGTCGCTCAGGTTGTCGGTGGTCAGGCGCCCCACATAGGACTTGAAGATCTTCAGGTTCGTCACCGGCAGCGCGTTCAGGTTCTTGAGACTGGAGACCCCGGCGCCGAATTCATCGACCGTCAGCCGGATGCCCTGGCGCGCGATGTCGGTAAAGATGCGCTGCGACAGTTCGGCATTGCGCAGCAGGTTCGCTTCGCTGATCTCCAGCTCGAACGTTTCGGGGGCCAGATCCGACTGGCGCAGCTTTTCACCCAGCAGGGCAATGAAGCCGCGCTGGTTCAGTTCCCGAAACGACACGTTCATCGACATCACCAAACCCTGGAAGCCGAGCTGCTTGAGGCGCTGCATGACTTCGCACAGGCGGTTGAATACCCATTCGCCGAACGGCACGATGGCGCCGTTTTCCTCTGCCTCGAGGATGAACGAGGCTGGCAGCAGCAGACCCTGTTCGGGGTGGCGCCAGCGCGGCAGCGCCTCGGCGCCGACGATTTTTCCGGTCTTGAGCGAGAGCTTGGGTTGAAACACCAGGAACATTTCATCGTTCTCGAGCGCGTGGCGCATATGCGTTTCAAGCTTGAGCTTGGCGTCGGTGGCGACCTTCATGTCGTGCGAAAAAAACTGCACATCGTTGCGGCCGGCCAGCTTGGCGTGGTACATGGCCGTGTCGGCCGCGTGGATCAGTTCGCCCGCGTTGGCGCCGTCATGCGGGAAAACGCTCACGCCCATGCTCGCCTGCACGGCCACTTCGCGACCGTCGATGGTGACCGCGTTTTCCATGCCCTTGCGCAGGCGCTCGATCATGCGCAGCGTGTAGCGCAGCGACGGCTGGTTGACCAGCACCAGCACGAATTCGTCGCCGCCCAGGCGCGCCACGGTGTCGCTCTCGCGCACCGAACCGAGCATTTTGCGCGCCACCACGCGCAGCACTTCGTCGCCGGCTTCATGGCCGAGCGTGTCATTGATGACCTTGAAGTTGTCAAGGTCGACCAGAATGGTGGCCACCAGCGCCTTGCTGCGCTGGGCCATGTGGATGGCTTGCTCAAGGCGGTCCCAGAGCAGGTTGCGGTTGGCCAGCCCGGTGAGCATGTCGTGGTTGATTTCGTGTTCGAGGAAGGAGGTGCGCTGCTTCGATTCGGTCACGTCGTTCATGACGCCGATGAAATGGGTGCCGGCGCCGCTTTCGTTGACGACCGGCGCGACCGTCATCTCGTTCCAGAAGATTTCACCGTTCTTGCGCAAGTGGCGGCACGTGACGCGCGTTTCGCGCCGCTCGCGAATGGCGGCGCGCGCCAGCGCGTGCTGGTCGTCGTCGATGCCCGGAATGGACATCAGCGCGCTCACGTGCTCCCAATTGGTGCCCACGATGTCGGCGGCGCGGTAACCTGTGATGCGCTCAAAGGCCGGGTTGACGTACTCGATCGGATGCGATTGGCCGCTGTAGCGCGCGATCACGATGCCGTTGCTGCTGGCGTGCAGCGCCCGTTCGCGCAAGCGCAGCTGTTCTTCCTGCTTGCGGCGCTCGGAAATGTCCAGCCCCATGCCGCACACATAGGGCACGTCATTGACCAGGATGCGCGTGCCCGTAAACAGGAAGGGCGTGCTCGCGCCGCCGCCCGAGAGCAGGCTTGCCTCGACCACGACGGGCCCGTCGCGCTGCAGCACTTGCTCGATGCGGGACTGCACCAGCGCGCGTTCGTCCGGCGGAAACAGGTCGATGGCCGCAGTCGCTTCCACTTCGGCGTACGACAAGCCGGTGGCCCGTTCGACCCAGGTGTTCCACAACACCAGCCGCCCGGCCGGATTGATCATGTAGAACGTGCCCGGCAACAGGTCGATCACTTCGCCCGGCGGCGTGCGCGAGAGCAGGTCGTGTTCGCACAGCGCGGCTGCCGCCCCGCCATGCATGCGGCCGGCCCGCAGCAGGGCGCCAAAGCCGCACAGGCGGCCGGTCTTGCGGCATTGGGGCGCGAGCGTCAGCGCCGCCGGTACCACCGAGCCGTCGGCGTGCATCAGGTCGGACTCGACCGTCACCGGCGCTTCGCGCGCCGCTTCCAGCAGTTTGGCCAGGCGTTGCTGCGCTGAGTGCGGCAACAGGCGCTCCAGCGGGCGCGCGAGGATGTCGCGCGTGGCGTAGCCGAGCAACTGTGCGCAGGCGTCGTTCCAGGTCGCGATTTTGCCGTTGGGGGCGATCCAGAAGTTGACGACAGCGCTTTCGGTAGTAGCTTGCATGTTTGTCCCAGTCTCCCTGGAACGTGCCATAACTTGAATAAAGTAGTAGACAACCGGTCAAGGGCAAGCGTTCATGCGGCGGGCAAATGAATGCAAAATTGTCGGTTTGTCGGGCTCATCGTGCAACTATCGCGCACCAGACATGTCTTAGTTAGTTAATGCAGCCAAAGGCCATGTCATGAAAGAAAATGAATTCATCCGTAGCGGCCCGCTGATGGCGTTGGACAGCTACCCCGAGTGGGCGCAAGACATGATGCTGTCGGCGGAAGGCGTCAAACAGAAAGTGGTCAACCATGAGCTGTTCGACATGATCCGCGAGGCGCGTTTGCCGGCCGACGCCGTGTATCAATTTTTTGTGGGAGGCTGGCCCGTCATCGAGCAGTTCCCGCAGTACATGGCGGTCAATCTTTGCAAGGTCAAGTACGGCCGTTCAGTGGCCGAGAACATGGCGCGCAAATACCTGATGAAAAACATCCGGGTCGAGCAGAACCATGCCGATCACTGGGTCGAGTGGGCCATCGCCAGCGGCGTTTCGCGCGACGAGCTGTTTGATGCCGACGTGTCCGTTGAAAGCCAGGCGCTCAATCACTGGTGCTGGCACAGCTGCGAGCGCGATTCGCTCGCCACCAGCATGGCGGCGACCAACCTGGCGATTGAAGGTGCAACGGGGGAGTGGTCAACACGGATCTGCGCCTCCGACACGTACGAAAATTCGTTCGATCCAGATGAGCGCAGAAAGGGCATGCGCTGGCTGAAGATGCATGCGCATTACGACGATACGCACCCCTGGGAGGCGCTTGAAATCGTGTGTTCGCTGATCGGTCGCAAGGCCGAGCCAGCCTATGCGACCCTGTTAGGCAGGTGCATCGCCAACAGTTACGCGTACATGGCGCTGTCGCTGGACAGGTGCTTGATGGCCCCGTTGCAGCGTCGGCATTAACGGGGGGCGCAATAAAAGCGCCAGACCCTGTGTTTGAGAACGCTTGACCACATCGTCCTCGCGAACGAGGGTGTCGTAAAGCGCGTTGAGATCGGTCGGCCCGACAGAAATCGCGAAGGCTGCGAACGCGCACAAGAGAACAACGATGTGGGGGCGAGCTGTTTGCAGGTATAGTTTCATGCGAGCATGAAACTTCGTGTGAACGATGCAGGACTGCTGCACCGTCCTTCCTTTCGCAACGGTGCCGATCACGAATGTCGTGCCAGATCAGCCCGTCCGTCCGGGGCGCGATGCGCAGGTATCAACTCACTGCGGCAGCGCCTTCAAATACGTCGCAATCGCCTCACCCACCGCCTGCGGCTGGTCGAACATCGCAAAATGCCGTGCCGGCGACACTATCTTGACCGTCGCATGTGGCGTGCCCTGCATCAGCGAGGTGTAATACGCCGCCTTGCCCGCTTCATCCAGCGGCTGCTGCCCCGCGTCAACCGGCGAATACGGCGCAATCACCAGGACCGGCACCTTGATGGCCGGCAGCGCGCTGCGCAAGTCGATCGCCACGCCGTCAGCCATGTAGCGCATGACGGCTGCCGGGTCGCTCTTGCCGCTCAGCTTGGCCAGTTCGTCGGCGCGCGCCATGTCCAGCGTGCCGGTGCCGCGCATGTATTGCTGCTGCTGGGCCGCAAACGCTTGCGCCGTTGGCACCGGCTTGGGACTGTTGAGCATCGCGACCATTTGGGTGCGCTGTTCCGGCGGCCAATTTTCAGTTCCCGGCAACACCGGCAAACCATCGATCGCCACCACGCCCCGCACCAGGTCGGGGTGCGCCGCGGCCAGCGTCAGCGACATGGTCGCGCCCAGGCTGTGCCCGATCAGCACCGGCAGCTTGAGCTTGCGCGTTTCGATCAGCGCGCGCACCGATTCCTGCGCCGCCGCCATGCCCTTGCCGTCAACCGCCGCCCGGCCATCAAAACCGGGCAATGTCAGCACATAGATCACGTGCTCCTTGCTGAACTGGCCGATCGTGTCCTGGAACGCCCAGGGTCCGCTGGCCAGGCCCGGAATGAGGATCAGCGGCGTGCCTTTGCTGCCGTGCCGTTCGACTAACGTGGCGCCGACCTCGAAGCGTTCCACCGGCACCGCCGTCGCGGCGTAGCGGTTGGTTTCGGCGGCAAATGCGGGAACACTGGCGCACAGTGCTGCGGCAAGAATAAGACGGGCAATCATGAAGCCTCCTGGTCAGGTGTAAAAATAGCCTCGATGGGCCGGGAAAAAAGTCTGGAAATGGCAAACGCGAGTGGCAAGCTGGGGTCGTAACGCCCGGTTTCGATGGCGTTCACCGTCTGGCGCGACACGCTCAGCAGGTCGGCGAGATGGGCCTGGCTCCAGCCCAGCTCTGCCCGCAGTGTTCGGATGGTGTTGTTCATCGGTTCATAAAGGCGCGAACGACAGTCGAGCCCCACCAGGTTCCGCCCATCACGCACCATACGGTGAACATCGACAGCTTTTCGTAGCCGGCGGTCTCCAGAAAACCGTAGGTAAAGGTGGCGGCCGCGGTTACCGCTGCCGCGATGGCGATGTTTTCCAGCGTGAACTTGCGAATGTACTCATCGACCCGCATCAGGTGGCGCCCGATCGCCCATACCACGCCCAGAAAGCCGAGCATGGGGAGCATCAAAACGACCGTGCGCAGCGGTCCCTCGGCCATCGGGCGTCCGAACTTGATCGTTCCCACCAGAATGATCCCATACACCGCAAAGCCGGCCGCCATCTCCGTAAGGTAGGCGCGGCTTACCGTTTTCTCGTGCATCATGTTGCTCCTTGTTGTAAAGTATGCTTTACATAGTAGGCAGCTTCGCAAGCGGTGTCAAGTAAGCTTTACATATTTTTTGAGACAGTATTCTGGACTACAATGCTCACCTTGTTATTCGAGCCATGCCATGCCTGCCAAGTCTTCCTCTCCACCGCGCGTTGCCGTCATTGGCGGCGGCCCCGCAGGCCTGATGGCCGCCGAAGTCCTCAGCCAGGGCGGCTTGCAGGTCGACCTGTATGACGCGATGCCCTCGGTGGGCCGCAAATTCCTGCTGGCCGGCAAGGGCGGCATGAACATCACCCATGCCGAACCGTATCCCGCGTTCGTGCAGCGCTACGGCGCGCGCCACGCACAGGTCGCGCCCTGGCTGCAAGCGTTCGACGCTGCTGCCGTGCGCAGCTGGATCCACCAACTCGGGGTCGACACCTTTGTTGGCACGTCGGGCCGCGTGTTCCCGGCCGACATGAAAGCGGCGCCGCTGCTGCGCGCCTGGCTGCACCGGCTGCGCGGCGCCGGCGTGCAGCTGCACATGCGGCATCGCTGGCTGGGCTGGGATCAGGAAACGCTGCGCTTTGCCACGCCCACCGGCGAGCTGCGGGTGCAGGCCGACGCGCTGGTGCTGGCCCTGGGCGGAGGCAGCTGGGCAAGGCTGGGCTCGGACGGCGCTTGGGTGCCGCTGCTGCACCAGCGCGCAGTGCCGGTGGCGCCCTTGATGCCGTCCAATTGCGGCTTCGACACCGGCTGGAGCGCGCATTTCAGCAGCCGCCATGCGGGCGCGCCCTTGACCACGGTGGCCATCACCTCCACCGACGCACATGGCGCGCAGGTGCGCCGCCAGGGCCAGTTCGTGATCACCGCCACCGGCGTTGAAGGCAGCCTAATCTATGCGCTGTCGGCCGCGCTGCGCGAGCAGATCGCCGCCGCCGGCAGCGCCACCATCTATTTGGATCTGGTCCCGGACTTCAGCGCCGCGCGCGTGCATGCCGAAGTCACGCGGCCGCGTGGCGCGCGCTCGATGGCGAGCCACCTGCAAAGCCGGCTGGGCATCAAGGGCTTAAAGTCGGGCTTGCTGCGCGAATGCCTGTCGGCGGCCGAATTCGCCGACACCGACCGCCTGGCCGAAGCGCTGAAAATGCTGCCGGTCGTGCTCACCAGAACGCGCCCGCTCGACGAAGCGATCAGCAGCGCGGGCGGCGTGATGTTCGAAGGGATCGATGACGCCAGCGGCATGCTGCGCGCCATCCCCGGCGTGTTCGTCGCCGGCGAAATGATCGACTGGGAAGCGCCGACCGGCGGCTACCTGCTCACCGCCTGCTTTGCCAGCGGGCGTGCCGCAGGGCAGGGCGCGCTGGCCTGGCTGGCCGCGCGCGGCCTTATTTGAACGTGACGTCGCCCGAGCCGGTGCGGCTGACAACGCGCTCGCCAGGATTGCCCAGCACGCTGACGTCGCCGCTGCCGCGCACGGTCACTTCTGCACTCTTGAACGCCTGAACCGACGCGCTGCCCGAACCGTGCAGTTCGATTGTTGCAGCGTCGGCCGCAAGATGCTCTGCGTCGAGCCTGCCCGAGCCGGTCTGGCTGGCCTTGAATTGCTTGCACGAACCGACAACCGTCATTTGCCCGGACCCGGACAGCGCCACATCCACCGTGTCGCTGGCGCCGCCATTGACTTCCATGTCGCCGCTGCCGCGCACCTGCGCATGGACTTCCTTGAAGCGGCCGTTGAACTTGACCAGGCCCGAGCCGTCTAAGACAACGTTGAGGCGCTCCCCGCTAAAACCATTGATGGTGCTCTCGCCGCTGCCCTTGATGCGCACCGTATCAATGGTCGGCAGCACCAGAATGACTTGCAGCGGCAGGCGCTTGTGCAGCAGCATGCCCTTGACGGCGATCTGCAGCGCGCTGCCATCGGCCATGGTATCCACGTTGCCGAGCAGGCGCTGCTCGCCGCGCACCGTCAGCGCCGGCACCGCGCCCTGGCGCAGCGTCAAGTCAACCGCGCCGCTGACGTTAATTTCCGTCACCGTGGCAGGGACCGTGCGCGTTTCGCTGGCCAGTTCCCGCCCTTCGCTCTGGCTACGGGTGTTTACGCCTTGCGCGCGCAGCATGGAAAAGGTCAGGCCGATCAGCACAAAGGCCAGCAGCAGCAGTCCCGAACCGATCTTGAGTAAGGTGCGCATGGTTTCCTCAGTTTCCCTTGAGCAGGGAGAAATTCATTTCGATGTAGCGCCGGGCGGCGATGAAGGTATAGCGGGTGACCATCAGGCATAGCAGCAGCATCAGGATTCCGCCCAGCACCAGGCCAAAGCCAAAAAAGGTTTGGGTGGTGCGCGAAGCCTCATCCATTTCGGTATTGAACTTGACGCCGATGGTGGCGACCTGTTCGGCCCGGCGCAGCGCGCGGATGGTTTGCTTGCCTTCGCTGTCGTCCACTTCGGCGTCGGCGGCGTCCGCGGTGGCCTTGTTGAGCGCGCCGGCTACCGGTTCCGTGTAAATTTGGATGTTGCCGCCGCTGATGGCGACCTTGGTCTGGCGTTCGCCGTCGCGCCGCTCGTCATTGTTGTCGTCGTCATGGATCACCATGCTCTTGAACGGGCCGTCGAGCTTGACTTCAGTGGCGCCGGACAGGCCGCTGGCCGTGATCACCACGCCGTACAAATACAACGCCAGGCCAAGCGCGTACAGCGATGCCAGCACGGCCGCATAGACCACGGCCGGCACCACCATCACCAGGTTGAAGATCAACAGGCCGATCGCGGCAAAGCCCACCCGCACGAAGTTGGCCGGGTTCTTGCGCGTTTCAAAAGCTTGCATGTGCACGCTGGCGCGCAGCGTCATGGCGATTTTTTTCGGGTCGCCCAGTTCGGTGGCCAGGTCGGCCTCGCTGCGCCCGGCCAACGCGCCGTCCACAAAGCGCTGCTCGTAAAAGGCGAGCGTTTGGGCCTGCGTTGCCGGCGCCAGGCCGGTCATGGCGCGCTTGAGCGCGTCCAGGTAGTCAATTTTGCCCATGATGTGCTTCTCGGTTGCGTGCGTTCAGAAATGGCTCAATGGCTCAATGGCTCAATGGCTCAGTGGCTCAGTGGCTCAGTGGCTCAGTGGGGTAAGAACAATCACGGCGGTCGCTGCTGCGACAAACGCGAGCAGGGTCAAGGCGCGCAATCCCAGAGTGATGTCCATTTTGCAATCCCGTCTTCAGGTATCAGTATCGATGGTGCGACTGTACGAAAAGGGCGCGCTCTTGGCCATGTGCATGCGACAGTCTGCGTCTTTCAGGGGGCAGACGACCGGATAGCGCGACGGCGCCGTGGCGCATCAGGGGAAGGGACGCGCCTTTCAGCGTGTCCGCACCAGGCGGGCGGCGCCCACGCCACTGCGCACGGCCGACTCCAGCGTGGCCGGATAGTCGCTCGCGGTGTAGTCCCCGGCCAGCGCCAGGCCTGGCAAGCCAACGTCAATCGCGGGCCGTTGCAAGCCGGGCGTGCAGGCAAAGGTGGCGCGCTTTTCGGTGATCACCTGGCTCCAGGCCGGCGTGGCCAGTTCCGGGCGTGCAAACGCGTGCGCCAATTGTTCGGCAATGGCGCCGCTCAAGGCGTGCCGCTCGAGCGCGCCGGCCTGGGATGAGGCGCTGACCACCACCGACAGCAGGCCTGGCTGGGCCAATTCGAGCTGGCCGCGGTCGAACACGAACTGTCCCCAGCGCCCGCTGGCCGGGTCATCGAGCAAGGCGTAAAAGGGCAGGTCCAGCCGCGTGCCAAGGCCGTATTGCAGGTAGCAGGTGGTGATCGGTTCGTACTCGAAGGCCATCAGTGCCGTCGCCAGTTCTTGTTTGCCAAGTTTGGCCAGTAGTACGGCGCTTGACGGCGCGCCGCCGGCCAGCACTGCCGCGTCCACCTGCACGCTCCAGTTGCCGTCCACTTGATTGCCGGTCGCTTCCACCTGCCAACGGCCGTCGCTCGGCGCTATTGGCGACAGCGCGCCGACCTTGGCGCCGGTGCGCACCATGCCCCCGCGCGCGATAATGTAAGCGGCGGCGGCGGCCGGGAACAGCGCCGTCAGGTCGGTGCGCGGCAACAGCATGTCGGAGGCGGCGCGGCGCGCGCCCAGGCTGTCGCGCAGCACGTTGAGAAACACCTGCGCCGACGCGCGCTCGGGCGGCGTGTTCAGCGCCGCCAGGCACAGCGGACGCCACATCAGTGCGATCAAGCGGTCGGTCTGGTCGAAACGCTCCAGCAGTTCGCTCACGCTGCAATCAACGTGCAGGCGCCAGTCCATCCAGCGCGCCGTGGTTGAAAAGCGCGCCAGCGACATCTTGTCGGCGCGCGTGAGCCCCTTGGCGCGCAGCAGCGCCACGGCCAGGTGCAGCGGCGCGATCAGGCGCGGCGCGATGAAATCCATGCCCTGGCCGGCCGGCGGATAGCGCATCTGCAGCGGCACATTGAGCAGCGCGCTGGCCGGATCGATGTCCACCAGGCGCAGCAGGCGCAGCGTTTCAGTGTACGCGCCCAGCAAAATGTGCTGGCCGTTGTCGAGCGTCAGTCCATTCGCTTCGACCGCGCGCGCGCGCCCGCCCAGCGTGCGCGCGGCCTCGAACAGGGTGACCTTGTAGCCGGCGCGGGCCAGCTCCACCGCCGCGCTGCAGCCGGCCCAGCCACCGCCGATCACGGCTGCCGTTTTCACGCTGTCAGCCACGAATATAGGTTTTCCACGCGAGCCACAGTTTGCGGATCGGCGTGAGCGAGATGCGCTGCGTGAGCACGCGGTAGTTGTCGCGCTCGATTTCGTCGAGCACCGTGCGGTAGATGGCGGCCATCATCAAGCCCGGACGCTGGGCGCGCCGGTCGGCCTGCGGCAGCAGTGCGAACGCTTCGTCGTAGACCTTTTTTGCGCGCTCGACCTGGAAGCGCATCAGCGCTTCGAACTTGTCGCTGTGGCGCGCGTTGAGCAAGTCGGCCGCCGTCACGCCGAACTGCTGCAGCTCGTTGACCGGCAGGTAAATGCGGCCCTTGCGCGCGTCTTCCCCCACGTCGCGGATGATGTTGGTGAGCTGGAAAGCCAGGCCCAGCTTTTCGGCGTATTCCAGCGTCTTGGGATTGGTCACGCCAAAAATGCTGGCCGACAAAATGCCCACCACGCTGGCCACGTGCCAGCAATAGCGCTGCATGGCGGGGAAATCAAGGTAGCGGGTCTGGTCCAGGTCCATTTCCATGCCGTCGATGATCGCCTGCAAGTGCTTTTCCTGCAGATTGTAGAGCGCCAGGTGCGGCTGCAGGGCCAGCATCACCGGGTGCGTGGGGGTGCCCATGTACATGGTTGACACTTCCGTGCGCCACCAGGCCAGCTTGATGCGGGCAATGGATTGGTCGGTGCACTCGTCCACCGTATCGTCCACTTCGCGGCAAAAGGCGTACATGGCCGTGATCGCGCGCCTGCGCTCGGGCGGCAGGAACAGGAAACTGTAGTAGAAACTGGAGCCGCTCTGGACGGTTTTTTGTTGGCAGTATTCGTCGGGGGACATGGTCAGAAATGCAATAGTGGGCAGGGCGAAGCCGCTATTCTATAGCGCCGCGCCCCATGCGAGGGCGCGCGGTGTTGGTTTTTGGTTCACATGGCGCAATCAGATGCCAGATTCGCGTGTCCATTCACATCCACAAGGCGCGCCACATAATCACGATCCAGTCGCGCGCCTTGAGCTTGGGGCGGCGCCGAAATACGTCGAACTGCACCGCTTCGATCGCCTGCAGGATGCGCAGCCCGCCCTGAACCACCAGCCGCAGTTCCCAGCCAATGCGCCCGGGCAGGCGCTTGGCCAGCGGCGCGCCTGCAAGCATCAGCGCGCGCGCGCGCGTTACCTCGAAAAACATCATGGCCTGGAACCTGGCATCGGCGTTGGCCGCGTCGAGCTGGGCGGCAGTCACGCCGAAGCGCTGCATGTCGTCCAAGGGGACGTAAATGCGCTGCTTCTCGCGGTCAATCGCCACATCCTGCAAAAAATTGATCAACTGCAGGGCCGAGCAAATGGCGTCGGACTCGGCCACGTTGCCCGGCGTCGCCGCCCCATACAGATGCAGCATCAACAGGCCGACCGGGTTGGCCGAGCGGCGGCAATAGTCGAGCAACAGCGCGAACGTGGCGTAGCTGGTGGTGCCCACATCCTGCTTGAAGGCCGACAGCAAATCGTTAAACGGTTGCAGCGGCAAGCCGTACTGGGCAATGACGCCGGCCAGGCGCGCAAACATGGGTTCTGGCTGCTGCTCGCCGCGGCCGATCGAGGCCAGCGCCGCTTCATAGGCACCCAGCGCGGCCAGGCGCTCATGGGGCAGGGCGTCGCCCTCGTCGGCGATATCGTCGGCGCTGCGGGCAAAGGCATAGATGGCTTCGACGGCCGGCACCAGCCGCTTGGGCAGCAATACAGAAGCTACCGGGAAATTTTCGTAATGATCGACGGGCATGAGAATCTAAGGACGCTTGCGAGCAATGTTTGTACTATTGTAATTAATAACCGAAAAGTCAGTTAGCTGTAGTTGCCGTACGAGTAGTAGCATCATGCATTTCGTCCCGGCGCCGGGTTGCCCAAGCCCCACGCATAGTAAAGGAAAACCAGTGCTTGCCCTAAAAAACCTGCTCCTCCTCCACCTTCTTTTGCTTGGCGGCTGTGCCAAGGAAGCGGCAAAGGTGGAAGATATCCGCCCGGTGCGGGTGCTCGTGCTGACCTCCAGCAATGTCGGCATCAATGCCGAATTTGCCGGTGAAGTGCGCTCCCGGGTCGAATCGCGCCTGGCGTTTCGCGTGCCCGGCAAGATCACCGCCCGCAAAGTGGACCCCGGCACCGTGGTCAAGCGCGGCCAGATACTCATGCAGCTCGATCCGCAGGATTTGCGCTTGTCGCAGGCCCAGTCCAAGGCCACGCTGACGGCGGCGGAAACATCGCGCGACCTGGCCAAGGCCGAACTGAAACGCTACCAGGAACTGCGCATCAAAAATTTCGTCAGCGGGGCGGTGCTGGACCAGAAGCTGTCGGCATGGAAGGCGGCCCAGGCCAATGTGGACGCCGCGCAGGCCGGCTATTTTGGCCAGTCCAACCAGGCCGGCTATGCCACGCTGGTGGCCGACATCGACGGCGTGGTCACCGCCGTCGACGCCGACGTCGGCTCGGTGGTGTTGCCCGGCACGCCAGTGGTGCGGGTGGCCAAGGCGGGCGACAAGGAAATCGTCATCGGCCTGCCGGAAGACAAAGTCGATACGCTGCGCCAGGTGCAAGACGTCACCGTTCGCCTGTGGGCCAACCCCAACGTCGTCATTCCCGGCAAGGTGCGCGAAGTCTCGCCCGTGGCCGATGCCGCCACGCGCACGTATGCGGTTAAGGTGGCGATTCCCGACAGCGCGCTGGACGTCAAGCTGGGCATGACGGCGCTGGTGCAGTTTGCCTCGAGCACGGCGGCGCCCATGATCCGCGTGCCGCTCACGGCCCTGTTCCATGAAAAGGCGACGACCTCGGTGTGGCTGGTCGAAAACGGCGCCGTCAAGCTGGTGCCGGTGCAGATCGGCGGCACCGCCGGCAATGAAGTGGTCCTGGTGGGCGGCGTCACGGCTGGCCAGACGGTGGTGACGGCGGGCGTGAACCTGCTCAAGGCGGGGCAAAAGGTCAAGATTTTGGCGGCCGAACAGCCGGCGTCGGGCGGGATCGCGCAATGAAGGGCGGCTTCAATCTGTCGCGCTGGGCCCTCGAACACATCGCACTGACGCGCTACCTGATGGCCGCGCTGCTGCTGGGCGGCATCATCAGCTACATGAACCTGGGGCAGGATGAAGATCCGCCGTTTACCTTCCGCATCATGGTCGTGCGCGCCATCTGGCCGGGTGCCACCGCCGTGCAGATGGCCGAACAGGTGACCGACAAGCTCGAAAAAAAGCTGCAGGAGACGCCTTACATCGACAAGATCAGGAGCTACTCCAAGCCGGGCGAAACCATCATCCTGGTGCAGCTGCGCGAGTCGACGCCGCCCAAGGAAACGGCCACCTCGTGGTACCAGGTGCGCAAGAAAATGGGCGATATCCGGCCCACGCTGCCCCCGGGCGTGATCGGGCCGTTTTTCAATGACGAATTTGGCGACACCTTCGGCTCCATCTTCGCCATTTCGGGCGACGGCTTTACCTACGCCGAGATGAAGCAGTACGCCGACTTCGTGCGCCAGCAACTGCTGCGCGTGCCGCTGGTGTCCAAAGTGGAGCAGTTTGGCGTACAGGACGAGAAGATCAACATCGAGTTCTCGCATAAAAAATTCGCGCAGCTGGGCGTGCCCTTCGAAGTCATCGCCAACCAGATCGCCACCCAGAACACGGTGGAGTCGAGCGGCGTGCTGGTCACGCCCACCGACGACCTGCAGGTGCGCGTGACGGGCGCCTTGATGACGGTAAAAGACCTGGAAAACCTGGAGCTCAGGGCAGGGCAGACCACGATCCGGCTGGGCGACTTTGCCACCATCAAGCGCGAGTACCAGGATCCGCCGATCGACAAGATGCGCTTTAACGGCAAGGAAGTCATCGGCCTTGGCGTGTCGATGGAAAAGGGCGGCAATATCATCGTGCTGGGCAAGGAGCTGGACAAGACGGTGGCGGCAATCAAAGCCAAGCTGCCGGTCGGGATCGAACTTGCCCGCGTGTCGGACCAGCCGCGCGCCGTCACCGCCTCGGTCAGCGAATTTATCCACACGCTCATCGAGGCGATCGCCATTGTGCTCATTGTGAGCTTCGTCGCGCTCGGACTGCACACCAAGCCGCTGCGGCTCGACATGCGCCCCGGCCTGGTGGTGGCGCTGACCATTCCGCTGGTGCTGGCCATTACGTTTTTGTTCATGCGCCTGTTCGATATCGACCTGCATAAAATTTCGCTCGGCGCGCTGATCATCGCGCTCGGCCTGCTGGTCGACGACGCCATCATTGCCGTTGAAATGATGGTGCGCAAAATGGAGGAGGGCATGTCGCGCTTTGACGCGGCCACTTTTGCCTACACCTCCACCGCCATGCCGATGCTGACCGGGACCCTGATCACGGCGGCCGGCTTTTTGCCGATCGGGCTGGCCAAGTCGGCCGCCGGCGAATATACGTTCTCGATGTTTTCGGTGAACGCGCTGGCCTTGATCATCTCCTGGCTGGTGGCGGTGTACTTCACGCCCTACATCGGCTTTTTGATATTGAAGGTCAAGCCGCACGCCGGCGGCGAAGCGGGGCACGACATGTTCGACACGCCGGGTTTTCAGCGCTTTCGCAATGTCGTCACCTGGTGCGTGGAGTGGCGCAAGACGACCATTGCCCTCAGCCTGGCGGTGTTTTTTCTCGGCGTGTTTGGCTTTACTTTCATCGAGAAGCAGTTCTTCCCCGATTCGAGCAGGCCTGAGCTGATGGTCGAGATGTGGATGCCCGAAGGGACCACGTTCAAGGCCAACGAAGCGCAGGCAAAAAAATTCGAAGCGTACATGCAAAAGCAGCCAAACGTGGAAAGCGTGACTAGCTATGTGGGCAATGGCAGTCCGCGCTTTTATCTGCCGCTGGACCAGATTTTTCCGCAGTCGAACGTGTCGCAAATCGTGGTGCTGGCCAAGGATGTGAAGAGCCGCGAACAGCTGCGCTTGAGCATCGTTGACGTCTTCAAGAACGATTTTCCCGACGTGCGCGGGCGCGTCAAGCTGCTGCCGAACGGGCCGCCGGTGCCGTATCCGGTGCAGTTTCGCGTCTCGGGGCCGGAGATTGCCACCACGCGCGAGTTGGCCGACAAGGTCAAGGAAATCATGCGCGCAAATAAAAACACGGCCGGCGTAAACGACAACTGGAACGAGTCGGTCAAAGTGCTGCGGCTTGACCTGGACCAGGACAAGTTGCGCGCTTTGGGCGTGACGTCGCAAACGGTGATGCGCGCGGCGAACACGATTTTGTCGGGCACCACGATCGGCCAGTTCCGCGAAGAGAACCGGCTGATCGACATCGTGGTGCGCCAGCCGCTCGAGGAGCGCGCCACCATCTCGGTGCTCAACGACACCAACATTCCTACCGCGTCGGGCAAGTCGGTGACCATCTCGCAGATCGCGCGCGCGCATTTTGTGTGGGAGCCGGGCGTGGTGTGGCGCGAAGGGCGCGAGTGGGCCATTACCGCGCAGTGCGACGTGATCGACGGCATCCAGGGGCCGACCGTGTCGGCGCAGGTGAGCGACGCCTTGAGCGCCTTGCGCAAGACGCTGCCCAATGGCTACACCATCAACCTGGAAGGCGCCGAAGCGGACAGCAAGGCGGCCGAAGCGTCGATTGCCGCCAATGTGCCGCTGGTGCTGTTCATCGTGTTCACGTTGCTGATGCTGCAGCTTCACAGTTTTTCGCGCGCGTTGATGGTGTTTCTGACCGGGCCGCTGGGCATTGCGGGCGCGGCGATGGCGCTGTTAATGTTGGGGCGCCCGTTCGGTTTTGTCGCCAACCTGGGCGTGATCGCGCTGTTTGGCATGATCATCCGTAACTCGGTGATTCTGGTCGACCAGATCGAAGCCGATATTGCCAACGGCACGCCGCCGTGGCATGCCGTGATCGAGGCGGCGGTGCGGCGCTGCCGGCCGATCATCCTGACGGCGGCAGCTGCCGCGCTGGCGATGATTCCGCTGTCGCGATCGGTTTTCTGGGGGCCGATGGCGGTGGCGATCATGGGCGGGCTAGTGGTGGCAACGGCGCTCACGCTGCTGTTCTTGCCGGCGCTGTACGCCGCCTGGTTCCGGGTCAAGAAACCGCTGCCGGGCATCTCGGCGCTCGACCAGAACTCCGTGTTCATGACCTGAACGCAGAAGGCAGCCGGGGTCAGACCACTTTTTCTTGAAAACCAGGGTCAGACCACTTTTGCTTGAAAACCAGGGTCAGACCACTTGTTCCAGATGTAAATCGCAAGGTGGCAAAAGTGGTCTGACCCTGGTTGTAGGGAAAAAGTGGTCTGACCCCGGTGTTTCGCGGTGTTTCGGGACGGTTTGGAAAAATCCCTATATGGTCAGAAAATCCAGTAAAATACCGGGTTGATGTTGTAGCCCCTAACAAAGGCAGTGCAGGGCGGCCGGTCTCATCATCGGGCGCCCTTTGTGTTTTCATGACGGACACAGGCAGTGCAAGCTGCGATCCCGCGAGGATGGCGAAATTGGTAGACGCACCAGGTTTAGGTCCTGACGCCAGCAATGGTGTGGGGGTTCGAGTCCCCCTCCTCGCACCACGAATTTAATTCATTTTTTTTGGACGATTTTTACAATGGCAACTGCAGTCGAAACCCTGGGTAAACTCGAACGTCGCTTGACGATCTCTTTTCCGCTGACTGACGTCCGTACGGAAGTCGAAAAGCGCCTGAAACAACAGGCCAAAACGGCCAAAGCGCCGGGATTTCGTCCAGGTAAAGTTCCTCTGAAGATGGTCGCCGCGCAGTACGGCTACCAGATCGAGTCCGACGTCCTGAACGACAAGGTTGGCCGCGCTTTCAGCGAAGCTGCCAACACCAATCAGTTGCGCGTGGCCGGCTACCCAAATATCGTACCAAAGGAAGACAGTCCTGAAGGCGTGCTCTCCTTTGACGCCACCTTCGAAGTCTATCCGGACGTCGTCATCTCCGACCTCTCGAGCGTCGAGATCGAAACCGTCAAGGCCGACGTTTCCGAAGCCGAAATCGAAAAAACCATCGACATCCTGCGCAAGCAGCGCGTTCACTACCACCCCAAGGGCGTGGCTGGCGAACACGGCGACGGCGGCGAGCCGATCGCAGCTGCTGCCGACCGCGTCACGGTTGACTTTACCGGCGTCATCGACGGCGTTGAATTCCCGGGCGGCAAAGCGGAAGACTATGCATTCGTGCTGGGCGAAGGGCGCATGCTGCCGGAATTCGAAGCGGCCACCATCGGCCTTAAAGTTGGCGAGAGCAAGACGTTCCCGCTGGCTTTTCCTGAGGACTACCATGGCAAGGACGTGGCCGGCAAAACTGCCGACTTCACCATCACCCTGAAGCAGCTCGAGTGGGCGCACCTGCCGGCAGTCGATGCAGAATTTGCCAAAACGCTGGGCATGGAAGACGGCGACCTGGAAAAGATGCGCGCGGATATCAAGGTCAACCTTGAGCGCGAAGTCGCCGGCCGCGTCAAGGCGCGCAACAAGGAAGCCGTCATGGACGCGCTCGTGGCTGTCGTCGACATGGAAGTGCCGAAGGCGATGATCGCCCAGGACGCCGAGCGTCTGGCCGAAATGACCCGCCAGGACATGGCGCAGCGCGGCATGGAGGTGAAAAACATGCCATTCCCGCAAGAATTATTCGCCGCCAAGGCCGAGCGCCGCGTGCGCCTGGGCCTGATCTTGTCGCAGTTGGTTGCAGACAACAAGCTGCAGGCTACCGCCGAGCAGGTCAAGGCGCAAATCGAAGATTTCGCGCAAAGTTACGAAGACCCGCGCGAAGTGCTCAAGTACTACTACAGCGATCGTCGCCGCCTGTCGGAAGTCGAAGCCCTTGTATTAGAAGAAAACGTCGTCAACTATGTGCTCAGCCGTGCGAAAGTCACCACCAAAGATGTGGCTTTCGACGAATTGATGGGAAGCCAGGCACAAGCTTAAGCCCCGGTACATGCCCGGGCCAGCCCTTACTAAAGGAAATGACAGCAATGAACCATAATCCGGCATTGGATACCCACGCTCTCGGCCTCGTGCCGATGGTGGTGGAGCAGAGTGGTCGTGGCGAGCGCGCCTATGACATTTATTCGCGCCTGCTCAAGGAGCGCGTGATTTTCATGGTCGGCCCGGTCAACGACCAGATGGCCAACCTGATCGTGGCCCAGCTGCTGTTCCTCGAGAGCGAAAATCCCGACAAGGACATTTCGCTCTACATCAACTCGCCCGGCGGATCGGTTTCGGCCGGCCTGGCGATCTTTGATACGATGAACTTCATCAAACCTGACGTGTCTACGTTATGTACGGGCCTGGCTGCGTCCATGGGTGCTTTCCTGCTTGCAGCGGGCACCAAGGGCAAGCGTTTCTCGCTGCCGAACTCGCGCATCATGATTCACCAGCCGTCGGGCGGCTCGCAAGGGCAAGCTTCCGACATTGAAATTCAGGCCAAGGAAATCCTGTACCTGCGCGAGCGTCTCAACCAGATCCTGGCTGAGCGCACCGGCAAGACGATGGAGCAGATCCACAAGGATACCGATCGCGACCGCTTCATGTCCGGCGACGAAGCGGCCGAATATGGCCTGATCGACAAAGTACTGACCAGCCGCGCTTGATGCATTCAACAAAGTGTTGCTGAAAAAACGCCCGGGCGCGACAACGTTCGGGCGTTTGCTTTTTATTTCGGGTAGCATGGCAATTCACAGCCCATCGCTCTGACGCCCGTCTTAGTCTTATTTTCATCGCAATCCAATAGAAACCTGCCCATGTCTGACAAAAAATCCTCCAGCGGCGAAAAACTCCTTTACTGCTCGTTCTGCGGCAAGAGCCAGCACGAGGTGAAGAAACTCATCGCGGGACCGTCCGTGTTCATCTGCGACGAGTGCATCGACCTGTGCAACGACATCATCCGCGACGAAACCTCGAACGTGGAATCGGTCGCCGGCGCCAAGTCGGACCTGCCAACGCCCAATGAAATCAAGGAACTGCTCGACCAGTATGTAATCGGCCAGCAAAAGGCCAAGCGCATCCTGTCGGTGGCGGTGTACAACCATTACAAGCGCTTGAAGCACCTCGGCAAGAAAGATGACGTCGAACTGGCCAAGAGCAACATCTTGCTGGTCGGTCCTACCGGCTCGGGCAAGACGCTGTTGGCGCAAACGCTGGCGCGTATGCTCAACGTCCCGTTCGTCATCGCTGACGCCACCACGCTGACCGAAGCCGGTTATGTGGGCGAAGACGTCGAAAACATTATCCAGAAGCTGCTGCAAAGCTGCAATTACGAAGTCGACAAGGCCCAGCGCGGCATTGTTTACATCGACGAGATCGATAAAATTTCGCGCAAGTCGGATAATCCCTCGATCACGCGCGACGTCTCCGGCGAAGGCGTGCAGCAAGCGCTGCTCAAACTGATCGAAGGCACCATGGCATCGGTGCCGCCGCAGGGCGGGCGCAAGCACCCGAACCAGGACTTCGTCCAGATCGACACGACCAACATCATGTTCATCTGCGGCGGCGCGTTTGACGGCCTGGTCAAGATCATCCAGAACCGCTCCGAAAAGAGCGGCATCGGCTTCTCGGCCAACGTCAAGAGCCAGGTGCAGCGCGATAGCAGCGACGTGCTGCTTGAAGCTGAACCGGAAGACTTGATCAAGTTCGGTCTGATTCCCGAGCTGGTGGGCCGTTTGCCGGTCGTTGCCGCCTTGAGCGAGCTGACGGAAGAGGCGCTGATCCAGATTTTGATCGAGCCGAAGAATGCCTTGATCAAACAGTATTCCAAGTTGCTTGAAATGGAAGGGGCCGAATTGGAAATTCGCCCGGCCGCTTTGCATGCTATTGCCCGTAAAGCATTGGCGCGCAAAACCGGTGCGCGCGGTTTGCGTTCGATTCTTGAACACGCCTTGTTGGATGTTATGTATGAACTGCCGAATCAGCAGAATGTCGTGAAGGTCGTTATCGATGAAAATTCGATCACGAACGGCGCAAAACCTTTACTGATTTACAGCGAAACAGCCAAGGCGTCCGGCGAAAACTGAAATTGTGCCGCGCGCACACAACAAAAGGGTTTGAATCCCTAATTCTTGGCGGTACAATTTACCTCAATAAAAGAATCAGGCTTCAATCGAAAAGCCACTCGCAGCGCCTCGCTGCGCAGTGGCTTTTTTAATTGACGTTCATTAAATTCTTTTAGTTTATTCCGGTGTATTTGAATCAAGTTATTAACTGTTTAAACGACTTGTGGAAAATATTTTTATTCGCCGGTCTTGTGTTTCGGCAGTGAGTGCCAACATCGTAAACACGCTTTCTATAAGGTATGCCATGACAACTTCCAAATTAACCGAGCAAACGACGCTGCCGTTACTGCCGTTGCGCGACGTGGTCGTCTTCCCGCATATGGTGATACCACTGTTCGTCGGCCGTCCGAAGTCGATCAAGGCGCTTGAGGCCGCGATGGAGCAAGGCAAGAGCATCATGCTTGCCGCCCAAAAGGCAGCCGCCAAGGATGAGCCATCCGCCTCCGATATCTACGAAATCGGTTGCGTGGCCAACATTCTCCAGATGCTCAAGCTTCCCGACGGCACCGTCAAGGTGCTGGTCGAGGGCGCCCAGCGCGCGCGTATCAATCACATCAGCGATACGTCGGCGCACTTCATTGCGGACCTGACCCCGCTCGAATCGGAAATCGGCGACGATTCCGAAGTCGAAGCGATGCGCCGGGCCATCGTTCAACAGTTTGACCAGTACGTCAAACTGAATAAAAAAATCCCACCCGAGATTCTCGCTTCGCTCGCCGGTATTGACGACGCAGGCCGCCTGGCCGATACGGTCGCCGCGCACTTGCCGCTCAAGCTCGAGCAAAAGCAAGTGATCCTGGAAATCTTTAACGTCGCCAAGCGCCTCGAGCATCTGCTTGGCCAGCTGGAAGGCGAACTCGATATCTTGCAGGTTGAAAAGCGCATCCGCGGCCGCGTCAAGCGCCAGATGGAAAAGTCGCAGCGCGAGTACTACCTGAACGAGCAGGTCAAGGCCATCCAGAAGGAATTGGGCGAGGGCGAAGACGGCGCCGACATCGACGAACTCGAGAAGAAAGTGATTGCCGCCAAGATGCCGAAAGAGGCACTCGACAAGGCAACCAACGAACTCAAGAAGTTGAAGCTGATGTCGCCGATGTCCGCCGAAGCGACCGTCGTGCGCAACTACATCGACACCCTGGTCAATCTGCCGTGGAAGAAAAAGTCCAAGGTCAACAACGACCTGGAAAACGCAGAGAAAGTCCTCGAGGGCGATCACTACGGCCTCGACAAGGTGAAAGAACGCATTCTGGAATACCTCGCGGTCCAGCAACGCGTCGACAAGCTCAAAGCACCGATCCTGTGCTTTGTGGGGCCTCCCGGCGTGGGTAAAACCTCGCTTGGTCAGTCCATCGCGCGTGCCACGAACCGCAAGTTCGTGCGCATGGCGCTGGGCGGCGTGCGCGACGAAGCCGAGATCCGGGGCCACCGCCGTACCTATATCGGCTCGATGCCGGGCAAGGTATTGCAGTCGCTGTCGAAAGTTGGCGTACGCAACCCGTTGTTCCTGTTAGATGAGATCGACAAGATGGGCGCGGACTTCCGCGGCGATCCTTCGTCGGCCCTGCTTGAAGTGCTGGACCCGGAACAGAACCATACGTTCTCGGACCATTACATCGAAGTGGACTTCGACTTGTCGGACGTAATGTTCGTGGCGACCTCGAACTCGTACAACATTCCGCCGGCGCTGCTGGACCGGATGGAAGTGATCCGCCTGTCGGGTTACACCGAGGATGAAAAGACCAGCATTGCGCAGCGTTACTTGCTGCCCAAGCAGATCAAGGCCAACGGTCTGAAGGAAGAAGAGATCAAGGTCGAGGAAGTCGCCATTCGCGACATCATCCGTTACTACACCCGGGAAGCCGGCGTGCGTTCACTCGAGCGTGAAATCTCGAAGATCTGCCGCAAGGTCGTCAAGATGCTGCTGACTAAAAAGGCCGACAAAAAGGTCCTCGTCAATGGCAAGAACATCGACAAGTTCCTTGGCGTGCGCCGTTACGACTTTGGCGTGGCGGAAAAGGAAAACCAGGTGGGCCAGGTGGTCGGCCTTGCATGGACCGAAGTGGGCGGCGACTTGCTGACCATCGAGGCGGTGCAAATGCCGGGCAAGGGCGGCGTGATTCGCACCGGTACCCTGGGCGACGTGATGAAAGAGTCGATCGAAGCGGCCCGTACGGTGGTGCGTTCGCGCGCCAATCGCCTGGGTATCCGTAACGACGTGTTTGAGAAATCCGACATTCACATCCACGTGCCGGAAGGCGCGACACCGAAGGACGGTCCGTCCGCCGGTATCGCCATGACCACCGCGCTGGTGTCGGTCTTTACGGGCATTCCGGTACGCGCCGACGTGGCGATGACGGGCGAAATCACGCTGCGCGGCGAAGTATTGCCGATCGGCGGACTGAAAGAGAAGCTGCTGGCGGCGCATCGCGGCGGCATCAAAACAGTCTTGATTCCCGAGCAAAACGTCAAGGACCTGGCCGATATTCCGGACAACGTCAAGAACAAGCTCGAAATCGTTCCGGTACGCTGGATCGACAAGGTGCTTGAAATTGCTCTGGAACGCATGCCGACGCCCGTGGTTGATTTGCCGGCCGTGGCCGTGGCACCGGCCGCAGCAGCCGCCGACGGTGCTGCCGCAGCAAGTACCGATGTCGTCAAGCACTAACTGCTAATTGTTGGTCAACGACAAGCGCCTTCGGGCGCTTGTTTGTTTTTGGCTTGACACATCTGTGGGCGGCTTGTTTAATACGCTGCTGCGGTATTTCCTGCCGCAATTTCAAGCAATGGGGCACACGTGAATAAAACAGAATTAATCGAAGAAATCGCCAAGTCGGCAGACATTACCAAGGCTTCGGCCACGCGCGCGCTCGACGCCGTGATCGAAGCGGTCACCAAGAGCTTGCGCGAGAACGACAGCGTGACCCTGGTCGGCTTTGGTACCTTCTCGGTCGGCGAGCGGGCGGCGCGCGAAGGGCGCAACCCGCGCACCAAGGAAGCGATCCAGATCGCTGCCGCCAAAGTCCCGAAATTTAAAGCTGGCAAAGCGCTCAAGGATGCAGTAAACTAATGTCCTTCAGCGAGGTGACAATCGCTGGAAAACGTTTGGAGGCACCCAAGTAAGTCGTTGATGCTTGGGCGCTTAGCTCAGTTGGTAGAGCGGAGCCCTTACAAGGCTTAGGTCGGGAGTTCGAGCCTCTCAGCGCCCACCACCAGACATGCAATACCCGTATTTTGAGGAGTGGTAGTTCAGTTGGTTAGAATACCGGCCTGTCACGTCGGGGGTCGCGGGTTCGAGTCCCGTCCGCTCCGCCAGCTTAAAGAAAAAGGGCGAACGAGAGTTCGCCTTTTTTTTCGTTTGCGTTTTAATTGCTGCTTTTTGCTTACCTTTTCGAATTGGCTCACATGTTTGAATTTATTCGCACGCACAAAAAATGGATGCAGGTACTGCTGGCATTGCTGATCATTCCGTCGTTCGTTGTCGTCGGTGTCAGCAGCTACGGTGGCGGCGGTGGCCCGGCGATGGAAGAAGTGGCCAATGTGGGCGGCCAGAAGGTCACCCAGCTGGATCTGGACGAAGCCCAGCGCCAGCAGCTCGACCGCGCGCGCTCCGCGATGGGCGAGCGTTTCAACGCCAAGGAATTCGAAACGCCTGAAGCGAAGCAGGCAGTGCTGGACAACCTGGTGTCCCAGCGTGCGCTCGACGCCGAACTGCGCGCCAGCCACATGACGGTCAGCGATGAAGTCTTGATGAAGGAAATCGGCAAGATCGAGGCCTTCAAGAAGCCCGACGGCAGCTTTGACCTCGATGGCTACAAGGCTTTGCTGGCAGCGCAGGGCATGCGTCCTACCCAGTTTCAAGAGCAGATGCGGCGCGACCTCGCGCTGCAGCAGCTCAACACCGCCATTCAGAGCAGTGCTTTTGCGCCGCGCGCCGTTGCCGCGCGCCTGTCGGAAATCGCCGACCAGGAACGCGAAGTACAAGAGCTGGTGTTCCCGGCCTCCGATTTTGTCGCGCAGGTGCAGGTCACGCCCGCGATGGTCAAGGCTTACTACGACAAGAATGCGCCGCTGTTTCAGATTCCCGAGCAGGTCAAGGCCGAGTACGTCGTGTTTGATGCCGCCGCCGTCGAGAAGCAGGTCACGGTCAGCGACGATGACGTTGCCGCGTACTACAAGGCCGAGCAGAAAAAGTTCACCACGCCGGAAGAGCGTCTTGCCAGTCATATCCTGATCAATGTGAAAGCGGGCGACGCGGCCCAAAACAGCGCCGCCAAGGCGAAAGCGGACGCCGTGCTGGCCGAAGTGCGCGCCGCGCCCGCCAACTTTGCCGCAATTGCCAAAACCCGTTCGGAAGACATCGCGTCGGCAGAACTGGGCGGCGACCTGGGTAATGTCGCCAGCGTCGACCCGCAACTGGCCGCCCCACTGCAAAAACTCAAGCAGGGCGAGGTTTCCTTGGTCGAAACCAGCTACGGTTACCACATCATCACCGTGACCAAGGTCACGCCCGCGGTCATCAAGCCGCTGGACGAAGTCAAGCTTGCGGTGGCTGCCGAACTCAAAAAGCAAAAGATGTCGAAGAAGTATTCGGAACTGGTCGAGACGTTCAATAATACCGTTGACGAGCAGAGCGAGAGCTTGAAGCCGGTGGCCGACAAGCTGGGCCTGACGGTCCAGGTGATCGAGCACCTGACGCGCACGCCATCGGCTGCACTGGGCGCCGTCCCGGCGAACAATGCCAAGTTCCTCAAGGCGCTGTTCTCGGCGGACTCGCTGAAGAACAAGCGCAACGTTGAAGCGGTGGAAGTGGCGCCTAGCGTGCTCGTCGCCGGCCGCGTGCTGGAGTACAAGCCGGCAGCAGCGCGGCCGCTGGCCGAAGTGGAAGCCGTCATCCGCCAGCGCGTAGCGCAGGAAGAAGCGACCAAGCTGGCGCAAAAAGCGGGCGCCGCCAAAATCGCTGCGGCCAAGCTGTCGGGCGACGCTGCAGGTTTCGGCGCGGCCAAAGTCGTCACGCGCAACAAGCCGCCAACGATTGCCCCTGCGGCGATGCTGGCGGTGCTCAAGGCCGATGTGACCAAGCTGCCAGCCTATGTCGGCGTCGATGTGCCGGGTGTGGGCTACGGCGTGTACCGCATTGGCAAGGTGACGCAGCCGGCGCAGGTTGATGTGGCACGCCGCAAGGCCGAGCAGGAGCAAATCGGCGGCGTCATCGCGCAGCAGGAAATGTACAGCTATATTGATGCGCTCAAGGTCAAGGCCAAGTCGAAGATCAAGCTCAAGCCAACCACGGTTTCCGACGCCAAGTAACCGGCACGGCACCATGAAAAAAACCCGGAAGCGAAAGCTGTCCGGGTTTTTTTATCGGTGCGACGAATGCGATATGAACAAAAGGCTTGCCGGCGGTGAAGCGCGCCCTGGCACCACATGAAGGTGTTGCCAAACGTTTTAGCAATAACCGGCAACCCAAAAATCGCGATATTTGATAGCCCGAAAACCAAACCGACATCGTCCTCGCGCAGGCGGGGACGATGTGGGGTGAGGTCACACTATTGGTGCTGCTGGATGTAAATAGCGCGCGGCGGCCATGAAATCATCGACCCCGATATCGTTCAACGCCAATATCTCCGCCTGGCCAAACTGCACAAAATTGCGGTCAATCGACTTCACATACGCCGGATCATAATGGTCCACCAAAAGATGGTCGACCAGCGCCGGCATCTGGCCGCCATTGGCCATCGACTTCCAGTCATCGATCTTGGCGCGTCCGTGCAGCTTGACCAGGCATTCAAGCTGCGTATTGAGCGTGTCCGGACTGTCGGTAAAATGATGGTAATCCTCCATCAGCAGGCGCACCCGGTTTGGCCGCGACAGCGTCAACGACACGCACGGCGAGAGCCGCATCTTGTCCATCACCGCGTCCGGCACGCGCAGGTTGCCCACCTTTTTGCTTTCCGACTCCACGAACACCGGCAGCGCCGGATCGAAACTGCGCATCTTGGCCCAGATCAGCGTCTCGAACATCTTTTGCGATGGCTGCGGCTGGCTGGGCAAATTGCCCAGCACCGAGCCGCGGTGCGCGGCCAGCTGTTCCAGGTCGAGCACCTGCGCGCCGATCGCGTCGAGCACTTCGAGCAGGCGGCTCTTGCCGCTGCCGGTGGTGCCGCAGATCACGCGGAACTGCTGCGCCGGCACCTCGGCCAGATCGCTGCTCACATGCGCGCGGTAGGCCTTGTAGCCGCCGTCAAGCTGGATCGCGGGCCAGCCGACTTTGGCCAGGATATGCGCCAGCGAACCGCTGCGGTTGCCCCCGCGCCAGCAGTAAATCAAGGGCTTCCAGTCGCGCGGCTTGTCCAGCCACAGCTCCTCAATGTGGCGCGCGATGTTCTTGGCCACCAGCGCCGCGCCCACTTTTTTCGCTTCGAAGGCGTTCACTTGCTTGTACAGCGTGCCGACGCGGACCCGCTCTTCGTCATGCAGCACGGGGCAATTGACCGCACCGGGAATGTGATCGAGCGCGTACTCGGACTCGCTGCGCGCGTCGATGATGCAGTCGAACTGGTCGAGCTGCGGAAGAATCTGGGTGAAATCGATCAGTGCCGGGTATTTCATTTCGCGTTGACCAATGCCAGAAATTGCGGCCAGATGTTGGCCAGGATGATCGGATGCGCCGTCGCGTTGGGGTGAAGCCGGTCGGCCTGGAACATGGCAGGGGTGTCGGCCACGCCTTCGAGCATGAACGGCACCAGCGCCGCCTTCGATTGCGTCGACAGCTTTTTGTACATGCCATAAAAGCTCTCGGTGTAGCTGCGCCCATAGTTGGGCGGTACCCGAATGCCGACCAGCAGCACGCGCGCGCGGCTCTTCTGCGACTGCTCGATCATCGTGCGCAGGTTCGCTTCGGCTGCGGCCACGGGCTGGCCGCGCAGACCATCGTTGGCGCCCAGTTCAATGATGACCAGGTCGGGATGGTGCTGCGTGAGCAGCGCAGGCAGGCGCGCACGACCGCCGCTGGTGGTCTCGCCGCTGATGCTGGCGTTGACGATGCGCGCATCGATCTTCTCCTTCCTGAGTCTTTGTTCGAGCAATGCGACCCAGCCGCTGCCCCGGCTCAGACCGTATTCGGCAGACAGGCTGTCGCCGAGCACGAGCACGGTTTTTGGTGCAGAATAGGCGCTGCTTGATGCGGCCAGCAGCAGCCAGCCGCAGAGCGACCATTTATTGAGATAACTACGCATGCGTGACATTCCTGAAGCTTCCCATCGTTACGTGAACCAGACCGGCCAGGCGGCAGCCGCCATTGAAGTGATCGACCTCTCAAAACGGGTGGCCGACACCAGCGGCGAACTGACCATCCTGCACAGCGTGGATTTTACAGTGCAACCGGCCGAGACGCTCGCCATCGTTGGCGCGTCCGGGTCTGGCAAGTCCACCTTGCTCGGTTTGCTGGCCGGTCTCGATACGCCTTCCAGCGGCAAGGTGCTGCTGGGCGGGCAGGATATTTTCGCGCTGGACGAGGATGGGCGGGCGGGCCTGCGCAAGGCCAGGCTGGGATTCGTGTTCCAGTCGTTCCAGCTGCTGGCGCATTTGAGCGCGCTTGAAAACGTGATGCTGCCGCTCGAATTGCGTGGCGCGAGCGACGCCAAGGAGCGCGCGACGGCGATGCTGGGCAGGGTGGGGCTGTCGAGCCGGCTAAAGCACTATCCCAAGTATCTGTCGGGTGGCGAGCAGCAGCGCGTGGCGCTGGCGCGCGCGTTTGTCACGGAGCCGCCGCTGCTGTTTGCCGATGAACCTACCGGCAGCCTGGATGCGGCGACCGGCGAAGCGGTGATCCAGCTGATGTTCGAATTGAACCGCGAGCGCGGATCGACCTTGGTGCTGGTGACGCACGATCCGTCAATTGCTGCGCGCTGCGGGCGCACCATTACCATTGCGGCGGGCCGGTTGGTGTAGATGGCGTCGTCGGCGGCGCTTGGCGCAATGCACTGCGTTTTTCCGCCCTACGAAAATTGCCCGTTGCGTCGGGGTGTTTGGTGTAGATGGCGTCGTCGGCAGTGCATTTGGCCGGCCGCAGCGTCACCGTAGGGCGGAAAAACGCAGTGCATTCCGCCAACCGCGGCGTCACCCTAACAACTGATTAAGCACCGTCCGTACCGCCGCCGGCAGCTCGCCCGCCGTCATCCCGACCGGCCCCACGCCTTGCTGCACCAGCCAGTCGGCTGCGGCGCCGTGCATCCACACCGCCCCCAGCGCCGCTTCCCACGCCGGCCAGCCCTGCGCCAGCAAACTGCCGCACACACCCGCCAGCACGTCACCTGTGCCGCCTGTGGCCAAGCCAGGATTGCCGGTCGGGTTAATGACGGCCATCCCGCGCGCATCCGCAATCACGCTGCCCGATCCCTTGAGCACGACCACCGCGCCAAAACGCGCCGCAATCTCGCGCGCCGCGGCCAGCCGGTCACCCTGGACTACGCCGGCCGTCACGCCCAGCAGGCGCGCTGCCTCCAGCGGATGGGGCGTCATGATCGTGTCCGCCGCGCGGCTCGATAAATGCCCCTGCAAATCGGGACTGGCCGCAATCAGGTTGAGCGCGTCCGCATCGAGCACCAGCGGGGAGGGGCCGTCCAGCGCCTTGACCAACGCGCGGATGGCCGCGGCCGAGTCGCCCATGCCCGGCCCGAGCACCAGCGTGCTGGCCGCGCCGTTGAACGCGGCAGCGCTGCGAAACATGATCTCGGGCTGCATGCTGTCGTACGCCGGCCCGGGGTCGAGACTGGCCACGAACACCCGCCCGGCGCCGGCGAACAGCGCCCCGCGCGCGGCCAGCACCGCCGCGCCGGTCATGCCTGCCGCGCCGCCCACAATGGCAACGTCGCCAAAACTGCCCTTGTGCGAATTGTGCGAGCGCGGCGTCAACTGGGCCGCAAAGCAGGATGGGTCGTTGATGCCGGCGCTGGCCAGCGGCAGCGCGGCAATCTCCAGCGACGCTACCGTCACGACGCCGGCGTGATCGCGCCCTGAATTGGTATGCAGCCCCGGCTTGTCGCCAATAAAAGTGATGGTGCGCGTGGCGCGGATGGCAACGCCGTCTGGCCCGATCACGGCGCCAGTGTCGGCATCGAGTCCGCTCGGCACATCAAGCGCCAGCACGGCCACACCGAGTCGATTGACGGCCAGCGCAAGCTCGCGCGCGGCGCCCGTCAGCGCCCGCGCCAGGCCAATGCCAAACAGGCCGTCGAGCACCAGATCGCAATGCGCGGGAAGCTCGTCAATGAAAACGGCGTCGCCGTCGCGCGCCCGCTTGAGTGCGTGCGCCGTCTCCGGCGCGAGCTCGCCAGTGCCTGCCAGGTACAGCACGCTCACGTCAATGCCGGCCAGCGCCAGGTTGGCGGCAGCTTCCAGCGCGTCGCCGCCGTTGTTGCCAGGGCCGGCCAGCACCAGCACCGTACTGCCGGCGAGCATCGCCAGCGCGCAGTCGGCTGCGGCGCGGCCGGCGCGCTCCATCAGAACGCCGGCCGGGAGGCCCGCTGCGGCGGCCCGTTCAATGTCGCGAATCTCGGCAACGCTGTAAAGTGGTGTCATGTCGTTATTTTCCACACAAAGTTTCAGTTCGTTCGCTCTACAATAGCGCACACATTTCTACACGAGGCAGAACATGGATTGGCAATTCTGGATCGACCGCGGCGGCACCTTTACCGACATCGTGGCGCGCCGGCCCGACGGCAGCCTGCTGACCCACAAGCTGCTGTCCGAAAATCCGGAACAGTACCGCGACGCCGCCGTCGCCGGCATCCGCCACCTGCTCGGCATCGTCCCCGACGCGCCGATTCCCGTGCAAGCGATCGAAGCGGTCAAGATGGGCACCACGGTGGCCACCAACGCGCTGCTCGAGCGCAAGGGCGAACCGACCGCGCTGGCCATCACGCGCGGCTTTCGCGACGCGCTGCGCATAGCCTACCAGAACCGCCCGCGTTTGTTCGAGCGCCATATCGTGCTCCCCGAACTGCTCTACAGCCACGTGGTGGAAATCGATGAGCGCATCGGCGCCCACGGCGACGTCGTCACCGCCTTTGACGCTGTTGCCACGCGCGCATCCTTGCAGGCGCTGTTCGACCAGGGCTTGCGCTCACTGGCCATCGTCTTCATGCACGGCTACCGCTACACGCAGCATGAAGCGGCGGCGGCGGCCATTGCGCGCGCCATTGGTTTTACCCAGGTTTCGGTCTCGCATGAAGTCAGTCCCATGATGAAACTGGTCGCGCGCGGCGACACCACCGTGGTCGACGCCTATCTCTCGCCGATCTTGCGCCGCTACGTCGACCAGATCGCCGAACAGCTGCCCAACGTAAACCTGCAGTTCATGCAGTCCAATGGCGGGCTGACCAATGCGCGCACGTTCCAGGGCAAGGATAGTATTTTGTCCGGCCCGGCCGGCGGGATTGTCGGCATGGTGCGCGCCAGCGCCCTGGCCGGGTTCGAGCGCGTGATCGGCTTTGACATGGGCGGCACCTCCACCGACGTTTCGCATTTTTCCGGCGAATTTGAACGCGTGTTCGAGACCCGGGTCGCCGGCGTGCGCATGCGCGCGCCGATGATGAGCATCCATACCGTGGCCGCGGGCGGCGGCTCGATCCTGCATTTTGACGGCAGCCGCTATCGGGTGGGCCCCGACAGCGCGGGCGCCAACCCGGGGCCGGCCAGCTACCGGCGCGGCGGCCCGCTGGCGGTCACGGACTGCAACGTCATGCTGGGCAAAGTCCAGCCTGCGCATTTCCCGACGCTGTTCGGTCCCCAGGCCAATCAAACGCTCGACGCCGGCGCCGTGCGCGAACAATTTGCCGCGCTGGCCGCGCGGATCGGCCAGGCCACGGGCGCCACGCCCAGCCCGGAGCAGGTGGCCGACGGCTTCATCCAGATCGCGGTGGGCAATATGGCCAATGCGATCAAGCAGATCTCGGTGCAGCGCGGGCACGACGTGACGCACTACGCGCTCACCAGTTTTGGCGGCGCCGGCGGCCAGCATGCTTGCCTGGTGGCGGACGCCCTGGGCATGAAGACGGTGTTCGTCCATTCGCTCGCCGGCGTGATGTCGGCCTACGGCATGGGCCTGGCCGACCAGAGCGCCATGCGTGAGGCGGCTGTCGAAACGCGCCTTGATGATACGCCGTGCGAGGCGCTGGCCGAGCGCTTGCGCGTGCTGGGAAACAGCGTGGTGCAGGAGCTTGAAAACCAGGGCGTGGCCATCGAGCGCATTGCGTTGGTGCGCCGCGTCCATCTGCGTTACGAAGGGACCGACTCGGCCATCATCGTACTCTTTGACGCTGCCGCGCAAATGACGCTGCAGTTTGACGCCGCCTATAAAAAGCGCTTTTCCTTCCTGATGCCGGGCAAGGCACTGGTGGTTGAAGCGGTGTCGGTGGAAGCGATCGGCGCGTCCGACGCGCCACCCGAAACCGTGGCCGCCCCCGCTCCACGCCACGGTCCCTTGACGGAGCACGAAACGGTGCGCATGTACAGCGCCGGCGCCTGGCACCAGACAGCACTCTACAAACGCGCGGACATGCGCGTGGGCGACGTGCTTGCCGGCCCCGCCATCGTCGCCGAGGACAATGCGACCACCGTTATCGAACCAGGCTGGCAGGCAGCGGTCACGCCGCACAACCACCTGGTGCTCACGCGCGTCGCCGCGCTGCCCGAACGGCGGGCGATCGGCAGCACGGCCGACCCGGTGATGCTGGAGATTTTCAACAACCTGTTCATGTCGATTGCCGAGCAAATGGGCCTGCGGCTGCAGAACACCGCTTATTCGGTCAACATCAAAGAGCGGCTCGACTTTAGCTGCGCGCTGTTCGACGCGGCCGGCAACCTGATCGCCAACGCCCCGCACATGCCGGTGCACCTGGGTTCCATGGGCGAGAGCATCAAGACCGTGATGCTGGAAAACGCGGGCAAGATGCGCCCGGGCGACGTTTTCATGCTCAACGACCCGTACCACGGCGGCACCCACCTGCCTGACGTGACGGTCATTTCGCCCGTGTTCGATGAAGCGGGGCAGGTCATCCTGTTTTATGTCGGCTCGCGCGGCCACCACGCCGACATCGGCGGCACGACACCCGGTTCCATGCCGCCGGACTCGGTGACGATTGACCAGGAAGGCGTCTTGATCGACAACTTCAAGCTCGTTGACGGTGCCGATGGCTTGCTGCGCGACGCCCAGGCCCGTGCCTTGCTGGGCGCGGCGCGCTACCCGGCGCGCAATCCGGACCAGAACATGGCGGACTTGCGCGCCCAGGTTGCGGCCAACCAGAAGGGCGTTGACGAATTGCGCAAGATGGTGGCGCACTTCGGGCTGGACGTGGTGCAGGCCTACATGGGCCACGTGCAGGACAATGCCGAGGAAGCGGTGCGGCGCGTGATCACGGCGCTCAAAGATGGCGAGTTTACGGTCGAGCTCGATAATGGCGCCCGCATCCAGGTCGCGATCCGGGTCGACCGGGCAGAACGCAGCGCCGAGATCGACTTCACCGGCACTTCCGGCCAGCTGCCCAACAATTTCAACGCGCCGTCGGCCGTGTGCATGGCGGCCGTGCTGTACGTGTTTCGCACCCTGGTTGACGACGATATTCCGCTTAACGCCGGTTGCCTCAAACCGCTGCGCGTGATCATTCCGTCCGGCTCGATGCTCAATCCCCATTACCCGGCCTCGGTTGTCTCTGGCAATGTGGAAACGTCGACCTGCATCACCAACGCCTTATACGGCGCGCTCGGCGTGATGGCGGCGTCGCAGGGAACGATGAACAACTTTACCTTTGGCAACGCCAAATACCAGTATTACGAAACGATTTCCGGCGGCTCGGGCGCGGGGAAAGGCTTCGATGGCACCGACGTGGTGCAAACCAATATGACCAACTCGCGCCTGACCGATCCGGAAATCCTGGAATTTCGCTTTCCGGTCCGTCTGGAAAGCTATGCCATCCGCCATGGGTCCGGCGGGGCAGGGCGCTGGGCCGGCGGCAATGGTGGCGTGCGCAAGCTGCGCTTTCTGGAACCCATGATGGCGGCCATCTTGTCGAACAACCGGGTGCACGCGCCGTTCGGCATGGCCGGCGGCGAAGCGGGCGCCACGGGCGTGAACACGGTGCTGCGCGCCGATGGCAGCACCGAGCACCTGCCTCATATCGGCAAGACCGAGATGGCGGCCGGCGACACGTTTATCGTGGAAACACCAGGCGGCGGCGGTTACGGTTTCGCAGAGAAATAGCGCATTCGTGCACTGTAGCTTTGTATTATTGGCTACACTTGGGCCTGCACGACTAAACATAGGCGATTATTTTGGACCATAGCGAACATCCCCACGCTCACAAGCACGAGCCAACCCTTGCGCCGCAAGCGAACGTGCAGCCGGCGATCGATGCCGGCGAGATGCCGGCCTGGCTGAGTAATCAGAGCGCCGCGCCCACGGCGGGACAGCGCTGGGGCCGGCGCGTCATCTTCCTGGGCATCGCGCTGGTGACGATTGCCGTGGCGGCGGGCGCGACCATGCTCGCGCTCGATTTGTACGAGTCGAACAGTTCCATGGAAGTGGTGGCCGCCAATGCGTCGGCGCCGGCGCCAGCGCCGCCCTTGCTTGAAAAACGCGTGTCGAGCCTGCCGCCGCTGGTGATGTTGCCGCAAGAGGCAGTGCCCGCGCACAAGAAAGAAGAAACTGCCGCCGTGGCGCACCCGCAAGCGGTGGCCGAAACGCCCAAGCCGGCAGCACCAAGCGCGCCAGCGCCCGTTACGGCAAAGAAAGTGGAGAAACCGGCCGCGCCGAGCGTGCATGCGCCAGCGCCGGTTGTGGCAAAGAAAGTCGAAAAACCGGCCGCGCCGGCTGTTGTCGCCGCCAAGCCGGCCAAGAAAGTGGTGCCCAAGCCCACCATCGCGGCCGTGGCCAAAAAAGCAGCCATCATTGCAAAACGGGTAGCGACGCCCGCAGTGGCAAAGGTTCAGCCGCGCGCCAGGCCCATCAAGGGAACGATGCTGCAGCCGCCGCGCGAACGGGGGCTCGATCCTGCGTTCCAGGAGCCGCCGCGCCAGGCCGTGGACCGGCGCTGCCGCCCGGGGGAACTTGCGCGCGAGTGCGAGGAACGCACCCGCTGATCAGCGCGCTGCAGCGCGGCGGCAAGTTCAGCTCGATATGCCGTATTTGCGCTTGAGCCCGTTGTACTCGTCGAGCAAGGGCCCCACTTTCGGGTGGCGCGCATCGAGTTCGCGGATCGTGTCGATCTGGGTCCGGCCCACCTCCGCCAGACTGTGATCCCAGCCCAGCTCAGCAATCTGGCGCAAAATGCCGGCAGCCAGCGCGATCATCACTTCCAGGTTGCCCGGCGACTTGTGTAGTGCCTCGAGCAAGGTTTGCACCGCGCCCTTCAAGTCGCCCATATTCGCCTTTTCGGTCGCCACGCTGAGCAATTCTTGGGACTGCTGCTTGAGCTGAGCGCCCAGGCCCTCGGCAAGATCCTGGCGCCCGGCCTTGGCGAACACGGCCATGGCCTGCGGCAGCGTGATGTCGCTGTTGAAGTCGTTCATCACCGCCAGCATCACGTCCGACGCTTCCTTGTCCAGTTTGCTGGCAAGGCAGCTGCGCGCCAGTCCGATTTTTAGCGCGCTCGACAGACTGGCCGCGCTGCGCACGCCGCCGACGGCACTGGTCAGTTCGGTTTTCATGGCATCGTTGTTGCCGGCCGCTTCGTGCAGCATGGCGGTGGTGATCGCGCGGCAGATATCGGTGGTGGGGTTGCCGCGCAGTGATTTTTCCATGTCGCGGATGACCGCGCTGGCCTGCGCCGCATCGCCTTTTTTGATCAAGGTCTTGACCAGGTTGACGTGGTCTTCCGGATTGCGAAATTCCGAATACTTGGCTTTGGCCACCACCAGCTTGAACGATTTTTCGGCCGCCGCCATGTCGCCCGCTTCCATCGCCACCTCGCCCAGCGTGCGCAAGCGCCGCACCACGTGGGGCGAAATGGCGACCGCATTTTCGAGAATGCGCTGGGCGCCGGCGACGTCGCCCTCGGCCTGGCGGCAGCGCGCCAGCAGGTCGTAGGCCGCCATCAGCTTGGGATTGTCGACCACGAGCTTGCCCAGTACTTGCTCGGCGTCTTCTGTCTTGCCCTGGGCGAACAGCGTGCGTCCCAGCCCCAGTTGCGCCCAGCCGTAGGGCTTGACGGCCAGCACCGCACTGTACAACTGCTCGGCTTCGGCCATTTCGTTCAGGCTCACGTGCAACTCGGCGCGCAAGCGTATGAAGTCCGCGCCGTAGCGCGGGTTGGCCGTTTCGCCGCCCGCGCATGCCTTGATCGCTTCGCGCGGGTTGCCCTGGCCGATGGCCTGGTAGGCCGGCAAAAACGCATTGCGCCGCTCGATGGCGCGCGTGATGCGGTTGCTCAGCACGTCAACCGTGAACGGTTTCAGGATGTAATCGGTCGGCGTGAGTTCGGCCGCGCTGACCACCTTGCTGTAAATGCCTTCGGAGGTAATCATGATGAAGATGGTCAACAGGCCAATGAGCTTGTGGTGGCGCAGGTCTTCGAGCAACTGCTGGCCGTCCTGGCCGTCGGTGCCCCCGCCCAGATCGTATTCGCACAGGATGATGTCGTACGAGCGCCGGCCCAGCTGCTTGATGGCGGTGCCCGAGTTGACGGCGAATTCGACCTTGGAAATGTTGGCCTGCACCAGCATGTTTTGCAGGCTGCCCCGCATGCCGGGGTTGGGGTCGATCACCAATACCGACAAGTTGCTGTTATGTTGCATCGTTTTTTTCACTCTCGTATCCCCGTTGCCGGGGCGTTACCATCATTAACGGTTGGCATGCCAAAGTCTTGAAACTGTACGATACGCTATTGTCGCCGCCATCGGCAACAGGATGCTTCGCTGTCCATTGTGCAACGCGGTATAATGCTGCCCTAAAGGTTTCCACTTTAACCCGCAGCCACGCTGCATCAACCACCTCCCAACCATGTTGATTCTGCCGGGTTCTAACGCCCTGTCCGCATTTCGTAGCCATCGTCTCCTCGCCCAGCTGCAAGCCGTCAAGCCTGCAATCGTGGCCATCCAGGCGCGCTTTTATCATTTCATTGATTCCAGCGCAGCGCTGTCGGACGCCGACACAGGCCGCTTGACTGCCTTGTTGACCTATGGCGAACCGGCCATCGAGACGGCGCACGACGGCGCCGTCGAGGCGTTTTTCGTCATTCCCCGTTTCGGCACCATTTCGCCGTGGGCCTCGAAAGCGACCGACATCGCCCACAACTGCGGCATGGCGCACGTGCACCGCATCGAGCGCGGCGTCGCCTTTACGGTGGTGCTCAAGGGCGGCATCCTGGGCACCGGCATCGGCGCGGCCAAGCACTTCACGGCAGAAGAAACCGAGGCCGTGGCCGCGCTGCTGCACGACCGGATGACCGAAAGCGTGCTACGCAATGCAGACGACGCGGTGCATCTGTTTCGCGAACTGCAAGCCAAGCCGTTCGAGTCGATCGACGTGCTGGCCGCCGGCAAGCACGCGCTGGAAAAAGCCAATACCGACCTTGGCCTGGCCCTGTCGGACGATGAAATCGATTACCTGCTCGAAGCCTTCACCCGCGCCCAGCGCAACCCGACCGACGTTGAACTGATGATGTTCGCGCAGGCGAACAGCGAGCATTGCCGCCACAAGATCTTCAACGCCGACTTCATCGTCGACGGCGTGGCGCAGGACAAGTCGCTGTTCCAGATGATCAAGAACACCCACCAGTTGCAGCCGAAGGGGACCATCGTCGCCTACAGCGACAACTCGTCGATCATGGAAGGGGCCACCGTCACGCGCTTTTATCCGCGCGGCGAACAGCACGAATACGCGAGTTCGACCGAACTGACGCACACGCTGATGAAAGTCGAAACGCACAATCACCCGACCGCGATTTCCCCGTTCCCGGGTGCCTCTACCGGCGCCGGCGGTGAAATTCGCGACGAGGGCGCCACCGGCCGCGGCGCCAAGCCGAAAGCCGGCCTGGCCGGCTTTACGGTGTCGAATCTGATGATTCCCGGCTTTGTGCAGCCATGGGAAAACGCGGCCAGCGTCACCGCGCCGTTGCAGGAACGCGCCACTGCCACGACCACCCCGGCCTACGGCAAGCCGGACCGCATCGCCTCGCCCTTGCAGATCATGATCGAAGGCCCGCTTGGCGGCGCCGCGTTCAGCAACGAATTTGGCCGTCCTGTGTTGGGCGGGTACTTCCGCACCTATGAACAGAACGTTGGGCGTCTGGTTGCCGGCACGCCGGACACCGTGTACGGCTACCACAAGCCGATCATGATTGCCGGCGGCATTGGCAATATCTCGGGCCTGCACACGCACAAGAACGATATTCCCGTCGGCAGCCTGCTGGTGCAGCTGGGTGGGCCGGGCATGCGCATCGGCATGGGCGGCAGCGCCGCGTCGTCGATGGCGACCGGTACCAACACGGCCGACCTGGACTTCGACTCGGTCCAGCGCGGCAATCCTGAAATGGAACGGCGCGCGCAGGAAGTGATCAACCGCTGCTGGCAGATGGGCGCGGACAATCCGATCATCTCGATCCACGACGTGGGTGCCGGCGGCTTGTCGAACGCGTTCCCGGAAATTACCAACGACGCCAAGCGCGGCGCGATTTTCGACCTGCGCAAGATTCCGCTTGAAGAAAGCGGCATGGCGCCCAAGGAAATCTGGAGCAACGAGTCGCAGGAACGCTACGTGCTGGCCATCGCACCGGAAAGCCTGCTCTTGTTTACCGCCATGTGCGAGCGCGAACGCTGCCTGTTTGCCGCCGTCGGCGTGGCCACTGAAGAACGCCAGTTGAAACTGATCGATCCGGAACAGGGCAACTGCCCGGTCGACATGCCGATGGACGTTTTGCTGGGCAAGCCGCCCAAGATGTCGCGCGACGCCCACCATGTGCACAACGATTTCCCCGCCATCGACCTGACCGGCCTTGAGCTGGCTGATGTCGCCAAGCGCGTGCTGCTGCTGCCCACCGTGGCCGACAAATCATTCTTGATCACCATTGGCGACCGCACTGTCGGCGGCACTACCGTGCGCGACCAGATGGTTGGCCCGTGGCAGGTGCCGGTGGCCGACTGCGCCGTCACCGCCATGAGTTTTGAAGGCTACCTGGGCGAAGCGATGGCGATGGGCGAGCGCACGCCGCTGGCCGTCATCAACGCCGCCGCGTCGGGCCGCATGGCGGTGGGCGAAGCGGTGACCAACATCGCCGCCGCAGCGATTAACGATATCTCGGACATCAAGCTGTCCGCCAACTGGATGGCCGCCTGCGGCCAGCCGGGGCAGGATGCTGCCTTGTTCGACACCGTCAAGGCGATCGGCATGGAACTGTGCCCGGCGCTGGGCATCAGCATCCCGGTGGGCAAAGACTCGCTGTCGATGCGCACCACCTGGAAGGATGACGGCGACGCCAAGGCTGTTACGTCGCCCGTGTCGCTGATCGTCTCGTCGTTCGCGCCGGTGGCCGATATTCGCCGTTCGCTCACGCCGCAGATCAGGCAAGACGCGGGCGACACGGTGCTGATCGTGATCGACCTTGGGCGCGGCAAGAACCGCCTGGGCGCATCGGCCCTGTCGCTGGTGACCCAGCAGCTGGGCAACGAAGTACCGGACGTTGACAGCGCGGACGACCTGAAAGGTTTTTTTGCCGCGATCCAGAAGCTCAATATCGACGGCAAGCTGCTGGCGTATCACGACCGCTCCGACGGCGGCCTGTTCGCCACGCTGTGCGAGATGGCCTTTGCGGGCCGCAGCGGCCTGACCGTCAACCTGGACATCCTTACGCTCGAAGGCGAACATGCGGCCGACTGGGGCGACGCCAAGAACTGGACCGGCCAGGTGGCCGAGCGGCGCAACGACATGACGTTGCGCGCCTTGTTCAGCGAAGAACTGGGCGCCGTGATCCAGGTGCGCGCCGCCGACAAGACGCCCGTAATGAACGTGCTGCGCGAGTTCAACCTGGGCGCCTGCAGCCACATCATCGGCAAACCGAACGAGCGCGGCATGATTGAATTTACGCGCGACGCCAAGGTGATCTACAGCGAACAGCGCAGCGCCTTGCACCGCCTGTGGAGCGAGACTAGCTGGCGCATCGCGCGCCTGCGCGACAACCCGGCCTGCGCCGACGCCGAATACGATCGCCTGCAGGACGACACCGATCCCGGCATTTCGCCGGTGCTCACGTTCGACCCGAGCATCAATGTGGCAGCGCCGTTCGTCGCGAGCGGCGTGCGTCCGCGCGTGGCGATCCTGCGCGAGCAGGGCGTCAATTCGCATATCGAAACGGCGTGGGTCATGCACCAGGCAGGCTTTACGGCCGTTGACGTGCACATGAGCGACTTGATCGCCGGACGCGCCAGGCTGGACGACTTCCAGGGCGTGATTGCCGTGGGCGGCTTTTCGTATGGCGACGTGCTGGGCGCGGGCGAAGGCTGGGCCAAGACCATCCTGTTCAATGACAAGCTGGTCGACCAGTTCGCGCGCTTTTTTGCCCGCAGCGACAGCTTTGGCCTGGGTGTGTGCAACGGTTGCCAGATGATGAGCAATTTGAAGTCCATCATTCCGGGCGCGCAGGCATGGCCCAAGTTCACGCGCAATAAATCGGAGCAGTTCGAGGCGCGCTTCGCAATGGTGGAAGTGCTCGACTCGCCATCGATTTTCTTTAGCGGCATGAACGGCACCAAGACCGCGATCGCGATCGCGCACGGTGAAGGCTTTGCCGACTTTTCGCAAACCGGCGACATCGATGCCGCCGTCAAGGCGCTGCGTTATGTGGACAACCGGGGCGAGGCGACCGAAACTTACCCCTACAATCCGAACGGTTCGCCGGCCGGTTTGACCGCGGTGACCACTGCCGACGGACGTTTTACAGTCATGATGCCGCATGCCGAGCGTGTATGTCGTTCAGTGCAGCAGTCGTGGCACCCCGAGTCGTGGGGCGAGGATTCGCCATGGATGCGCATGTTCCAGAACGCGCGCAAGTGGGTTGGCTAAACGCCGGCGCAGCAAAGGCGCTGGTGCTGGCGGCGTTGGCTGCCAGCACCAGCGCTGCCGTTGCCGCCGACACGCTGTGCACGCCGCTGCTGGTGGCCAGCACGGCGTCGAAGTTCAAGCATGCCGGCCCAGACCGAGATGCAGGCGTGCCGCGCCTTGCCGGCCGTGCCGGGCCACGCCGTCGTTGCGCTGGCATTTCGCCGCGCCGACTCGGTGGGCGAGGGCGACGACGGTACCTACGATATCGACCTTGCGATCGTCAAGGCAGATGGGACCGTGGTAAGGCGCATGCGCCATGACAGTGCTTTCGAGTCCGATGCCTTGCGTTTTTCAGGGCTCTTAATCGATACCGGGCGCTACGACCTGGCGCCGGACGTTCGCGCCTTTGGCGTGCGGATCAATCATGCATCGTCGTCGCGCGCCAATCCTGGTTCGTACCAGGCGCTGTCTTTGTACATTGATACCGGCAAGGAGCTGCGCCAGGTTCTTGGCCCGCTGCAGACGCAGGCGAACCAGGGAGAATGGGACACGCAATGCGCGGGGAGTTTTTCGACCAGCGCGGCGACGATTGATCTTGCGCTCACTTCCACCAAAGGTTTTCGTGACCTGGTGGTGACGTCCAGGGAAGGCGTCGAGGTGGCGCGCCAGAGCGCCGACGAGTGCCTGCACACAACAGGCAAGCCAACAAGCACCAAGCTTGTCTTGCGCTACAACGGTCGGCACTATTCAAGCCCAGCGCCACGCGGGTACTGAGTTGCAGTGCAACGTTTAGGTTCAGCTGAGCGTAGCGGTTCTTATGGGCACCGTGTGCCGTCGAGTACAATCGACCGGGACTGGTCGGCCGCCGTTCACCCCTTCAAATCCGAGATATGAAAATATTATTTGTCCATGGTATGGGCGCCACACCTTTTGACTGCTTTCCTACCTTCTTGCGCTTAAGGCGGCTTGGGTACAAAACGGCTACATTTTCTTACTTTTCCTCTTTTCAAAATTTGGATTCAATCAAGAAACGACTGTTGAATCGCTTTGCCGAGACAGCGGCCGAAGGGGAATATGCGGTGATAGGTCATTCCTTGGGCGGGATGCTCGTGCGGGATATTTTGATGAAGCTCCCCCCTGAGATTGAGCAACCAAAACACCTTTTTTTGCTTGGCTCGCCAATGGTCGCCACACAGGTGAATAAACGCTTCAGCAGGTACGGAGTCGGTAATTTGCAAGCTAGTTGTCGCCTAAAAGCGGTTTCTACGCTGCTTTTTTGAGTTCTGGATTTTTCTCCTTTTT
>NZ_JAFCTU010000036.1:0-62357 GCF_049896185.1 Massilia sp. TSP1-1-2
ACATTGCAATCGCTGCCGATGAGGCCCCGCGTCGGCCAGCGGGAGACGCAGTGGCAGTTTATGAAACATCCAGGCTAAATGGCCGGATCAGGAGTTCAGCGTGAACTCGGTGAAGTTCGCGCCTTCTTCATCCTTTTTGTCGTTTGCTACATCCTGCGCATTGTTCGCGGAGTCGGGCCCGTTATTGAGCAGCCACAGCAAATTGGTGGCTGAATCGGCATTGGCCAGCGCTTCTTCCTGGGTCACCAAGCCGCTCTTGACCAGCTGGAACAAGGCCGACTCGAACGATTGCGACCCTGGCGACAGACTTTTTTCCATCGCTTCCTTGATCTGGCCAATTTCGCCTTTTTCAATCAAGTCCGACACGTAGCGCGTGTTGACCATGATCTCGACCGCCGCCTGGCGCGTGCCGCCGGCCGCCGAGCGCACCAGGCGCTGCGAGACAATCGCCTTGACCGCCGACGACAAATCCTGCAGCAGCGCGGCGCGGTTTTCGATCGGATAAAAACTGATGATCCGGTTCAGCGCGTTGTAGCTGTTGTTGGCGTGCAGCGTGGCCAGCACCAGGTGGCCCGACTGCGCATACGCCAGCGCGGCCGCCATGGTTTCCTTGTCGCGAATCTCGCCAATCAAAATGCAGTCCGGAGCCTGGCGCATGGAATTGCGCAGCGCGACGTAAAAACTGGCGGTGTCGCTGCCGATCTCGCGCTGGTTGACGATCGATTTCTTATTCTTGAACAGGTACTCGATCGGGTCTTCCAGCGTCAGGATATGCCCTGCGCGCAATTCATTGCGATGGTCGAGCATGGAGGCGATCGTGGTCGACTTGCCCGAACCGGTGGCGCCGACCAGCAACAGCAAACCGCGTTTCTCCATGATCAGTTCGGACAGAATCGGCGGCAAGCCAAGGTCGTCAAGCTGGGGAATCACGGCCGGGACAAAACGGAACACCGCCGAAATGGTGCCGCGCTGGCGAAAAGCCGACAAGCGGAACCGGCCGAGATTGGGCACCGAAATACCCATGTTCAGCTCGTTGTCGCGCATCAGCTCGGCCATCTGCTCTTTCGAGGCAATCTCCCCCAGCAGCGCTTCGATATTTTCCGGGTCCAGCTTTTGCTGATTAATGGGAATCAAATTCCCGTTAATCTTGATCTGCACTGGCGAATTAACAGCGAAGAACATATCCGACGCGTGTTTCTCTTTCATCAGATGAAACAAGCGGTCCATTGCCATGATGATCTCCTCCGTGGATACTCTGTAGTTAGATGCCGCGCAGCAACTCGTTGATGCCCGTCTTGGCGCGCGTTTTGGCATCGACACGCTTGACGATCACTGCGCAATACAAGCTGTACTTGCCATCTTCGGACGGCAGGTTGCCCGACACCACGACCGAACCGCTCGGAACGCGACCGTAAGTGACTTCACCGGTAGCGCGGTCGTAGATCTTGGTCGATTGGCCGATGTACACGCCCATGGAAATGACTGAATTCTCTTCGACAATAACACCTTCCACGATTTCGGAGCGGGCGCCAATGAAACAGTTGTCTTCAATAATGGTCGGGTTCGCCTGCATCGGTTCGAGCACGCCGCCAATGCCGACGCCGCCGGACAGGTGGACGTTCTTGCCGATCTGCGCGCACGAACCGACGGTGGCCCAGGTGTCGACCATGGCACCTTCATCGACGTAGGCGCCGATGTTGACGTAGGACGGCATCAAGACCACGTTCTTGGCGATGAAGCTGCCGCGGCGGGCAACGGCCGGCGGCACCACGCGGAAACCCCCGCGCGCGAAATCTTCGGCTGTATAGCTGGCAAACTTGGTAGGGACCTTGTCGTAAAACTGCATCGTGCCGTCGGACGTCATGACGCTGTTGTTTTCCAACCGGAACGAGAGCAGCACGGCTTTCTTGATCCACTGGTTGACCACCCAGTCGGCGCCGGTCTTTTGCGCCACGCGCAAGGTGCCGTCGTCAAGTCCGGCAATCACGTGGGAAACCGCGTCGCGCAATTCAGCGGCGCCGTTCGATGGGGTGATCTCGGCGCGCTGTTCCCAGGCGGTATCGATGATGTTCTGGAGTTGTTGGGTCATGTAGGCTCTTGGTGGTGTTTCAGGTTTTTTTCAAGGCTGTGCAAAACTGGACGATACGCTGCGCCGCTTCCACGCCTTCATCGACTTCGGCGACCAGCGCCATGCGAATGCGGTTCTGCCCGGGATTGACCCCGTGCGCTTCACGTGCAAGGTAGCTCCCAGGCAACACAGTGACATTATAATCAAGGTACAGGCGGCGGGCGAATTCCGTGTCGGTCAAGCCCGTCCTGCGCACGTCCGCCCACAGGTAAAAGCCGGCGTCGGGCAATTCAACGTCCATGACTTGCTTGAGCATGGGCGTGACTAAGGTGAATTTCTCGCGGTATTTCGCGCGGTTTTCCTGGACGTGGGCTTCGTCGCCCCAGGCCGCGATCGAGGCCGCCTGCACCGGCGGCGACATGGCGCCGCCGCAATAGGTGCGGTACAGCAGGAATTTTTTGATGATCGCCGGGTCGCCCGCGACAAAGCCCGAGCGCATGCCCGGCACGTTCGAGCGTTTCGACAGGCTGGAGAACACGATCAAGTTCGCGTACGGCGACTCGCCCCCGCTGCGGCCCAACTGGTGCGCCGCTTCCAGCGCGCCCAGCGGCGCAAAGCTGCCATGGTAGATCTCGGAATAGCATTCGTCGGCGGCGATCACGAAGCCGTGCTCGTCGGCCAGCGCAAACAGGCGCTCCCAGTCTTCGAGCGCGAGCGTGGCGCCGGTCGGGTTGCCCGGTGAGCACAGATACAGCAGTTGCACGCGCGGCCAGACGTCAGCCAGCACGCTGCTGTAGTCGCACGCAAAATTGCGACCCGGTTCGGAATTGACGAAATACGGTTCGGCGCCAGCCAGATAGGCGGCGCCTTCATAGATTTGATAAAACGGATTCGGGCACATCACCAGCGGTGCTTGTTTGGCGCTGTCGACAACGCAATGGGCGATGCCGAACAGTGCTTCGCGCGAGCCATTGACCGGCAAGACCTGGGTCGCCGCATTCAGTTCGGGAATGCCATAGCGGTGCTGCAGCCAGTTGGCAATCGCGCCGCGCAGCGCATCGCTGCCGATCGTTGTAGGGTAATTGGCCAGTCCCTGCACGCCATGGGCCAGCGCTTTCTGGATGAAAGGTGGCGTGGGATGCTTCGGCTCGCCGATGCCAAGGCTGATGGGGGCGTACTGGGGATTCGGGGTGAGGCCGGCAAACAGTTGGCGCAGCTTTTCGAAAGGGTAGGGGTGCAGCTTGTCGAGATGTGGGTTCACGGCGATACCAGGGCTGATCGAGTCCTCATTATTATAGGCGACATTGGGCGCCTTCGCGCCAGGCGCCGGGATTCACGCCGGCCCACTCCTTGAAGGCGTGCGTGAACGCGCTTTGCTCCTGGTAGCCCAGCAAAAACGCGATGTCCACCAGCGAGAGCGTGTCCTGGCGCAGGTAGTCCGTGGCCAGCGCAAAGCGGGCCTGATCGAGCACTTGCTGGAAGCTGGCGCCCGCTTCATTGAGCTTGCGCTGCAGCGTGCGCGGCGACAGATTGAGTTCGTCGGCGATCGACGACAGGCGCACCCGGTCGTGCGCCAGGTTCTTGATGATGGCCGCATGCACCTGCGCGGCAATGCCCTGGTCGCTGCGGGCGCGCTCCTTGAGCAGCGTTTCAGCGTGCTGCTGCAGCACCGGGTACAGGCCGACGTCGGCATTGGGCACCGGCCAGGCCAGCAACTGGGCGTCGAAGTGGGCCGCGTTGACCGGTTCGTCAAACAGCGGCAGCGCGCCGAAAATACGCTCGTACTCGGCCGCGCCGCCCACCATCGCGTGGGTGAACTGCATCTTGGACGAGGGCAGCGCCATGCCCGCCAGCCAGGTGCTGAACACGCGAATGCCGGCAAATACGCTCTCAACTAAATGACGGCTGGCCGACGGGTAGTTGCTGATCCATTGGTACTGCGCCTGCGCGCCGTCCAGCGCCAGCTTGGATCCGCCCAGGTCATGCGCCAGCTGTTCGTAGCGCATGGTTTGCTGAAAAACCTGGCCGAAGTCCTTGCACGACAACAGGATCAGCCCATACACACTGTAGGTGCCCAGTTTGACGCGCTCGCCCACATGCAGGCCAAAATGGGGATCGTCCGCCAGTTGCGCGCCCACCGCCAGCAGGCGCACGTAATCGTCGGCGGCCAGCGAGTCGGGCAGAGGGCCGAGCGCGTCGGCCGGCATGTTGGCCGCGAGCGCGAGCTGGCGCGCGCTCACGCCACGCGCCTGCGCCGCCTCCAGCAGCGGCTGGAGATAGGAACCCGTGACGCGGCGCGTGTCAGTGCGAACCGCTGGCATGTTTGAACAAGAGTGTTGTCATAAAAGCGCAATACAAAATGGCGGCCCGGCGTTACTCTGCCAGCCATGGAAACTGGCCTAGACAAGTATAACGGGAAAATTCGATGAAACGGTGGAACGGATGGGGCGACGACGCCATTGATTTTGCGCTGGGCGGGGACGCGCTGGCATTTTTACATGAGCGGCTGGGACCGGGTGGCAAGATGACCGATGCCACGCTGCGCCAGGCCTGCGACCAGCTGGCGCCGACGCGCTTGCCGTGGCACCCGCTGGTCGACATTTCGCCGCCGGTGCGCGTGGCGCACGCACTTGGGCAAAGCCTGCCGGACTGGCTGCGCATGCGCCATGGGCGCATCGACACCGCGCCCGACGGCGTGGCTTTTCCGGAGAGCGGCGACCAGGTGCGCGAGCTGCTCGACTTTGCCGCCGCCAACGGCGCCATGGTGATTGCCTGCGGCGGCGCCACCAGCGTGGCCGGCCATATCACGGTACCGGGCGGCGCCATGCCGGTCCTGACCATCAGCATGACGCGCATGCGCGCCATGCTCAATCTCGACATCGAAGCGCAGCTGGCCACGTTCGAGGCGGGCGTGTTCGGTCCGGACCTCGAAGCGCAGCTGCGCGCGCATGGTTTTACGCTCGGCCACTTTCCGCAGTCGTTCGAGTATTCGACGCTGGGCGGCTGGGTTGTCACGCGTTCGTCCGGCCAGCAGTCGCTGCGTTATGGCCGCATCGAGCAGCTGTTTGCGGGCGGGCGCGTCGAGTCGCCGGCCGGGCGGCTGGACCTGCCGACCTTTCCCGCGTCCGCCGCCGGCACCGACCTGCGCGAGATGGTGCTCGGCTCCGAAGGGCGCCTGGGCATCCTGACCGAAGCGGCTGTGCGCATCACCAGGTTGCCCGAGCATGAAGCTTTTCATGCGGTGTTCTTCCCCAGCTGGGAAGCGGCGGCCCTGGCCACGCGCACGATCGCGCAAGCCAGACTGCCACTGTCGATGCTGCGCCTGTCGAACGGCGCGGAGACGACGACCATGCTGACCTTGGCCGGGCACAAGCGCCTGATCGGCGCGCTCGAAACTTACCTGGGTTGGCGCGGCTGCGGCGAAGGCAAGTGCATGCTGATGATCGGCGCCAGCGGCGGCAAAGCTGCGGCCAAGGCGGCACTCAAGGGCGCGCTGGCGCTGGCGCGCAAGCAGGGCGGCGTGCACGTGGGGCGCAAGATGGGCGAGAAGTGGAAGCAGAACCGCTTTCGCAATGTCTACCTGCGCAATACGGCATGGCAGCACGGCTACGCGATCGACACCGTGGAAACCGCCGTCGACTGGCCGGGCGTCACGCCCATGATGCACGCCATCGAAGAGGCGGCGACCGAAGCACTGGCCACGCGCGGGGAACGGGTGCACGCCTACACGCACCTGTCCCACGTATACGCGCAGGGTGCCAGCGTCTACAGCACCTTTGTGTATCGCCTCTCCGGCACGTACGAGGGCGACCTGGCGCGCTGGCGCGCGCTCAAGAGCGCCGTGTCCGAAGCGATCGTTGTTAATGGCGGCACCATCAGCCACCAGCACGGCGTCGGTACCGACCATGCGCCCTATCTGATTGCCGAAAAAGGCGCGCTCGGCATCGGCGCCATGCAGGCGCTGTTTCGCCACTTTGACCCGGAGTGCCGGATGAATCCCGGCAAACTGGTGGCAGCATGAACGCGCCGTGGCAGGCCGGCTGGCGCAGCTCCCTGCCGGCGCTGGCGCTGGCCGAACGCGAGTGGGATTTGCTGATCATCGGCGGTGGCATCACTGGCGCCGGCATCCTGCTCGAAGCGTCGCGCCGCGGCCTGAAGGCGCTGCTGGTCGAGCAGCGCGACTTTGCCTGGGGCACGTCGAGCCGCTCGTCGAAACTGGTGCACGGCGGCCTGCGCTACCTGAAGGAAGGGCGCCTGGGCCTGACGCGCGAATCGGTGCGCGAGCGCGACGCCTTGCTGCGCGAAGCGGGCGGGCTGGTGGAAAGCCAGAGCTTCGCTTTTGGTGACTATGTGGGCGGCAAACCGGGCCGCAAGATGTTCTTGCTGGGCCTGGCCATTTATGACCTGCTGTCGGGCAAGCGCGAGCGCCATTATGTCGACAGCACCGAATTTTTGATGATGGTGCCGAACGTGGGCCGCATCGACCTTGCGGGCGGCATGTGCTACACCGACGCCAAGACCGACGACGCGCGTTTGGTGCTGCGCGTGCTGCAGGAGGCGCAAAGCCACGGCGGCGTGGCCGTCAATTACCTGGCCGCGCAGTCGCTGCTGCGCAGTGCAGGCAAAGTCACCGGTGCCCGCCTGCATGACGCCGTGGGCGGCGGCGAGTGCGATGTCAGCGCGCGCCTGGTGATCAACGCCACCGGCGCCTGGGCCGATGGTCTGCGCGGGCAAACCGGCGCCACACCAAAGATACGCCCGCTGCGCGGCAGCCACCTGGTGCTGCCGGCCTGGCGCTTGCCGCTGGCGCAGGCGGTCAGCCTGATGCATCCGGCCGACGCGCGCCCGGTATTCGCGTTTCCGTGGGAAGGCGTAACGCTGGTGGGCACCACCGATGTCGATCACGCCGCGTCGCTCAATACGGAAGCGGCGATCACGCGCGCCGAAGTCGACTACCTGATGCTGGCGCTGGAGACGCAGTTTCCGCAGCAGGGCTTGAACGAGGCCGATATTCTCGCCACCTACGCCGGCGTACGCCCCGTGATCGACAGCGGCCAGGCCGATCCGTCCAAGGAAGGGCGCGACCATGCTGTTTGGGTCGACGCGGGCCTGCTGACCGTCACCGGCGGCAAGCTGACCACGTTTCGCGTGATCGCCCTCGACGCATTAAAGCATGCAAAGCCGCTGCTGCCAGGCTGGCACGACCAGCTCAAGCCGCTGCCGATTTTTGCAGATCGCGTCCGGCTTGGCATGCGCCTGCGCGGCGCGCAGCGCCAGCGCATTGAAGGACGCTACGGCGCCACCGCCCCTGCGCTGCTGGCGGCGGCAGCGCCCGGCGAACTGGAATTGATCCCCGGCACCCAGACCCTGTGGGCCGAGTTGCGCTGGGCGGCGCGCTGCGAAGCGGTGCTGCGGCTTGAAGACCTGCTGCTGCGCCGCACCCGCCTTGGCCTGCAGCTGCGCGGCGGCGGCGTGGAGCATCTGGCGCGCATTCGCGCAATCTGCCAGCCGGAGCTGGCGTGGACCGACGCGCAATGGGAGACAAGCCAGGCCGCGTATCTGGCATTATGGAACGCTAACTACAGCTTGCCGACATGACCGTTAAAACCATCCTCGCCATCGACAACGGCACGCAGAGCGTGCGCGCGCTGTTGTTCGACCTGAACGGCAATATTGTGGCCAAGTCGCAGGTGCACCTTGAACCGTATTTTTCGCAGCAGCCCGGCTGGGCCGAGCATGACGTCGACGGCTACTGGCAGGCCGTGTGCGAAGCCTGCCAGGGCCTCTGGGCACAGGACGGCGCAGACAAGACCAGCGTGCAGGGCGTGGCCGTGACGGCGCAGCGCGGCACCATGGTCAACCTGGACAAAGACGGCAAGCCGCTGCGCCCGGCCATCACCTGGCTTGACCAGCGCCGCACCGACAGTGTGCCGCCGATCGGCGCATGGTGGGACGCAGCGTTCCGGCTGGCGCGCGTCAAGGCCACGGTGGATTTTTTTCGCGGCGAGGCCGAGATTAACTGGATCAAGGCGCACCAGCCGGACATCTGGGCGCGCACCGACAAGTTCCTGCTGCTGTCGGGCTACCTCAATTACAAGTTGTGCGGGCGCTTTGCCGATTCGATCGGCTCGCAAGTGGCCTATCTGCCGTTCGACTACAAGAAGCAGCGCTGGGCCGCAAAGCGCGACTGGAAGTGGCAGGCGCTGGCCATCACGCCGCAGATGCTGCCCGAGCTGGTGACGCCGGGCACGGTGATTGGCAAGATCGACGCGGCGGCCGCTGCGGCGTGCGGCATTCTGGAGGGCACGCCGCTGCTGGCGGCGGCGGCCGACAAGGCTTGCGAAGTGATTGGCGCCGGCTGCCAGGAGCCGCACATCGGGTGCCTGAGCTACGGCACCACGGCCACCATCAACACCACCACCACGCGCTACGTGGAAGTGACGCCCTTCATTCCGCCGTATCCGGCCGCCATTGCGCACGCGTACAGCACCGAGGTGCAGATTTTTCGCGGCTACTGGATGGTCAACTGGTTCAAGGAGCAGTTCGGGCACCTGGAACGGGCGCGCGCGCTGGAACAAGATATCGCGCCCGAAGCACTGTTCGATGAACTGGTCAATGCGGTGCCGGCCGGGTCGATGGGGCTGATGCTGCAGCCATACTGGACGCCGGGAATCAGGGTGCCGGGACCGGAGGCGAAGGGGGCGATCATCGGCTTTGGCGACGTGCACACGCGCGCGCACGTGTACCGCGCGATCCTGGAAGGGCTGGCGTATGCGCTACGCGAAGGCAAGGAGCGCATTGAAAAGCGCAGCGGCGTGAAAATCACCGAGCTGCGCGTGTCGGGCGGCGGATCGCAGAGCGACGCGGCGATGCAGCTGACCGCCGATATTTTTGGGTTGCCGACGGCCAGGCCGCATTTGTACGAGACGTCCGGACTGGGCGCGGCGATCGATGCGGCGGTGGGACTAGGCTTGTATCCGGACTTTGCCAGTGCGATCAAGGCGATGACCAGGGTGGGGAAGGTGTTCCATCCGATCCCGGAAAACCAGCGGATGTACGACCAGCTGTATCATCGCGTGTACCGCAAGATGTACGCGCGGCTGCAGCCGATGTATGCGCAGATTGCGCAGATTACGGGGTATCCGAAGCAGGTGTAGGGGGAGGGGGCTGTAAAACCGTCCACTGCCGCCCGTCGTCAAAGGCAGCGCTGTTGATCTAACCAGTAACGCATCAACATCGTTCTCGCGAAAGCGGGGACCCATAGTACGGGCGCCAACAGTTTGATTACGAATCAACGCGTTATAGTAATCGGTTCGATTCAAGGTAAACATGACTCGTCGGTTCTATGGGTCCCCGCGTGTGCGAGGACGATGTAGTGCTGCGGCACCGTCGTCCCTTCTGCAACAGCCGCGTGCGCGAGGACGATGTGGTTGCTGTGCTATAGCTGCCGGTCCTGGCGGTCATGCCAACCTTCGCCCTACATCCAATACGACCCCTGCAACGACAAAGCCCGCGGCGCCATCGGCAGATCGTGCGGCAATTGCAGTCCCGGGGCCGGACTCGGCTCACGTACGTCGGCGTTCAGGGCATTGCGAAGCGCCGCCGTAACATCCCATTTCCCCCGTCCACGCTCGCTGTGCAAGGTCAAGTCAAGCGTGGCATAGTCGGCCACCGGCTTGCGCACATCCCCCGGCGCACGCGCTCGTCCTCGCACCACATTGAGCTGCGCGCTGACCAGGTATGCGCGCGCAAACTGCCAGTCGGCGCGCCCGTATGCATGATGGCGCGGCGCATAGCCCGCGTTTTGGCCGGTGGCCTTGTCAATCGAGCGCTGCCAGCTGTAATTGCCCGTCACGCGCAGGTCCTTGCCGACCTTGATCTGCGATTCGAGTTCCATGCCGTTGCCGTCCTGGTCGCCCGTGTTGCGGTACGTGGCGCCCGTGTTGGGCGTTGCGTTGGGCACCGTGCGGATGATATTGCTCATCGCGTAGCGGTAAATGGTCAGGTTCAGCTGGGTGTCGGCGCGCACCTGCCAGGAAATCGCCGCTTCGAGCGTGTGGTTCGTTTCCGGCTTCAGGTTCGGATTGCCGCGAATGACAGGGTTGGCCACGCCGTAGCTTTCAATGAAGGCCGGCGCCCTGAAAGCGCGCCCGTACATCAGCTTGACGGTCAGGTTGTACGACGCGTCCCACACCAGCGCCCCGCGCGGATTGGTGGTGCCGCCAAAGTCGGAGTAGTGATCATGGCGCACGCCGGCGGTAACGGTCCAGTCGGGCGCGAACGTCCATTCATCCTGCACGTAAGCGTAATCGACCTGCCGGCGCTGGGGAAACAGAAAGGGATTGGTGCTGGAAAAGTCGATTGTTTGCGACAGCGGGACCGGCACCCCGCCCGCCGTGTAGTTGAAATTGCGCGTTTCATGCGTGTCGTACAGGTTCAGGTCGTCATGGCCGATGCCACCGCGCACGTTATGCCCGCGCCAGCCGGCGTACGCGGCAAAGGCCGAGGCGCGCAACTGCCTTTCGGAAAAATCCGGGCCGCCCAGCATGCCGTTCGGAAACAATCCGGTGGGAAAGCGCAGGCCGGGCGGGAAAAGCTGGTAGTCGACCGGCGTGGTCTGCTTGTAAGTCATGCCGGCGAGCATGGCGCCTGCGCTCCATCCTTCGCCCAGGTTCGCGTCAGTCCAGGACAGGTCGCCCGTGACGCGTTCGCTTTTCGACTTGCCCACCGGGTCCAGCGCGTTGGCGATGCCGGCGCCGGTGCCGACATTGTCGCGGCCCTTGTAGCCGGCCCGAAAACGCCACTTGTCGACGCTGATGTCAAGGTTGCCGTCGATGGCGTCGTTGCCGACATTGACCGGCCCACCGGCCAGCGAAGCGCGGGTGCCGAAGATGGCGTCGTTGCGGCTCTGGGCGTCGGCGTCGATGATGCTGCGAAAACCGTGGGTGCGCCCGGCGCGCAGGTACACGGCCACGCTCGCAGGGCCGAGCTTGCCGCCGTGCTGGACCCAGGCGTCGCGCGTGGCAAAGCTGCCCACGCGCATGCCCACTTCGGTGCCGCGGGTGTCGGCCGGGCCCTTGGTGATGATATTGATGACGCCGGCAAAGGCGTCCGAGCCGTACAGCGCCGAGCCGGGCCCGCGCAGCACTTCAATGCGCGCGATGTGTTCCACCGGATAGCCGCCCCAGACGTTGCCCTTGTTGTTCAGGTAGGCGGACGTGACGGGAATGCCATTTTGCAGCACCAATACTTGCGACAGGTAGGCGCTGTAGATGCCGCGCACCATATACAGGGGGGAATATTGGTTGGGCGAGCGGCTGATATGGATGCCGGCGATCGTCTCCAGGATATGGTCCAGGTCGGTCGCGCCCATGGCGGCGATGTCTTGCGCGGTGACGACCGAGGCCACGGCCGGCGCGCGCCGCAGCGATTGCTCACTGCCGGTGGCGATGGTGACGTTGCTGGTGTCGCCGTAGACGAGGGCGAGCTCTTCTTCGTCGGTGGCTTGCGCGCTGGCGCTGAAGGCTTGCAGGATCAGCAGCATGGCAAGGCATGGCTGCAACGCGCGGTTCAATCTCACATCGGCTCCTGTTGGTATTGTTTTTGGCAACACTTGAAGTGTGTTGCGCTTTATCAATACAACAGTACTATAACTTGCCGGAAAGTGACAATTATTTCAGTTGCATAATTGCACCTCGATGCACCTCAATCCATCTCGACCGACATCGCCCTCGCGTGCGAGGACGATGTCGGCCCTCCCTTACAGTTGCGCGGCGATCAGCTTGCCCAGCACGGCCACGCCTTCACGGATCCGCTCCGGCGGCACCGTCACGAACGACAGGCGCAGCGTGTTCGTTTCCGGTTCGTTGGCGTAGAAAGGCGCGCCCGGCACGAAGGCCACCTTGGCCGCGATCGCCTGGTCCAGCAGCTTCATGGCGTCGATGTGCTTTGGCAGCGTTACCCAGATGAACATGCCGCCTTCCGGCTTGGTCCAGGTGACGCTGGACGGGAAGCACTCGGTCAGCGCGTCGAGCATGGCCTGGCACTGGTTCGCGTACAGCGTGCGAATTTTTGGAATGTGCTGGTCGAGGAAGCCATCCTTGATCACTTCATACACCACCATCTGGGTCAGCTGCGCGGTGTGCAGGTCGGCGGCCTGCTTGGCCAGCTCCAGACGGCGTACCAGCGGCAGCGGCGCGACCACGTAACCCAGGCGGATGCCCGGCGTGAGCACCTTCGAGAACGAACCCATGTAGATGACGCCGTCCGGATTCATGTTCAGCATCTTGGGGAAAGGCTCGCCCTTGTAGCTTAGCGCGCCGTACGGATCGTCTTCGATCAGCGGAATGCCCAGGCGGGCGCACGTTTCGACCAGCTCCACGCGGCGCTCGATCGACAGGCTGCGCCCGGTCGGGTTCTGGAAGTTCGGCAGCGCGTACAGCATGCGCGCGCCGTCGGCGACCGGGTCGATCGACGACGGCACCAGGCCGTGGTCGTCGGTGGCCACCGATTTGAATTCGGGACGGTAGACCGAAAACGCTTGCAGCGCGCCCAGGTAGCTCGGCGTTTCAACCAGCACGCGGCTGCCTTCGTCGATCAGCACCTTGCCCAGCAGGTCGAGCGCCTGCTGCGAGCCGGACGTCATCAATACCTGTTCCGGCTTGATCTTGCAGCTGTCCGTGGACAGGGAATTGGCAATCCATTCGCGCAGCAGCGGATAACCGTCGGTCGGGCCGTATTGCAGGGCCACTTTGCCGTTTTCGGTCAAGACCTTGTCGAAGGCGGCCTTCATCTGCTCGACCGGGAAGGTGGCAGGCGACGGCAGGCCGCCGGCAAACGAGATGATCTCGGGGCGCTGGGTGATCTTCAGGATTTCGCGGATGAACGAGCTTTGCAGCTGGCTTGCGCGCTCCGAAAAACGCCAGTCGATCGGATTTGGATTTTCAATTTTCATGCTGGTCTCACAGAAGAAAGGGGCCGCGTCGCATACACATATCAGGCCATTATAGAGCACGCTTTGTAAGCGCACGGGAAGGGACTGGCCTGGGTAAGGCCGTCCGGATTCGGAGAAAAAACTACGCTATTTCTACAACCATGTCGATCTCGGCGCAGGCGCCCAGGGGAATTTGCGCCACGCCGAAGGCGGCGCGCGCATGCTTGCCGGCCTCGCCAAAAACCTCGCCAAACAGCGCCGAGGCGCCATTGGTGACCAGGTGATGGTCGGTAAACGCCGACGTCGAATTGACCAGGCTGGTCAGCTTGACGATGCGGGTGACCCGGTTCAGGTCGCCGCCGCAGGCTTCCTGCAAGGTGCCGATCAAGTCGATGGCGATCTGGCGCGTTGCCTGCTGGCCTTGCTCGACGCTGACGTCCTTGCCCAGCTGGCCAACGATGACGGCGCCGTCGGCGGTGCGCGCCAGGTGCCCCGACAAAAACACCAGGTTGCCGGTTTGTACATGCATCACGTAGGCGGCCACCGGTGCCGCAGGCGCTTTCAGGGTGATGTTGAGTGCTTTGAGCTTTTCGTAGACAGACATGGGTTTCTCATCTTGGTGGGTAGGCAAGCCGGTATTGTACGTCGCTCTGCGGGGCATTCCCATCGCAATTGCGACATCAACTATCGTTTAATCAGCGTTTTACCTGCATTTTCCTGCCGGCGGCCACCACCGTGATGACGGCGGCGGCGAACAGGAAATTGGACGGCGCCAGCGGTTCGTCCAAAATCAGCCAGGCGCCGGCCAGCGTGATGAAGGGCTGCACCAGCTGCACCTGGCCGACGCGCGCAATGCCGCCGCGCGCCATGCCGCCATACCAGAAAAAGAAGCCGATATACATTGAAAACGCGGCCACGTAGGCAAATCCCAGCCACGCCTTGGGCCCGGCCTGCGCGATGATGGCGGCATGCGGCCAGCACAGCGCCACCAGCAGCGGGGCGATCAAGGGCGCTGACAACACCAGCGCCCAACTGATCACTTGCGCTCCGCCCATGCTCTGCGACAGGCGCGCGCCTTCGGTGTAACCGATGGCAGCCAGGATCACGGCTGCGAACATCAACAGGTCGGCCCGGTGGAACGTGCCGCCGCTCTGGTGCAGGGCAAAGCCGATGACGAGCGCGGAACCCGCCAGCGCCATTGCCCAGAACCCGGGCGACGGTCGCTCATTGCCGCGCAGGGCCGAGAAAGCGGCCGTTGCCAGCGGCAGGATGCCGACCAGTACCGCGCCGTGCGACGCCGGCAGGGTTTGCAGGGCGATCGAGGTCAGCCACGGAAAGCCGATGATGCAGCCGCCCGCCACGCCGGCCAGCGGCAGCAGCGCGCAGCGCGGCGGGAAGGGCAGGCGCTTGCATAGCAGCCAGATGAGCGCCAGCACGGCCGCAGCGACGGCGCGGCCCAGCGCCACGAATTCCGGCGGCAGTTCGGCCACGGCGAGCCGGGTCGCAGGAAAGGTCAGGCCGAACATGGCCACGCCAACCAGGCCAAGCAGCATGCCGGCCGTTTCATCGGACAGGCCGCCGGTGACGGCGCCAGATAAGCTGCCAGGAGCCGCGCGCATCACGGCCCCTGCAATATCTGGCGGAACAAGTCAGCGTCAACATTGCCGCCCGTGAGCGGCAAGCCCACCTTGCGCCCTTTGATGAGCGCGCTATCCTTGTGCTGCAGGGCCGCTGCCAGCGCTGCGGCGCCCGCGCCTTCGGCCAGGTTGTGGGTGGCGCGGTAGTACAGGCGCATGGCGTGCGCGACTTCATCGTCCGTCACGGCCAGGACGTCGTCGACGTACTCGAAGATGGCGGCAAGTGAGCCTTCGTCAGGCTGACGGCAGGCCAGGCCGTCGGCCACCTTGGTCGTCACGGGCGCGGGAACGGCGCGCCCGGCGCGAAACGACAACTGGTAGGTGGGCGCATGGCTGGAGACGACGCCGACGATGCGCGTCTTGACGCCGAGCGCATTGCGCGCGGCGATTGCTGCGCAGATGCCCGAACCTTGGCCGATGGGAACCAGCAGCACATCGAGGTCGCTCTGGGCCCGGAACAATTCCAGATAGCCGCTGGCAACGCCAGCCACCAGGTCCGGGTGCCAGGATGGCACCATGTGCAGGCCTTCGGTTTCGGCTACGCGCGCAGCGTGTTCGCGGCACGCCTGGAAGTCGTCGCCTACTTCCGTCAACTGCGCGCCGAGCGCGCGCATGGCGGCGTTTTTCTCGACGCTGTTGCCGAACGGGACAAAAATCTTTGCCTGCAAGCCGTGGCGCTGCGCCGCAAAAGCGACCGACTGGCCGTGGTTGCCGCGGGTGGCGGCCAGTACGCCGCGCAGCTCGGGCAGGCGGTCCCTGAGCCGCTCCATGTAGACCAGGCCGCCGCGCGTTTTAAAAGCGCCCAGCGGCGTGTGATTTTCGTGCTTGACCCAGGCTTCTGCCCCCAGCGCCTGGTTCAGTTGCGGCCACGAGTACTGGGGCGTGGCCGGCATGGCGCGATAAACGATGGCGGCGGCAACGTCAAGTTCGGCAAGGGAGGGCTGATACATATTCGGCTTTCGTCAGGTGGGCGATAGGTGTATCCTAGACGAAAAAACAAGTACAGTACCAATACACTTTTCCATATAATTTCATATACTGTAATGGTGCCATGACCAATACAAGTTTTCCTTTGCTAGCGCCCCTTGCGCGCGATGGCGGCGAGTCGCTGATCGACCAGATTGTGCGCGCCGTTGCCGCCCGCATCGACGACAAGCTGCTGCGCAGCGGCGCGCGCATGCCCTCGATCCGCGCGTTCGCCGCCGCGCACGGGGTGTCGGCATTTACCGTGGTGGCCAGTTACGACAAGCTGGTGGCCAAGGGTTATGTGGAATCGCGCCGCGGCGCCGGTTTTTTTGTCCGTGAGCGCTCGCCGCTCAATACGGGCGAACGCTCCGGCCCTGCCGCTGCGGCGGCCGATCCCCGCGAACACGAGGCCAAGCCGCTCGATGTCGTCTGGTTGATCCGAAATATGTTCCGGCAGGCGCCGCTGCAAAAGGTGCCCGGTTCGGGCGTGCTGCCGGTTGAATGGCTTGATGGTCCGCTGATCGCCAATGCGCTGCGCTCGATCACGCGCCAGAGCGCGAACGCCTTGCTCAATTACGGCGCGCCGCAAGGCTTTCTGCCGCTGCGCCAGCAACTGCAGCTGAAACTGGCCGAGTTCGAGATTGAGGCTGCTCCCGAGCAGATCGTCACTACCGTCGGCGTGACGCAGGCGCTGGACCTGGTGGCGCGCGAATTCACGCGCCCCGGGGACACCATCTTTGTCGACGACCCGGCCTGGTTTTTGATGTTCGGGTCTTTTGCCGCGCTGGGCGCGAAAGTGATTGGCATCGCGCGCCTGGCCGATGGGCCTGACATTGCGCAGCTGGCGCGGCTGGCTGCCATTCACAAGCCCAAGCTGTACGTGATCAACTCGGTGCTGCATAACCCGACCTCGACCTCGCTGTCGGCGGCCAAGGCATTCCAGGTGCTGCGCCTGGCCGAGGAGCACGGCTTTACCATCGTCGAGGATGATATCTATTGCGACCTGCATCCGGGGTCCGCCGTGCAGCCGGCCACCAGGCTGGCCGCGCTTGACCAGCTGCAGCGCGTAATTTATCTGGGCGGCTTTTCCAAGTCCTTGGCGGCCAATTTGCGCGTTGGCTTCATCGCCACCTCGCCCGAATGGGCGCAGCGGCTGTGCGACCGCAAGATGCTCGCCACGCTCACCACCAGCGACATCGGCGAGCGCGTGGTGTACAAGATTTTGTCGGAAGGGCTGTACCGCAAGCACGTGGACCGGGTGCGGGGCAAGCTCGACGCGGTACGCGCCAAGACGGTGCGCCAGATGGAGCGCGTGGGCCTGAAGGTCGATGTGGCGCCGCCGGCGGGGATGTTCGTGTGGGTCGATGCCGGCAGGAATACCAATGTGCTGGCCGAGCGAGCGATGGGGGAGGGCCTGTTGCTCGCGCCGGGGAGTTTGTTTTCGCCGAGCCAGTTGCCTAGTCACCGGATGCGCCTAAATGTGGCGACTATGCAGGAGCCGGATGCGTGGGCGTTTCTGGAGCGTGAACTGGCGAAATGATTTACTGTTCGCGGTAGCAGCGGGGCACAGGGCTGGCGATGTGCCTATGGGACTTGCGGCCGTTAATCTGGAGCCGGTGCTATCGGCGCAAAACGCCGCCGGCCCCGCGCATATTCCAGCGCATCCTCCAGCCGGTCATTACCCCAAAACATTTCATCGCCAACAAAAAAAGTCGGCGCGCCAAAGATGCCGCGCGCCGCCGCTTTGGTCGATTGCGCCCGCAACGCAGCCTTGGTCGCATCCTCCTGCGCCAGGGTAATCCATGCATCGGGCGCGAGCTGCAGCGCTGCCAGCACCTCGGTCACCGTCGCCGCGTCATCAATCTCGCGGTCGTCGACAAAGTTGGCATGCATGATCCGCCTGCAAAATTGGCCGAGCCACGGTTGGCCCTCAGCGGCGATCGCCACGCGCATCGGCAGCAGCGCGCGGCGTGGGAACACGCTCGGCTTGTTCCAGGGCAGGCCGTATTTTGCGCACTGGCGTTCCATGTCGCGCCACGTGTACGCGCCCTTTTTGGCCTGCAGAACAAAGGGTGAGCTTTCCCATCCAAACGACTTGAAGATCGGGCCGAGCAAGAAGGGCTTGAGCACCACGCGAACATCGCGCTGCGCGGCGAGCGCCTCCACGCGCAGCATGGCAAGGTAGCTGTAGTTGCTGCCGAAGTCGAACCAGAATTCAAGCGTGCGATGGGCGTCCATGTCGCCGATGGTACCTGATTTAATCCTGTACCGCCTCGCTCAGAGCGCCATCATGACGAACATTGACAGGACAGCGAGCGCCATGATCGCGGTGGCGCTCCAGCCCAACCCTCTGAGCCGTCCTCTGACCACGAATTGCCCCATGATCGCGCTGCGGCCGGCCATGAGCATCATCACGGCCATGATCGGCACCGAGATGACGCCATTGATGACGGCGCTCCAGTACAGCGCCTTGATCGGATCGAGCCCCGTAAAACCGAGTGCGATACCCACCAAGGTCGACACGGCAATGATGCCGTAGAAGCGCTTGGCTTGGGATGCCTTTTTCCCTAGTCCTTTGCGCCAGCCAAAGGCGCCCGCCATGGCATACGCGGCCGAGCCGGCCAGTACCGGCACCGCCAGCAGTCCGGTGCCAATAATGCCGGCGCTGAACATGGCAAACGCAAACTCGCCAGCGAGCGGGCGCAGCGCCGCCGCTGCCTGGGCCGAGGTGTCGATCGTGTCGATGCCGTGCATATGCAAGGTGACCGCGGCAGTGAGGATGATGCAAAAGGCGACCAGGTTGGAAAACCCCATGCCGATGACCGTGTCGACCTTGATCCGGTGAAAGTGCGCCTGTGCCTGGTGTGGCGCCTCGCGCAAGGGGGCGCTGAGCGGGCAGGCTTGCTGCTCCTCGACTTCCTGCGATGCTTGCCAGAAAAACAGATAGGGGCTGATGGTCGTGCCGAAGACGGCGACCATCGTCGTGATGTAGGCAGGCGTCCATTCAATGTGCGGCATGAACGTGGCGCCTGCCACGGCAAACCAGGGCACGTTGACGGTGAAAACCGTAGCAACATAAGCGAGCAGCGCGAGCGTGAGCCACTTCAGGATGCGCACATAGCTGTGATATGGAATGAACACCTGCAGCAGCAGGGAAATGGTGCCAAACAGCGCCGCGTACCAGCGCGACGAGCCGCCCACGATGAGGGTGGCCGCCTCGCCCATCGCTGATACGTCGGCGGCGATGTTGACGGTGTTGGCCACGAGCAGCAGCGACACGACGGCATACACCAGCGCCGGCGAAAAATGCTCGCGAATGTTGCCGGCCAAGCCTTTTCCGCTGACGCGGCCGATCTGGGCACTGACTAGCTGAATGCCTACCATCAAGGGATAGGTGAACAGGACGGTCCACAGCATCGTGAGGCCGAACTGCGCGCCCGCCTGCGAATAGGTGGCAATGCCGCTCGGGTCGTCGTCGGCGGCGCCGGTGATCAGGCCAGGGCCGAGTTTGTCAAGCCAGGATGCGCCAGCTGCGCTTGCCGTTGTGGTGGGGGTGATCACATCGTTCATCGTCATTCTCCAACAGGGACGCGCGCGGCATCGTGCGGGCGCGCCTGCCGGCGCCTGGACGCACATGGCGCAAGCGGGCAAAGCGGCCGCCTTGCGGCGCGGTGTAAAAAACGTGGGGAAGTAGACGAACCGAGGTTCGGTTCCACTTGCCATCATCTGCCGGAAGCAAGACGACGACAGTAAACTGCGTTATCTTGCCGAGGCGGGGCCAGACAGGCTCTGGCTGCAACTATCACTCGAACAAGTACCCATGTTGGGCTCCGAAAATGGAAAACGAGTGCAAGGTACCGGGAAATGCTGAAAACGTCAACCGTACTTTGCAAATTGACTCTTGAAATCGCCGAAAGGCGCCGCATATCCGTTTAATCCGTTCAACCCGTCTCAAACGAGGACTAAAAATGGCTGTCGCCGAAAAAGAAACCCTTGGATTTCAAGCTGAAGTAAAGCAGTTGCTGCAACTGATGATTCACTCCCTGTACTCGAACAAGGAGATTTTCCTGCGCGAGCTCATTTCGAACGCGTCCGACGCGGCCGACAAGCTGCGCTTCGAGGCGATCAACAATGACGCCCTGTACGGAAGCGACCATGAACTGAAAATCAAGGTCACCTTCGACAAGGAAGCCAAAACCGTCACCATTTCCGACAATGGCATCGGCATGAGCCGGGACGACGTCATTTCGCACCTGGGCACGATCGCCAAGTCCGGCACCAAGGAGTTTTTCGGCAAACTGTCGGGCGACCAGCAGGCTGACGCAGCGCTGATCGGCCAGTTCGGCGTGGGCTTTTATTCCGGCTTTATCGTGGCCGACAAGATCACGGTCGAAACGCGCCGCGCCGGCGTAGAAGCGGCCGAAGGCGTGCGTTGGGAGTCGGCCGGCGAGGGCGACTACAGCGTCGAAGCGATCGAGAAGGTCGGCCGCGGCACCGACGTGATTTTGCACCTGCGTGCGGGCGAAGAGGAACTGCTCTCCGGCTGGAAGCTCAAATCGGTCATCCGCAAGTATTCCGACCATATCTCGCTGCCGATCCTGATGCAAAAGGACGAGTGGGACGCCGAGAAAAACGAATCGGTCCTGAAGGATGAATTCGAAACGGTGAACCAGGCCAGCGCGCTGTGGGCCCGCAACAAGGCTGACATCACGCCCGAGCAGTACGACGAGTTCTACAAGCACGTCTCGCACGACTTCCAGGCCCCGCTGACGCTCACGCACAACCGCGTTGAAGGGCGCAGCGAATACACGCAGCTGCTGTACGTGCCTGCGCACGCGCCGTTCGACCTATGGGACCGCAACAAGCGCGGCGGCATCAAGCTGTACGTCAAGCGCGTCTTCATCATGGACGACGCCGAGCAGTTGATGCCGGCCTACCTGCGCTTCATCAAGGGCGTGATCGACTCGAACGACCTGCCGCTGAACGTTTCGCGCGAAATCTTGCAGGAGTCGCGCGACGTCAAGGTGATCCGCGAGGGTTCCACCAAGCGCGTGCTGGGCATGCTCGAAGAATTGGCCAACGCCGACGAGCAGGAAAAGAAGGACAAATACAGCACGTTCTGGAAGGAATTCGGCCAGGTCCTCAAAGAAGGCATTGGCGAGGACGCCGGCAACAAGGACCGCATCGCCAAGCTGCTGCGTTTTGCTTCCACGGCCAACGAAAGCGACGAGCAGAATACATCGCTGACCGACTACATCGCGCGCATGAAAGAAGGCCAGGAGAAGGTGTATTACGCGGCCGGCGACAGTTATACGGCGGCCAAGAACAGCCCGCACCTCGAGATCTTCCGCAAGAAGGGCGTCGAAGTGCTGTTGATGACGGACCGCGTGGACGAATGGATGCTGTCGTTCCTGACCGAGTTCGAAGGCAAGGAGCTGGTGTCGGTGGCCAAGGGCGGCCTGGATCTGGGCGGCCTGGAAGACGAAGCCGAGAAAAAGGAGCACGAGGAAACCGAAGGCGCGTACAAGGACCTGGTCGAGCGCATGAAGGCGGCGCTGGGCGAGAAGGCCAAGGACGTGCGCGTGACGTTCCGCCTGACCGATTCGCCGGCGTGCCTGGTGGCGGACGAAAACGAGCTGTCGGGGAACCTGCTGCGCATGCTCAAGGCTGCGGGTCAGAATGCACCGGAGTCCAAGCCGATTTTGGAGATCAATCCAAATCACCCGCTGGTGACGCGCCTGAAGTATGAAGGCGCCGAGAGCACGCAGTTTGCCGACTGGGCGCATATCCTGTTCGACCAGGCGCTGCTGGCCGAGGGCGGTTCGCTGAGCGATCCGGCCACGTTCGTGAAGCGCTTGAATGAGATGCTGCTGGCGTCGACAACCAAGTAAGCACTGCGTCAAGCAAAAAGCCGTTCAGTGAAAGCTGAACGGCTTTTTTTCGCCTACATTTTGCGGAAACCCTCATCGTCCTCGCGCACGTAGCTTTCGCAGTAGGGGTAACGCTCGTCACGAGCGTAGTGCGTAGGTCGGATAAGCGTAAGCGCAATCCGACCTACCGCCCGATCCGTTGTCAAGGCTTTCGAGTGGCCAAATGCGATTTCGCGATGCCAGAAGAGCTAACTGGTCCTGGATCGACTATTTCCCCAAGTCCCTACAAAACTCTTCCAGCAGCGTTTCCCCCTGCGGCCACTCCCCATACCCCGCATCGCCATTCACATGCCTTGCCGGCCCAATCTCGACAAACCTGCTCCCCCACGCCTGGGCAAACGAGTGCGCCCGTTCAATCTGGAGAAACGGATCATCGCTACTGGCCAGCACCACGCTGGGAAACGGCAGCCTGTCCATCGGCACCGGCGCAAAGCCGTTCGCCTCGACCGGATACGACGGCGCCTCAACATCGCTGGGCGCCACCAGGAACGCCCCCGCGATCTTCAGTTCGGAACCGGACCGCGCCCACTGTGCCACCAGCATCGTCCCCAGGCTGTGCGCCACCAGCAGCGGCGGCCCGTCACAGGCGGCAATCGCTGCGTCCAGTTCGGCCACCCACTCATGGCAATCGGGACTATTCCAGTCGCGGTGCGCCACGCGCACCCACTCCGGATGCTTGTGTTCCCACAGCGTCTGCCAATGATGCGGTCCCGAATTCCACAGGCCCGCCAGCGTCAACACGTTGCAATCCATTGCGTCTCCCGGCTGGTGTAATTGGCTTCATTCTAAAGCCAAAGTTCGCCAGCCTACTTTTGCTTGCGGAACGGAAACATCAACTGCCTGAGGAAACCATCGGGCATGTAGTCGCCCTGCACGCCGTACTTTTCGGGAAAGCCGGTCTGGCCCTTGATCGCGGTGCCGAACAGGTGATCGATAAAGGCGAAGTGGGCGGCGTAATTGCGGTCGATCGCGACATCGTCCGACGAGTGGTGCCAGTGGTGAAAATCGGGCGTGACGATGACGTACTTGACTGGCCCCCACGGCAAATGCACGTTGGCGTGGTTGAACACGGCCTGGAAGCCGACCACCACGATATACATGTCCATTACATGCTTTTCAAAGCCCAGCACATACAAAATTCCCAGCACGCCCACGCGCGTGACGATCAGTTCGAGCAAATGCTGGCGCGAGCCGGCCAGCCAGTCCATGGTCTTGGCCGAATGGTGCACCGCGTGGAAGCGCCACAAGAAAGGAATCTCGTGATACGAGCGGTGCGTCCAGTACTGCACCAAGTCGGCAGCGAGGATGGCCAGCAGCAGCTGCGGCACAAAGTGCAGCGACTGCACCGCCGCGCGCACGCTATCGTTGGCAAGCCAGCCAAACAGCCGGTGGATCGCAAAATTCACCGTCAGCAGCGCCAGGCCCACAATGAAGTGGTTCACCGCAAAGTGGACCAGGTCGGTCTGCCATTCCTTGCGAAACAGCATCTGGCCTTTGTACAGAGGGAACATCTTTTCAATGGCCGCGAAAATCACGGTGGAGCCGAGCAGGTCGAGAATGAACCAGTCCAGGCCGATGTACGGGGTATTGTCCGGAAAGTCCGCCACCGGCACGTGCGAGCCGCCCAGCGCCAGGCAGGCAACCACGAATAGGAGGGCAATCGCGTTCAGGCCGCGGTGGCGCCGGAACAGGACGTTGAGCAGGCTGATCGAACCGGCGATGACGAGGGCGGCGAACATGATGTGGCGAATGATGTCCGGATTGTAGTTGCGCCGCAGCTCGGGCGTGGTCAGGTACTGCGGGAAGTGAAACGCCAGTACGCCCATCAGGCACAACATGCCCAGGCTGAGGGCGACCACGCCGCTGACCAGCCCCATCCCCCGTTTGAGTTCGCCGTCCTGCTTGAGCAGGTCGGACGCGTCATTGACCGCACCCCCGACAGTGACAATGACGGCCTTGGCCGGTTCTACGAAACGTTTCATGGGGACTCTTTGCACGGGCAGGATGGGAAACAAAACAGGATTTTACCCCTATCTGGCCGTTAAAATTTCTTTTTGATTAATATTTCATGGCCGCCGTGTTGTGAAGGAGATACTAAAAGATCCTATTAAAGCGCCGTGCGCAGCGAGAACAGTTCGGGAAACAGCACCACATCGAGCATTTTGCGCAAATAGCTCACCCCCGCGGTACCACCGGTTCCCGTTTTAAAGCCGATAATGCGCTCGACCGTCGTCACGTGTCGGAAGCGCCAGAACCGGAATGCCGTCTCCAGGTCGACCAGTTTTTCGGCCAGCTCATAGAGCGCCCAGTGCCGGGAAGGGTCCTGGTACACGTCCAGCCACGCCGCCTTGACGCTGTCGTCATGCGCGGTGGGCAGCGTCCAGTCGGCATTGAGCCGCTCGGGCGCGATGTGAAAGCCGCTGCGCGCGAGCAGCAGCACCGCTTCGTCGTACACCGACGGCGCATGCAGTTCGCGCGCGAGGATCGCATGTGCGTCGGGCGCCGTGTCGAGCACGGACAGCAGCGACGCATTCTTGTTCCCCAAGATGAATTCGAGTTCGCGGTACTGGTACGACTGAAAGCCCGACGAAGCGCCCAGGAACGGGCGAATGGCCGTGTATTCGGGCGGCGTCATCGTCGCCAGCACATCCCATGCATGCACCAGCTGGTCCATGATGCGCGCCACGCGCGCGAGCATCTTGAACGCCGGCGCCAGTTCGTTCGCGCGCAAGTTGGTGCGCACGGCCTGCATTTCGTGCAGCATCAGCTTGAGCCACAACTCGCTGGTCTGGTGCTGGATGATGAACAGCATTTCATTGTGATTGGGCGAGCGCGGATGCTGGGCATTGAGGATCTGTTCGAGCCCCAGGTAGTCGCCATAGCTCATCGCTTCGCTGAAATCCATCTTGGCGCCGTGCCAGCTGGCGCCGGCGGGGCATTTGCCTTCTTCATTGGACATATCGGTTCCTTAGGTAACCGCGCCGCGGCGGGCGGCGACATCGTAATCTTGAGCGTCGAGGATCTGGCTGAGGATGTCGACTGCATCCCAGACATCGGCGAAGCTGGTATACAGTGGCGTGAAGCCGAAGCGCATGATGGCCGGCTCGCGGTAGTCGCCAATCACGCCGCGCGCGATCAGTGCCTGCATCACTGCGTAGCCATGCGGGTGGGCGAAGCTGACCTGGCTGCCGCGGCGCGCATGCTCGCGCGGGGACTCCAGGACCAAAGGGTGGGCGGCGCAGCGCTGTTCCACCAGCGCGATGAACAGATCGGTCAGCGCCAGCGACTTGGCGCGAATGGCCTGCATGCCGGTCCGCTCGAACACGTCGAGGCCGCATTCGACCATGCTCAGCGAGACGATCGGCTGGGTGCCGCACAGCGCGCGCCCGATGCCGTCAACCGGCTCGAACTGGGGCGACATCGCAAACGGACTGGCGTGACCCCACCAACCCGAGAGCGGCTGGGCAAAGGCTGCCTGGTGATGCTGCGGCACCCAGATAAAGGCTGGCGCGCCGGGGCCGCCATTCAAGTACTTGTAGGTGCAGCCCACCGCCAGGTCAGCGCCGTCCGCGTGCAAGTCGAGCGGCACCGCGCCGGCGGAATGGGCCAGGTCCCACACGATCAGCGCGCCCATGGCGTGGGCATGCGCCGACAAGGCGGCCATGTCGTGCTGGTAGCCGGTGCGGTAGTTGACGTGGGTGAGCATCACGACGGCGGTATCGGCGTCGATGGCGGCCGATAGTTCGTCCACCGAATCGACCAGCCGGACCTCGTAGCCGCGATCGAGCCAGCTGGTCAGGCCCTGCGCCATATAGATATCGGTCGGGAAGTTGCTGCGCTCGGTGACCAATACGCGCCGCGCGGCGTGGGGGCCGCCGGCCTGCATCCGGAGCGCGGCGGCCAGCGCCTTGAACAGGTTGAGCGAGGTGGTGTCGTTGACTACCACTTCGCCGGCGCGCGCGCCAATCAGCGGCGCCAGGCGGTCGCCCAGGCGTTTGGGCAGGTCGAACCAGCCGGCCGTGTTCCAGCTGCCGATCAAGTCCATGCCCCATTCGCGCGCGATGACGTCCTGCGCGCGGGCGAGAGCGGCTTTGGGCCGGGCGCCCAGCGAGTTGCCATCGAGGTAGATGACGCCCTCGGGCAGGGCGAACAGTTCGCGCAGCGGCGCGAGGGCGTCCCCGGCGTCGAGGGCCAGGCAGTCGTTACGGATCATTCGGGCACCTTGAAAGTACTTTAAGCCTCAAACATTTGAGGTGAGGACAGCAGTTTAACAAGAATCGTGAAGCGGCCGATAAAGACTTCGGTGGTTTTTATGCTAATATTGCGCTAGTTTTGGCGTGGCATGGCTTTCTTGAAAATTATTTAAAGTATTTTCGAAAAAATCCTCAAGTTCCGGAAAGTGACGCCGTTACCGAGTCAGACAGGCAGAAATGGGTTGCGGAAAAAAATTCAAAAAAAGCCTAAAGTTTTCAAAAAGTTTGACGTTACCGGTACAAGACGACATGAATAGTGTCGCCAAGTTGTAGCAAGTTCTACAGTAAATCACCTCTCATTGCCCCCTGTTACCATAGGGGCGCGACAATGATCCGGCAGGGTTTGTAAGACAAACTCTTACGGGTCTATCTCGTCATTCTCCGACGCAAAATACAGCCGCTGACCTATTCCTGAATAGTTTCCGCACAGTCAGAATGTATCTCATCGGCAATACGTACCGGCGCCGAACTAACGCAACGAGTTAACGCAATACAAGGAGATGGACATGACAGCGAACGACATGATGGCTGAAATTCGTGATGCAAACCTGAGCTACCTGATGCTCGCTCAGCAGATGATTCGTGCTGATAAGGTGACCGCGATTTTTCGCCTCGGCATCGCCGCCGACATTGCCGACCTGATCGAGAGTATGAGCAACGCCCAGATCCTGAAACTGGCCGGCGGCAACATGATGCTCGCGCGCTTCCGCTTTGACGATAGTGCTATTCTTTCCATGCTGACCAATTACAACAAAGACCGTGTACTGGCCCAGTCGCACGCCGCCATCCTGATGGCGGGCCAGGCAGTCGAAGAGATTGCGTAAGCAAGGATTGCTGGAGCCGCAGACATGAGCAAGAAAAGCGTTGTCACCGAGGCGCACGAAATCCAGCTTGCAATCGAACTGATCCAGCTTGGCGCCCGGCTCCAGTTGCTCGAAACGGAAGTATCGCTGTCGCGCGAGCGCTTGCTCAAGCTGTACAAGGAACTCAAGGGCGTCTCGCCGCCCAAGGGCATGCTGCCGTTTTCAACCGACTGGTTCCTGACCTGGCAGCCAAATATTCATTCTTCGCTGTTCATCAACATTCACAAGTTCCTGGTCGACCATGCCGGTGCGACGGGGATTGAAGCGGTGATGAAGGCCTACAAACTGTACCTCGAACAAATGCCGCCGGAGCCGGGCGAAGAGCCCTTGCTCTCGCTCACGCGCGCCTGGACGCTGGTGCGTTTTTTTCACAGCAAAATGCTGGCCATGGCGCCATGCAAAAAATGCCATGGCAAGTTCGTGGTCAATTGCATGGACTTGAACCAGGATTATCTGTGCGGGCTGTGCCACATGCCTTCGCGCGCGGGCAAGACCAAAAAATCCAGGGACGCTGCCGCTGCGGCGGCGCTTGATAATTCGTGATTGGCGGTTCGGCCGCGTCACACCGCCATTTCGAGGGCCGGGTGTGAGCCTTGCCCTGGGCCGCGTCTGGCGCGCCCCCGCCGTGCAGGCGCTGGTGCTGCAATGCGCCGCATTTCCCCTCACGCTGGTCTGCGTCTACTTTTTTGCGCGCGCCGGCCTGGCCCCCGGTTACGCCGCCGTCGCCCTGATCCAGGGTGTGTTCGCCAGCCTGCTCACCTGGTGGCGCAAACTCGCCCCCTGGTGGCTCGCCATCGAACTGCTGTTTCCCCTCGCGCTGCTGCAAGGGCAGTTGCTGGCCATTTCGCCACGCGTGTTCCTGGCCGGCTTCCTGTTTTTGCTCGCCCTGTACTGGTCCACCTTTCGCACCCAGGTCCCGTATTACCCGTCCGGCCGGCGCGTGTGGGACGAGGTCGCGCGCCTGCTGCCGCTTGAGCGTCCGCTGCGCGTGATCGACATCGGCAGTGGCCTGGGCGGCCTGGTGCTTGAGCTTGCGAAGCGCCGCCCGCATGCGCAATGCGAGGGCATTGAACTTGCGCCATTGCCGTGGCTGGTGAGCCGCCTGCGCGCAAAAATGGCCAACAGCGGCGCGCGTTTTTTGCGCGGCGATTATGAACAACTCAACTTTGCCCACTACGACGCTGTCTTCGCTTACCTGTCGCCGGCGGCCATGAGCGCGCTCTACAAAAAGGCGGCGCGCGAGATGCGTTCCGGCGCGATTTTGCTGAGCTATGAATTCTTGATAACGGAAAGAGCACCCGATCTTGACATTGTGCCCACAGGGCGCGGACCGTCGCTTTATGTCTGGCACTTTTAGGCGACAAACAGGGCGTTTTCCCTTGCTCGGCAAGCATTTGCAGGCTATTGTAGTTCCGTATGTAAATTAAATATGCAGCATGCGTGTGATGTTCTTGCCTTGACGTTACGCATGCTTTTTCGACCATGGGAGCCAGCACGCTTTGTTAGTCATTATCGGATACATCATCGTGTGCGCCTCGGTGTTTGGCGGCTTTGCCGCCAGCGGCGGTCACCTGGCGTCGCTGTTCCAGCCGCTCGAACTGGTGATGATCGGCGGCGCCGCGCTGGGCGCTTTTTTTGTCGGCAATAACGGCAAATCGATCAAGGCGACCATGAAGGCGATTCCGTCATTGTTCAAGGGTTCGCGCCATACCAAAGATTTGTACATGGAGATGATGTCGCTGCTGTTCGACGTCCTGTCCAAGGTGCGCAAGGAAGGCTTGATGTCGATCGAAGGCGATATCGACAAGCCCGAAGAAAGCCCGCTGTTTTCCAAGTATCCGGGCGTGCTGTCGGACCATCATATCGTCGAATTCATGACCGATTATCTGCGCCTGATGGTGTCCGGGAACATGGACGCGTTCCAGATCGAAAACCTGATGGACAACGAAATCGAGACCCACCACCACGAAGGCGCGGTACCGGGCCACGTGATCGCCAAGCTCGGTGACGGCTTGCCGGCGTTCGGCATTGTGGCGGCCGTGATGGGCGTGGTGCACACGATGGAGTCGGTGGGCATTCCGCCGGCCGAACTGGGCATCCTGATCGCCAAGGCGCTGGTGGGCACCTTCCTAGGTATTTTGCTGGCCTACGGTTTTGTGGGTCCGCTGGCCAGCCTGCTCGAACAAAAGCTCGAAGAGTCGACCAAGATGTTCCAGTGCGTGAAAGTGACGCTGCTGGCCAGCCTGAATGGCTACGCGCCCGCGCTGGCGGTGGAATTTGGCCGCAAGGTGCTGTACTCGACCGAGCGCCCGACGTTTTCGGAACTGGAAGAGCACATCAAGAAGTCGAAGACCAAGTAAACGCATGATGCACCCGCTTTTTAAACGCACGATGCTTACCTGCCGGAGCACCTATGGCCGATGACGGCTTGCGACCGATAATCGTCAAACGCATCAAGAAAACCGCCGGCGGCCACCATGGCGGCGCGTGGAAAATTGCGTACGCGGACTTCGTGACCGCCATGATGGCCTTCTTCCTGCTGATGTGGCTGCTGGGCTCGACCAGCAAGGGCGACCTGAACGGCATTTCCGAATACTTCGGCACCCCGCTCAAGGTGGCCATGGCGGGCGGCTCGGGCAGCGGCGACAGTTCGTCGGTGATCAAGGGCGGCGGCACGGACTTGACGCGCCAGAACGGCCAGGTAAAAAAAGGCGAGACGGCGCCTGAGAAAAAAACCTATGACCTGAAAGCGGCCAAGGCGGTGCTGGTGGCCGAAGAATCGAAGCGCCTCAAGTCGCTCAAGGCCAAGATTGAGGCCACCATCGAAGCGAACCCGCTGCTGAAAAAGTACCAGAAGCAGCTGCTGCTCGACATCACCAGCGAAGGCTTGCGGATCCAGATCGTCGACGAGCAAAATCGTCCGATGTTCGCGCTGGCCAGCGCGCGCGTGCAGCCTTACACGGCCGAGATCTTGCATGTGATCGGCATGGTGCTCAATGAAGTGCCGAACCGGATCGGCCTGTCGGGCCACACCGATTCAACGCCCTACATGAGCGACACCGGCTACAGCAACTGGGAACTGTCGTCTGACCGCGCCAACGCCTCGCGCCGCGAACTGGTGTTGGGCGGCATGAGCGACGCCAAGATCTTGCGCGTGGTGGGCCTGGCCTCGGCCGCCCACCTGGACGCGAAAGACCCTTTTAATGCGATCAACCGGCGCATCAGCATCATCGTCATGAACAAGAGGACCGAAGAAGCGGTGATGCGCGACGGCGCCTCGTCGATCGAGGTACCCGAGCCGGAGGTGGTTTCCAAGCCTGAAGCGGCAGCCACGCTGGCGCCGCCGATTACGGCAGCAAAGACACCCGCGCATTAATGCGCGGTCTGGACACTGGAGAAGTTGAATGGCAAGAAAAAAGATCTTGGGTTCGCATGTCAAGCGCCTGCTTACCGGCGTTTCCGACCACGGCAGACGGCACTTGACCGAAGTCGAGACGGACCTGATCCAGACCGGCCTGCTGCTCGAGGAAGCGATCGACAAGCTGACCGGCAGCTTCATGGCGATCCACAACGCGGTCGGTTCGCGCCAGGACACGATTGACCTGCTGCTGGCGGGCGGCACGCCAAGCGCCGACGAAAGCGCGCGCCTTGGCGGCATGTCGGGCGAGGTTGGCGAGCACGTCAACATGGCAATCACCAGCATGCAGTTCCAGGACATGACCAGCCAGCTGATCGAGCGCACCATCAAGCGCGTGGGCGGCCTGCGCGATTTTCTCGGTACGCTGGGCGCGCATGGCGCGGTGGTGGCGCCCGAGAGCGGCAGCGAAGAAATCGTCGAACTGCTTGGCAAAGTGAGCATGGCCCTGGCGATCCAGTCGCTCGAGCTGCGCAGCGTGTTAAGAAAAGCAGTCAATCAGCAGCACTTGGAAAGTGGCGACATCGAACTGTTCTAGCGCCTCGGCACCTGGCAGCTTCGGTCTACTCTCAACGACAACAAGGGCATGTGCCCGGATTTACACAGCAGGAGCAAAGATGGCTAAAACAATACTCGCAGTCGACGATTCCAGTTCATTGCGCCAGATGGTGGCCTTCAGCCTGAAGGCGGCCGGCTACCTGGTGGTGGAAGCGGTCGACGGCCAGGATGGCCTGGAAAAGGCAAAGCTGCAAAGCGTGGACCTGGTGCTGACCGACCAGAACATGCCGCGCATGGACGGCCTGACCCTGATCAAACTGCTGCGCGGCCTGCCGACGTACGAAAAGACGCCGATCCTGATGCTCACCACCGAGTCTTCCGACGAGATGAAGCAAAAGGGCAGGGCGGCGGGCGCCAACGGCTGGCTGGTCAAGCCGTTCGACCCGCAGCGCTTGATCGAAGTGGTCAAGAAAGTGATCGGCTGACCGGCCACAGGCCCGCGTTGGGAGTACCGCAATGATGTACCGCGAAACGGATGGAGCTTCACCATGACGATCGACATAAGCCAGTTTTTCCAGGTCTTTTTTGACGAGGCCGAAGAACTGCTGGCTGAAATGGAGCGCCTGCTGCTGGCTGTCGACATTGCCGCGCCGGACGCCGAAGACTTGAACGCCATTTTCCGCACGGCCCATTCGGTCAAGGGCGGCTCGTCCACGTTCGGTCTGAACGACATGACCGAGGTGACCCACATCCTCGAGTCGCTGCTCGACCGCATTCGCAAAGGCGAAATGGCGCTCACGTCCGAACACGTGGACGCCTTTTTGGCGGCCAAGGATATCCTCAAGATGCAGCTCGACGGCCACCGCCTGCATACGCCGGTTGACCAGGATGCGGTGGCCAACGTGCGCATGATGCTGCAAGAGCTCTCGCAAGATGCGCCACCGCTGGCCGCGCCGAGCGCGCCTTCCTTCGCGCGGGCCGAGACCAAGATCAAGGCCGGCCCGGGCGGGCGGCGCTTTCGCATCGAGCTGCCCGTGGTGCCGCAGCGCGACGTGGATGCGCTGGCGGCCGAACTGGGTTTGCTGGGCAGCGTATCGGTGGTGCCGCTGGGCGGGGAGCGTTACGCGCTCGTTGTGACCACCCACGAGTCGCTCGACGACATCGTGGCGATCTGTTCGTTCGTGCTCGATCCGGATGACCTGAAAATGTTCGAGGCGCCGGCCTTGACGAGCGAGCAGCGCGCCATTGAAGACAAGGCGCGCGCCAAGGTCGAAAACGCGCAGGGCTACGGTTTTTTCGACCCGGTCGACGAAGCGGCGCCGCAGACGGCCCTGGCCCAGACCGACGAAGAGCGCGGCTATGGCTTTTTCCAGCCGATTGAGATGATCCGCGCCGCGGCCGGCATCACCGACACGCCCGTGGCGGCGCGCAAGGCCGCGCCGCAGGCCGCGCGCATCGAAGCGCTGGAAGTGACGGAGTCGCTTGAGAAAAAAGGTGGCAAAAAAGATGACAAAGCCGCCGCCGAATCGTCCTCGATCCGGGTCTCGATTGAAAAGGTCGACCAGTTGATCAACTTGATCGGCGAACTGGTGATCACCCAGGCCATGATCGAGCAGCGCAGCGAAAACCTCGATCCCATGGTCCACGAGCGCTTGCTCGGCAGCGTCTCCCAGCTCACGCGCAACACGCGCGACCTGCAGGAAGCGGTCATGTCGATCAGGATGATGCCGATGGACTTTGTGTTCTCGCGCTTTCCGCGCATGGTGCGCGACCTGGCCGCCAAGCTGGGCAAGAAGGTGGACTTCATCACCCACGGCGCGGCCACCGAACTTGACAAGGGGCTGATCGAGCGCATCGTCGATCCGCTCACCCACCTGGTGCGCAACAGTATCGATCACGGCATTGAAATGCCGGAAGCGCGCATGGCCGCCGGCAAGACCGAAGCGGGGCGTCTGTTCCTGTCGGCCGGCCACCAGGGCGGCAACATCGTCATCGAAGTGTCGGACGACGGCGGCGGCTTGAATCGCGACCGGATCTTGCAAAAGGCGCTGGAAAGCGGCCTGCCGGTAAGCGAGAGCATGACCGACAGCGAAGTATGGCAGCTCATTTTCGCGCCCGGCTTTTCCACCGCCGAAGCGGTCACCGACGTCTCGGGACGCGGCGTGGGCATGGATGTCGTCAAGCGCAACATCACCGCCATGGGCGGCACGGTCGATATCCGTTCGGCCAAGGGTTTCGGCACCACGATCTCGATTTCGCTGCCGCTCACGCTCGCCATTTTGGATGGCATGTCGATTCGCTGCGGCGAAGAAGTCTACATCCTGCCGCTTGGCTTCGTGGTCGAGTCGCTGCAGCCGGCCCCGGAAGACGTCAAGGAAATCTCCGGCAGCGGGCGCGTGATCAAGGTGCGCGGCGACTACCTGCCCTTGATCCCGCTGCACCAGATGTTCGACATCGTGCCCCGATTTACCGATCCGTGCGAAGGCATTGTCGTGATCCTGGAGGCGGACGGGCGCAAGGCCGGGCTGTTCGTCGACGACCTGGTCGGCCAGCAGCAGGTCGTGGTCAAGAATCTCGAATCGAACTACCGCAAGGTGACGGGCATTTCCGGCGCCACCATCCTGGGCGACGGCGGCGTATCGCTGATCCTCGATGTGTCGGCCCTGATGCGCTCGTCGCGCCAGCTGGCCGACGACACCATTTTTTCATAGCGAACACGCGCTTTTCACCATTATTTTCACCATTAGGATTCCATCATGTCCATCTCTTCATCCATGTCCAAGCCGAGCGACGGCAAGGACGGCGCAGGCAGCGAATTTCTGGCCTTTACACTCGGCTCCGAGGAATACGGCATCGACATCTTGAAGGTGCAGGAAATTCGCGGCTATGAAGCCGTCACCCGGATTGCCAATGCGCCCGAATTTATCAAGGGCGTGATCAACCTGCGCGGCATCATCATCCCCGTGGTCGACATGCGCATCAAGTTCAAGCTCGGCACGCCCGTGTATGACCAGTTCACCGTGGTCATCATCCTCAATATCGGCGGGCGCATCATGGGCATGGTGGTTGACAGCGTCTCGGACGTGACCACGCTCACGCCCGACCAGATCAAGCCGGCGCCGGAAATGGGAACGGCGTTCAATTCAGACTACCTGGTGGGACTGGGAACGGTCGATGAGCGTATGCTGATCCTGATCGACATCGACAAGCTGATGTCCTCGGGCGAAATGGGCCTGATCGACAAAATCGCCGCCTGAAGCTAAAAAAAGCCGCACCCCGAGGAGACCGACATGAATTTGCGCGACTTTAAGATTGGTACCCGCCTGTCTGTTGGATTTGGCAGCATCCTGCTGGTTTTGGTGGCGATGGTGGTGCTGACGAACGTCCTTAACGCCGGCAACAAGGCCGCGCTGATGGATGGGCTGGCGGCGGCCAATGCCAAAAGCGTGCAGGTCGCAACCATGAAAAGCGCGATGCTCGAGACGGGTATCGCAATGCGCAACATCGGCCTGCAGTCCGATGTCCCCTTGATGCAAAAAGAGCAGGAAAAGGTCAAGGCGCAGAGCAAGCGCTATGACGACGCGCGCGCCCGGCTGCAAGGTTCGAACCTGGACGAGGGCGAGAAAAAAATCATCGCCGACATCGCCGCCGCCGACAAGGAACTGGAAGCAGCTTTCAAGGAAGCCATCGGCCAGGTGCTCGCCTTTAACAGCGAAGGCGCGGCCAAGGTGATCGCGGCGCGCATCGACCCGCTCAACGGCCAGACGCTCACGCTACTCAACAAGTTAGTCGAGATGCAGCAGGCCGCCGCCAAGGTCATGCTCGACAAGTCGGTTGGCGACGACACCCGATTGAAAACCATGCTGTACGTGATCGGCGCGGCCACGCTGGCGCTGGGCGCGCTGCTGGCGCTGTTCATCACGCGCAGCATTGTGGCGCCCCTGCATGGCGCCGTGTCGATCGCCAAAAAGGTCGCCGCTGGCGAACTGACCGTGCGCGTGAAGGTCGAAGGCCAGGATGAAACGAGCGAACTGCTGCAGGCACTGCATGACATGATCGACAGCTTGTCGCGCACCGTGGGCGAGGTCCGCTCCGGGACCGAGACCATCACCGTCGCCTCGCAACAAATCGCGGCCGGCAACGCCGATCTGTCCGCGCGCACCGAGTCGCAGGCGAGCTCGCTGGAAGAAACCGCCAGTTCGATGGAAGAGCTGACCAGCACCGTCAAGCAAAACGCCGACAATGCGCGCCAGGCCAACCAATTGGCGGTGTCGGCATCGTCGGTCGCGCTGACGGGCGGCTCGGTGGTGGCGCAAGTGGTCGACACCATGGGCTCGATCAAGGACAGCTCGCGCAAGATCGTCGACATCATCGGCGTCATCGACGGCATCGCCTTCCAGACCAACATCCTGGCGCTGAACGCGGCGGTCGAAGCGGCGCGCGCGGGCGAACAAGGGCGCGGTTTTGCGGTGGTGGCCGCTGAAGTGCGCAACCTGGCCCAGCGCTCGGCCGGAGCGGCCAAGGAAATCAAGTCGCTGATCGGCGACTCGGTCGACAAGGTCGACGCCGGCAGCAAACTGGTCGACCAGGCCGGCCAGACCATGGAATTGATCGTCACCTCGATCAAGCAGGTGGCCGACATCATGGGTGAAATCACCGCCGCCACCCAGGAGCAGAGCAACGGCATCGAAGAAGTGAACCAGGCGATCACCCAGATGGACGAAATGACGCAGCAAAATGCGGCGCTGGTCGAACAAGCGGCAGCGGCGGCCGAGAGCATGCAGGAGCAGGCGCAACAACTGGCCGCGGCGGTTGGCATCTTCAAGCTCGGTGGCGACAGCCAGACGGCGCCGGCTGGCGCGCGCGCACCGCGCAGGGTCAGTGCGACTGCGACTGCGAGTGCGACTGGGACTGCGATTGAGACTGGAACTGCGGCCCCGCGCGCGCGTCCCGCCGTGCAGGCGCATGTGCCCCCGCCGGCCGCCAAGCCCAAAAAAATCGCCGCTGCCACCACTGAGGATTGGGAAGAATTTTGAAGTCGGATACGGTCAAAGAATTCAATTTTACGGGCGCTGATTTCGAGCGTGTGCGCACGCTCATTTACCAGCGCGCCGGCATCTCGCTGGCCGACAGCAAGCAGGAAATGGTGTACAGCCGCCTGGCGCGGCGCCTGCGCGCCACCGGCATTGTCTCGTTTGGCCGCTACCTCGACGACCTGGAAGCGGGCCGCCTGGGCGAGGAGTGGGAGTCGTTCACCAATGCCTTGACGACCAACCTGACCTCGTTCTTTCGCGAGGCGCACCACTTTCCACTGCTGGCCGAACACTTGCTCAAGCTGCGCGAGCAGCCCATCACGATCTGGTGCTCGGCCGCCTCCACCGGGGAGGAACCATATTCGATCGCGATGACCGCCTGCGAGGCGTTCAATACGCTCACGCCGCCTGTCCAGATTATCGCCACCGACATCGACACCAACGTGCTGGCGACGGGCGCGAACGGCGTGTACGGGATCGACCGCATCGACAAGATGGCAGGCGAGCGCGCCAAGCGTTTTTTCCAGCGCGGCAAAGGGGAGCAGGAAGGCATGGTGCGGGTGCGCTCGGAACTGCGCCAGCTGATCAGCTTCAAGCAGCTCAATCTGCTGTCGGACAAGTGGCCGCTCTCGGGCCAGTTCGACGTCATCTTTTGCCGCAACGTGATGATTTATTTTGACAAAGCCACCCAGCGCAAGATCCTGGCGCGCTTTGTGCCGCTGATGAAACCGAACGGCTTGCTGTTCGCCGGCCACTCCGAGAATTTTTTGTACGTGTCCGAGTCGCTCAAACTGCGCGGCAAGACTGTCTATGAACTCGATGAACGCCGTGCGGCGAAATGAGCAGCGCGCAGCGCAGTACTATGAGAACCAACCATGGCCAACGATAACAGAGAACAATTCGCGACCAACGTCTATTACGACCGGACGTTCGGCTGCGACGCCGCCAAGATTTTACCGGGCGAGTACTACTACACGCCCAAGGACATGCTGATCGTGACGGTGCTCGGCTCCTGCGTGGCCGCCTGCATCCGCGACCGCGTCACCGGCCTTGGCGGCATGAACCACTTCATGCTGCCCGACGGCGGCGGCAGCGACGCCAACAGCCCGGTGTCGGCCTCGATGCGTTACGGGACCTACGCCATGGAAGTGCTGATCAACGACCTGCTGAAAGCCGGTGCGCGGCGCGAAAACATGGAAGCGAAAGTGTTCGGCGGCGGCGCCGTGCTGCGCGGCTTCACGGCCATCAATGTGGGCGAGCGCAACGCCGCCTTTGTCATGAACTACTTGAAGACCGAGAAAATCCGCGTCATGGCCGAAGACTTGAACGACGTCTATCCGCGCAAGGTGTATTTTTTTCCCCGCACGGGCAAGGTGCTGGTCAAAAAGCTGATGCAAACCCATAACGACACACTGGCGCGGCGCGAGCTCGATTACGCCAGCCGGCTCAAGGTGCAGCCCGTGGGCGGCGAGATCGACCTGTTTTGACTGAAAGAGTGCAATGAAGAAAATCCGGGTAGTGATTGTCGACGATTCTGCGCTGATCCGCAGCGTCATGAGCGAGATCATCTCGAGCCAGAGCGATATGGAAGTGGTGGGCGTGGCGCCCGATCCGCTGGTGGCGCGCGAACTGATCAAGCAGACCAACCCCGACGTGCTCACGCTCGACGTCGAAATGCCCAAGATGGACGGGCTGGACTTCCTTGAAAAGCTGATGCGGCTGCGCCCGATGCCGGTGGTGATGGTCTCTTCGCTCACCGAGCGCGGCTCCGAAATCACGATGCGCGCCTTGGAACTGGGCGCGGTCGACTTTGTCACCAAGCCCAAGATTTCGATCCAGAGCGGGATGCGCGAATATACCGAGCTCATAGCGGACAAGATCCGCGCTGCCGCCAAGGCCCGCATCAAGCCGCGCGTGCTGGGCGCCGCCGCGCCGCCGCCGGCCCTGCCGGCGCTGCGCAACCCGCTCACGTCGTCGGAAAAGCTGATCATCATCGGCGCCTCGACCGGCGGCACGGAAGCGATCCGCGAATTTTTGATGCAGATGCCGTCGGACTGTCCGGGCATCCTGATCGCCCAGCACATGCCCGAAGGGTTCACCACCTCGTTCGCGCGCCGGCTCGATTCGCTGTGCAAAATCAGCGTGCGCGAGGCGCTCGGCGACGAGCGCATCCTGCCCGGCCACGCCTTTATCGCGCCCGGCCATTCGCACCTGCTGCTGGCGCGCTCGGGCGCCAACTACGTGACCAAAATTGAACAGAGCGCGCCGGTCAACCGGCACCGGCCTTCGGTCGACGTGCTGTTTCGCTCGGCGGCCCTGGCAGCGGGCAAAAACGCGGTCGGCGTGATCCTGACCGGCATGGGCAAAGATGGCGCGGCCGGCATGCTGGAAATGAAAACGGCAGGCGCCTACAACTTTGCCCAGGACGAGGCGTCGTGCGTAGTGTTTGGCATGCCGCGCGAAGCCATTGCGCTTGGCGGGGCTCACGAAGTGGGCGCGCTGACCGACTTGCCCGGCATGGTGCTTGGCTATCTGGCAACGCAAGGCAGCCGGGCGTTGCGCGTTTGACTGTATTCCTGCGTTTCGCTGGAGTTTGGTCGCTTTAGGGCAACAATAAATGCTATCCTTAAGACTGCTTCCATCGAGCGGCAGTCTGTTAATAACCACAGTAAGAGAATCAACGGAGTAATTCATGGCTGATCCAAAGATGCGTTTTTTAGTTGTTGACGATTTCTCGACGATGCGCCGCATTGTCCGCAATCTGTTGAAAGAATTGGGTTATGCCAACGTCGATGAAGCCGAAGACGGCGTCATGGCCCTGGCCAAGCTGCGCAGCGAGACGTTCGACTTCGTCGTCTCGGACTGGAATATGCCCAATATGGACGGCTTGACCATGTTGCAGAACATTCGCGCCGATCCCGCGCTAGCCAAGTTGCCGGTGCTGATGGTTACGGCCGAAGCGAAAAAAGAGAACATCATCGCCGCGGCCCAGGCAGGCGCGAACGGTTACGTCGTCAAGCCGTTCACGGCGGCGACGCTGGACGAAAAGCTCAACAAAATTTTCGAGAAACTCGAAAAAATCGGAGCCTGAGGTGGGCTTGATCGCACCCGGCCACTCCTTGCGGCAGGAGGGCCAGCCGGTCGGCATGGATACCCATGACGAGTTCCTGAGCCGCGTCGGGCACATGACGCGCGCGCTGCACGAAAGCTTGCGCGGGCTCGGGCTCGACAAGCTGATTGAAAAGGCGGCCAGCGAGATTCCCGACGCGCGCGACCGGCTCGACTATGTGGCCCGGCTGTCGGAGCAGGCCGCGCAAAAGGTGCTCAACGCAACCGACGCCGCCGGACCGCTGCAAGACAGTATCGAGAGCAGTGCGGGCGCGTTGACGGCATCGTGGAAGGCCCTGCTCGACGATCCGCAGGCGGGCGAGGCCGACTGGCGCGTTCTGGCGGCGCACAGCGTGGCGGCGATGGAAAAATCGCGCAGCGACGCGGTCCAGACCAAGGCCTACCTGATGGACATCATGATGGCCCAGGATTTCCAGGACTTGACCGGACAGGTGATCACCAAGGTGACCACGATCGCCCAGAACCTGGAGCAGCAACTGGTGCAGATGCTGGTCGATTTCGCGCCGGCCGAAGTGAAGCGCGACTTCGGCAACGGCTTGATGAACGGACCGCAGATCCATGCCACCGGCAACGCCGACGTGGTATCGAACCAGGGCCAGGTGGACGACCTGCTCGACAGTTTGGGCTTCTGATTTTTCCGGCGTGGGCGCCTTGCGGGCCACGCCGGCAGCGACGCAGCAAGCGACTTTACCCAACGACTTTATCAAGCGACTTTACTAAGACTTCTTACAATGCACGAAACAAATTTCATCACTCGCGAACCGCTGCTCGATCCGAAACAACGCGTGATCGGCTACGAACTGTCGTGGCAGCAGGTGGAGAACCACACGCCGACCGACGCCGACCTCGAAGCGCTGATTGGCTTTGTCGCCGAAAACGTCAACGATGAAGAAACCGGCTGGCTGCTGAAAGACAAAGTGCTGTTTCTCGACGCGGTTCCCAACATGCTTTCGACCGACGCGCTGTTCGCCATGCCGCCCGAGCGCACCGTGCTGACCATGAAGGCGTCCGACCTGGCCGACCCGGACACGCTGTCGGCGGTACAGGGCTTGCGCGCGGGCGGCGTGGGCATTTCGATTCGCGACGGCGACCTGGCCCACCTGGGCAGCAACCTGGCCATGAGCGCCTCCTACATTGAAGTACGCTTCGCCGGCGCCGACGTCGCCGCGCAGGCACGCACGCACGCCGCGGCCAAGCAGTCGGGCGTGCGCATGGTGGGCCGTCCGGTAGCGACCTGGGAAGATTTTGATGCCTGCGCCGCGCTCGGCCTGGACGCCTTTGTCGGCAAGCTGCACCTGACGCCGCGCCCGGGCGCGCCGGTCAAAGGCATGAACCCGGCCCAGACCATCATCTTGCAGCTGATGCAGATGGTGCAAAAGAACGCCGACATCCCGCAGATCGAAAGCGTCTTGAAGCGCGACCCGGCGCTGTCGTACAAGATGCTGCGCTTTATTAACTCGGCCGGTTTTGGCGCCACGCGCGAGATCCAGTCGCTGCGCCAGGCCATCGCGATGATGGGTTACGCGCCGATGTACCGCTGGCTGACGCTGCTACTGGCCACGGCCAGCACCAGCGGTTACTCGCCGGTGCTGATGGAAACGGCCGTGGTGCGCGGTCGCCTGACCGAGCTGCTGGGCGTGAAAGCGCTGCCGCGCGGCGAAGGCGAGAACCTGTTCGTGGCCGGGATGTTTTCGCTGCTCGACCGCCTGTTTGGGCTGCCGATGAAGGAAGTGCTCGACACCATCCAGCTGCCTGACGAAGTAGTGAGCGCACTGCTCACGCGCGGCGGCATGTACGGGCCGTATCTGGCGCTGGCCGAGGCGTGCGAACTCAATTCCAACCTGGTCGTTTCGCTGGCCAAGAGCGTCAACATCAACCCGGTCGACGTCAACAAGGCGCACCTGTCGGCCCTGGCCTGGGCCCAGAACGTCACCACCTGACAAGCTGACGGCCAAAAAAAGCGCCAGTCACAAAATCTCCACCCCGCTGGAGATTTGTCCGTTTGTCTGGTGTTGTTATTGGTCGGCGGGATAGTGGACGCCGATCTGGGTGCGGATCGTGTCCATCAAGCCCATCAGGGCCAGCGTGTCGTCGTGCAGCATGTGGGGACTTTCGGTCAGTCCCGCGCGCAGGCAGCGTCCTGCTTCGATCGCTTCGTGGACGTAGCCGTTGCCCAGGTAGGGCGTCTCGATCACGCGTTTGATGCCGTCGCCAAGCGTGAGCGTGATGCGCTCGGCCAGGTGGAACATGGCGTCCATGCGCACGCTGCCCAGCGTTCCCGATACCGTCAACTCGCACGGCGTGCGCGCGCGCAGCGAGCAGCTGCAGATCGACATTGCGCCGCTGGCGTGCTTCATCGACCAGCCGGTTGTCAGGTCGATGCCGCCGTCGCTTAATACCGCCTGCGCCTGCACGGATACGACAGGCCCGAGCAGCGCGTGCGAAATCGAGAGTGGATAAATGCCCAGGTCGAGCAACGCGCCGCCGCCCAGTTCACGCTTGTTGATCCGGTGCTCGGGGTCGCACGTGCCAGCAAAGCCAAAGTCGGCATGCACCTGGCTGATCACGCCCAGCAAGCCTGAATCGATGATGCGTTTTACTTCCGCCAGGGCAGGCATGAAGCGGGTCCACATCGCTTCCATCAGGAACAGCTTGCGTGCGCGCGCGCTCGCTACAACCTGCCTGGCTTCGCGCAGGTTCATGGTAAACGGTTTTTCGCACAGCACTGCCTTGCCGCCTTCGAGCGCCATCAGCGCATTGCGCGCGTGCAGCGGATGGGGCGTGCCGATGTAGATGATGTCGATGTCAGGGGCGGCGCACAAGGCTTCATACGAGCCGAAACTTTGCGGCGCGCCGAACTCCATGCCAAAGGCGCGCGCGCTGTCGATGCTGCGCGAGCCGACCGCGGCCAGCACAGCGTGCGGCGTGTCCTGCAGCGCGGTGGCGAACGCGCGCGCAATGCCGCCGGTGCCCAGGATGCCCCAGCGGATCGGCCTCACAGTTCGCCCCGGATTTTCAGGTACGACTTGAGCGCGGCCACCACCAGCGCGTGGTCTTGCGGCCCCGGCAAGCCCGACACGGTGATGGTGCCGACCGCACCCGCACCTTTGACCGTGAGCGGGAATGCGCCGCCGTGCGCCGCATACTCGCGCGGATCGAGCGTGGCAATGGCGTCGATGTCGCCGCCCTTGTTTTTGACGTCGGCGTGAACATACATCGAGCTGTGACCGGTGCGGTTGACCAGGTTGCTCTTGCGCCGGATCCAGTCCTGATGGTCGGCCGAGGTTCCGTCCATGCCGTGGTAGAAGAGCAGCGTGCCGTTGCGCGTGATGTTGACCGCGACCGACTGCTTTTTTTTGCGCGCCATGGCAATGATCTCAAGGCCGATCGCCAGCGCGGTGCGGTTGTCAAAGGCGTCGAACTGCAAGGCTTGTTCCTGGCGCGCGATGGCGGCCAGTGCTGCATCGGGTTGTTCCATGGTGGTTCCGGTAAGTTGGTCGAGCGCCGCGGTGACGTACACCAGCGGCGCGTTCCAGTTGATGGCGATCTCGTTGCTGGCGTAGCTGCACACATTATCCAGGTACGACAGCGCCGCCAGCGCGCTCGGGTAGGCGGTGCTGCACTCGGCCTTGTCCTGCTGACCGTTCTGCGGCCCGCCCGTCAGCATGCCTGGCACGGGAGCGGCCACCTGGTCCGCCTGCGACGGCCGGTGATGCGGATGCAGCGGCGCCCTTGCGCCAAAGCCGGTCACGAATGAGGTGCCGGTTGCGTTGCGCCCCAAAACATAGTCGAGCCCCGCCTGCGCCGCCTTCAGGTTCTCGCCATTGCCGCTTAGCCGGTAGGCCTGCAGCAGCATCATCGACTGGTTCAGCACCACCGCATTGCTGCCCCAGACGAAGTCCGCTTCCTGCATGGCGACGTGGTAGGCCGACGTCTGCCACTGGGCGCGCAAAGTGGCTGCCAGCGACTCGATGCGGGTGGCGATTAGCGCCTGGTCGGCGGCGCCGGTCAGATGCGCGCGGTGGTGCGCGAGCGAGATCCAGGCCAGGGACCGCACGTCGTCCCAGGCCGGCACGGTGGCCTGCACCGAGGGCGCCTGCATGGCGCTGTAGTAGCTGTCCTCGCCACTGGTGATGTACAGTTCGGCCGCCGCCCAGGCGCGTTCGTCGGCCACGTTGGTGTCGCCGTATTCGCCGGTGACAACGCCCGCCGGATTGGTGAAGTAGTGATCGGGATGCGCCTGCGCCCAGGTCCATGCCGCTTGCGCCGCCGCCAGCATGCGGGCCGCCAGTTGCCCCTGGTACGGCTTGAATACGCGGCTGGCCACGGCCATGGTCGCGGCAAAGTCGAGCGTGGCGGCGGTGCTCTTGGCCACCACGTAGCGCGGTTCTTTCATCGTTTGCGCGGGCATGACCATGGCGTCAAAGCGCAGGTTGGTCAGCTTGTGGTACACGCCGCCGTCGGCCGGGTCCTGCATCGAGAGCATCCATTCCAGGTTCCACAGCGCTTCGTCGAGAATGTCGGGCAGCGCATTGCCCGATTCTGGAATGTCGATGTCGTGCCCGGCGAAGTAGGCGGGGAAGTGTTCAAAGGCGGCCAACAGCGTGTAGGTGGCGATGCCCGAACTGGCAATGTACTTGTTGTAGTCGCCGGCGTCGTACCAGCCCTTGCCGCTGGCGATGATGGTGCCTTCGGGACGGCTGGCGTTCGCTGCCGATGCATGCACCAGTACCTGCTCGTCGCGGTGCCCCTCGGCACGCGCGTACACCCCTGCGTGGCGCCGCTCCAGCTGGACGCCGGAGCGGTTGAAGTAATAGCTTTTCAGCGCAGCGCTGTTCAGGGCGCGATAGGCACCTTCGCCGATCGAAAACGGGTCCGACGGCGCCGTACCGGGCAGCTTGACGCGGTAGCGCCCCGGCGTGCCAAAGGCGGAGAAGTCGGCCAGCACGACGCGTTCCATGGATGGCTTCCACAGCTGTGGCGCGCCCAGTTTGCCGCCAAACACGCGCTTGCCGCTGGCCGCGTCGACCAGTTCAAAGGTGCTGGCCTGGCTAGCTGGCGCGACCACCTCCTTGGCAGCTTGCGTGGGAAAACCCACCTGGTTGACCTTGATGGCGCCCGTTTGCGCGCTCGCCGCGCCGCATGCCAGCGACAGTATCAGGGCCTTCATGCCGACACTTCCTGCGCCGGGGCGATTGCCTGAGCATGGTGGAAGGGCGCAAACCAGGCGGCCAGGAAGGAGGGGATGGTTGCCAGCATGACGAAGACAAAATAGCTGACGTAGCCGAGCGACTCTTGCAGGTAGCCGCTGATGACGCCGGTGACCAGGCCGCACAGACCCATGATGCCGGTGCCGAAGGCATAATGCGTGGTGGAGTATTTGCCGGGCGCGAGCTGCTGCATCAGGTAGATCATGAAGCCGACCGCGCCAAAGCCGAAGAAGAATTTTTCCACCACCACGCCCAGGGCGATCAGCAGCAGGTTGGTCGGCAGGTAAATGCTCATTAGGAGGAAGGTGATATTCGGGATGTTGACGGCGCAGCACAGCACGAAGAGCGTCGCTTGCAGCCCGCGCCGCGCCACGTACAGGCCGCCCAGCAAAGAGCCAAGCAGCACCGCAGCCAGGCCATAGGTGCCGTAGATGATGCCGAGCAGTTCATTCGACATGCCCAGCCCGCCCTTGGCAACCGGATCGACCATGAAAAAAGGACCGATCTTTTCAAGAAAGCCGATACTAAGGCGGAACAGGAAGGCAAAGGCGATCATGCGCCAGATGCCGCGCTTGGCAAACAGTGTGACAAAGGCGTCGAGCAGGATGCGCCCGCCCTCGGCCACGCTGGCTGGCGTATTGTGTGCGCGCGCGCCGTCAGGCATGACGCGCGCGTGCCAGGCAGCCATGGCCAGCGTCAGGCCGCCGGCCAGAAAGAAGATGATGCGCCAGGCGTCGATCCACGCGGGGCCGAACACGTTGGCGTCATGGTGGAACAGGTCGGTGTGCAGGCGACCGCTCAGGTACACCATGCCGCCGGCGGCAAAGATCGGACCGATATTCCACGACAAGCTTTGCACGCCGCAGTACAGCGACTGCGCGCGCGCGTCGAGCGAGGTGACATACACGCCGTCACTGGCGATATCCTGGGTCGCGCCCACGAACGAGAGGGCGAAAAAGCCCACCATCAGATAGGCCATGTAGTTCGGCAGCGCCATGGCCAGCGCCACGCCGATGAAACCGAGGCCGATCAGCACCTGCGCGCACAGGACAAAGAACTTTTTGGTGCGGTACATTTCGACAAAGGGCGCAAACAGCGGCTTGACGGTGTAGGCCAGGATCAGCATGCTGGAGTACTGCGCCGCCTTGCCGTTGTCCATGCCCAGGTTTTTGAACATGATGGCGGTCACGCTGGTCAGCATCACATAGCCGAGCGCCATCGTAAAGTAGCCGGTCGGTACCCACAGCAGCGGGGAGGTGGCGGGCGATGCGGTTGGCGAAGTGGTCAACTTAGTGGTCAACTCAGTGGTCAACTCAGTGGCTTGCATGGTCGCTCTCCAATAGGGTGGCTGCGGGCGGAGCGGCGTGCGCCGCGTAGACAGGGCTGGCACCCAGATGCTGCGCCAGCGCGGCCGCGGCGCCCGCCAGCGCCGGATAGGGCGCGGTGATCAGCAGCGTTGGAATACCGGCGGTAAAGGCGCTGAAACGCCCCTTGCTTTCAAACCGCGCCCGAAACGGCGAGGCGGCGAAATAGTCGCCCAGGCGCGGCACCACGCCCCCCCCAATATACACGCCGCCGGTCGCGCCCAGCGTGACGGCCAGGTTGGCCGCCACGGTGCCGAGCATGCCGCAAAAGCAGTCCAGTGTTTCGCGGCACAGCGCGTCGCTGCCGGCCAGGGCGCGCTCGACGATGGCGCCGGTAGGCAGCGACAAGTCGGCCGCCTCGCCGCGGCTGGCGGCCAGCGCCTCGCGGATCAGGGCAATGCCGGGGCCGGACACCATGCGCTCGGCCGAGACGTGATCGTAACGCCGCCACAGATATTCAAGCACCGCCACCTCGCGCGGATCGGACGGCGAAAAGGCCACGTGCCCGCCTTCGCTCTCGAGCGCCACCCACTGCCCGCCCGCCGGCACCAGGCCGGACACGCCCAGACCGGTGCCGGCGCCAACCAGGCCGATGACGCCGCCCGCGCGGGCCGCACCGCCGCCAATTTTCAGCAGTTGCGACGCCGTGAGCGTGGGCAGCGACATGGCCAGCGCGGTGAAGTCGTTCACCACCAGCAGCGTGTCGAGCCTCAGCTCGACCCTGGCGGCGGCGATCGAAAAGGCCCAGTCATGATTGGTCATCCGGATCGCGTCGCCGTTGACCGGGTTGGCGATGGCGACAACCGCATGGCGCACCAGGCCCCCGTAGCCGTCCAGGTAGGCGAGCGCGGCGTCTTCAAAGCGCGGGTAATCGGCGCAGGCCAGCGTTTGCATGGCCGCCACGCGCCCTGGGGCGTATTCAAGGGCGAAACGGGCGTTGGTGCCGCCGATATCGGCCAGCAGGCGTGGTCCGTCGGGATAGGAGCCGGGCATCATGGGTGTCCTTATGGGCGGGAGGAGAGAAAATCACGGTACCAGATGGCGCTGTCCTTGAGGGTGCGCTGCTGGGTGGCGTAATCGACGTGGACGATGCCGAAGCGCTTGGCGTAGCCCGAGTTCCATTCGAAGTTGTCCAGCAGGCTCCAGAGGAAATAGCCGCGCACATCGACGCCCTGGTCCATGGCCGCGCGCAGCGCCTGCAGATGACCTTGCACGAACATGATGCGCGCGTGGTCCGGTACTTCATTGGCGACGACTTGGTCCGGGTTGGCCATGCCGTTTTCCGTGATGTAGATCGGCGGCAGCGCGTACTCGGCGTTCAGTTTGAGCAGCAGTTCGGTCAAGCCCTGCGGGTGGATTTCCCAGCCCATGTCGGTAAAGCCGTCCTTGCCGGGCGCCGGCAGCGGCGGCTCGGCGGCGCTGCACCAGGCGCGAAAGTAGTAATTGCAGCCCAAAAAATCGATGGGCTGGCAGATGACGCCCATGTCGCTGTCGTGCACCTGTGGCGCATTGGCGCCATGGGCGCGCAGCGCCAGTTCCGGGTAGTGTCCCTTGAAGATCGGGTCCATGAACCATTGCACGGAGCGCGCGTATTCGAGTTCGGCCAGGGCATGGTCGGCGCGCGAATCGGTGGCCGGGTCGGCCGTCCACTGATTGAGCACGATGCCCAGCCTGGCCGCGCTGCCGACGGCGCGCATGGCCGTCATGGCCAGGCCATGCGAGAGCAGCAGGTGATGCGAGACCTGGATCGCCTGCCTGGCATCGGCCACGCCGGGTGCGAACTGCGCGTTGCCGTAGCCGAGGTTGGCGGTGCACCACGGCTCATTGTGGGTGGCGATGGCTTCGATGCGGTTGCCGAAGCGGCGCGCCACCTCGGCGGCATAGTCGGCAAAGCGGCGCGCGGTGTCGCGATTGAGCCAGCCGCCGTCGTCCTGCAATGCCTGCGGCAGGTCCCAGTGATATAGCGTGACGTGGGCCTTGACGCCGTGCGCGGCCAGTTCGGCCAGCAGGGAATCGTAAAAGTCGAAGCCGGCCTCGTTCCAGGCGCCTTTGCCCAGCGGCTGCACGCGCGACCAGGACATGGAAAAGCGGTAATGGCCGACGCCGAGCGAGGCGATCAGCGCGACGTCTTCCTTGTAGCGATAGTAGTGGTCGCACGCGACGGTGCCGTCGCTGTGGTCCTTGATGTTGCCAGGCTGGCTGCAGAAGGTATCCCAGATCGACGCACCCTTGCCGTCGGCCGCTGCGGCACCTTCGATCTGGAAGGCGCTGGTGGCGACGCCCCACGTGAAGTCGGCGGGAAATTGGTTGGATTGGTTCATGTGAGGCTCGTTGATGCGACGGTGGTGGAATTTGATGAAAGGTGATGAACAGACGATCGGAAGAGGAGCTGCAGGGGAGGCGACTGCCCTGCAGCTTCATGTTTGCGGCTACTTAAAAATCGTAGCCGGCATTCAGACCGGCCGTGCGCGGCGGCTTGTACTGCGACAGCCACGGTCCAAAGCCGTTAAAGGCACTGGTCTTGACCTTCTCGTCAGAGACATTGCGTACGAAAGCATCGATCCACCAGCCTTTGCTCGACTGATAGCGCAGGCCCAGATCGGCGGTGGTGTAGGCCTTCTGGCGGTCTTCCGGTCCCAGGTTAAAGACCGACAGTTCGGCCTCGGTTTCATAGTGCGCCGTGATGCGCGGCACCAGCGTGCCATCGGCCAGGTTGAAGGTATGCTGGTATTGAACCGTGGTCGAAAACTTCGGTGCGTGCGGCATGTTGTGGCCGCTCACATCCAGGCAAGTGGCAATGCGGGTGTCGACCGTGCAAGGCGGCAGCGCATAGTCATTCGAGCCGGCCACTAGGGCGCCCAGCTTGGCCTTGAGTACGGCCAGCGTGACGGAAATGCGGTCCGCCGGCGTCAGGCGCGCCGAAATCTCCGACTCGAAACCGTAGACTTTGGCGCCTTCGGCGTTGGTGATCGACAGGCCGCGGCTGCCGTCGGAGAAATTCACCGGCGAATTGAACTGGAAGTCCGTAAAGTCGGAGTAGAACAAGGCGTTGTTGACCTTTAACTTGCCGCCCATGAAAGAACTCTTCGAGCCAAGTTCGTAATTGATCAGCGACTCAGGCGCATACGTCAAGCCGCGATCTTGCACGCCACCCGATTTGTAGCCCGTGGCGGCGCTGGCGTAGAGCATATTGCTGGCATTGACGTCGTAATTGACGCGCAACAGACCGGTCACTTTACTACCATGAAAGACGCCATCGTTGCCTGGTACGTCGGCGGCAAAGCCCTGGCCCGGCACGCGCGGATCCATCGATGGATTGAGGGGCAGCTGCGGCACGGTGGCGTCATAGCGCCAGGTGTAAGCGCGCCCGCCCGCGTTTTCACGGCGGTCCTTGGTGTAGCGCAGGCCGCCGGTCAGATGCAGTGCGCTGCTTGGATTCCAGGTGGCCTGGCCGAACACGGCGCTCGAGGCCACCGTTTCCTTGGGCTGGATGAAAGAACCCTGCCAGCCGACTGTGCCTTCCTGGGTGCCGTTGAAGATCGGGATATCGAAGCGGATGTCGTTCTTTTCGGCCGCATAATAAGCGCCGAGCTGCCAGTCGATGTCCTTGCTGCCAAGCGACTGCAGTTCGAGTTCGTGGCTGTGGCTGCGGTAGTGCGAGTCGGTGGTGGTGTGTTCCTGCCAGGTGGCGCCGGAACGCACGCTGGTCGGCACGCGCGAGCCGCCGTCCTGGTCGAAGCGCATCGAGCCCTCGTACTTGGAGAAGCCGGCGATGTAATGCAGCGCCATGTCATCGTTGATTTTGTACTCGAGGCGACTGCGGATGTTTTGGCTGTCGCGGTTGGTCCACGGTGCGCTGTCGGACAGCATCGACCAGAATTTTTCGCCGGCGCGCGGCTGCTGCATCAGGTTGGCGTTGGGCGTGCCGCGGTCCGCAAACTTTTCGTACGATACGTTCCACTTCAGTTGTGGCGTCAGGTGCCACAGCAGGCTGGCGCGAAAGGCGGTCTGGTTTTGCGCGCTGTATTTTTGGTTCCCGACGGCGAACTGGTTGCCGTTGATCGGACGGAAGGCGGCAGGAGCGCCGCCGGCAGCGGCGAATGCGGCCTGCTGGCTGGCCAGCGAGGGCGCAACAAAGCGCTGGTAGTCGACATAGCCGTCGTGCTGTTCGTGCACCGCGCCGATGCGCAGGGCGGCCGTTTCGCCGAGCGGCATGTTGAACGCGGCGCGCACGCCGTAGCGGTTGTAGTCGCCGACGCCACCTTCGACCGAACCGGAACGGCTGTTCAATTCGGGCTTCACGGTCTGGATGTTGACCGCGCCGACGGTGGAGTTGCGGCCCCACAGCGTGCCTTGCGGGCCGCGCAGCACTTCGATCGCTTCGATGTCGAACATCAGCGCGGTGGCGCCTTCGGCGCGCGGCGAGTAGACGTTGTCGACGAAAGAGGCCACTTCAGGATCGGCGTACTGGGTCTTGGCGCTGTCGTTGCCGATGCCGCGCAAGGTCATGGTGGTCACGCCATGGTCGCCCTGGGCGGTCGCCTCGAAGCCCGGCACCAGGGCCGTCACGTCGAGCATGGTCTGCACGTGGTTGTCCTGCAGCGTGGCGGCGTTGAGCGAGGTGATGGCGATCGGGGTGCGCTGCAAACTGGTGGCGCGCTTGGTGGCGGTGACGACGACTTCGGGAATGACGTCGTTGGAAGCCACAGGTTTGTCCTTCGGGGTGGTCTGGGCCTGGGCGGCGCTGATGCCGGCCAACAGCGTCAGGATAGCCAGTTGGATCGGGGCGCCCGGACGTCGGAAGGCCTGTGGTGCGGAAGTTTTCATGCTGTCTCCAGAGAGGATGGTTAAGAGCTTGCTTTATTGTTTTCGCTTGAAATCGATTTCACGGCTTGTGAAAACGTTTTCATGGTATATTTCATTCAGACAGAAAGTCAAACAAAATATTCATGCGTTGTAAAAATAATCAAAAAAGGCGATTTTCATGAAAACTTTTCATAGCGTCCTGATCGTCGGCGGCGGCACTGCGGGCTGGCTCACTGCCTGCTTCCTGGCCAAGACGCTGGGCGCGGATGGCGCTGCAGAGGGAGTGGGCATTACGCTGGTCGAGTCGCCCGAGATCGGTATCATCGGCGTGGGCGAAGGCACCTTTCCCTCGATCCGAGGCACGCTGGCCGCCATTGGCATATCCGAAGCGCTCTTTGTCCGCGAGTGCCACGCCACGTTCAAGCAGGGCATCCGCTTCGACAACTGGGTCAGGCCCAAAGGGGCGAGTGGCGCCGACCACTATTTTCATCCGTTCAGCCATCCCAGCCAGCGCCCGGGCGGCCCGGAACTGCTGCCTTACTGGCTGCGCAAGCTGGCCGGCGAAGGCGTGCCATTCGCCGAAGCGGTGACGATGCAAAAACGGATTGCCGACGCTGCGCGCGGGCCCAAGCGCTTTGGCGACGCCGACTTCATGGGACCGATGAATTACGCTTACCATTTTGACACCGCGCGTTTTGCCGCCCTGCTGGCCGAACATGGGCGCGCGCTTGGCGTGCGCCATGTGCTGGGGACAGTGGAGCGCGTGGCGCTGGACGCTCAAGGCGCGATTGAGAGCGTGCACACGCGCGAACATGGCGCCATGCGCGCCGACCTGTACATCGACTGCACCGGCTTTCGGGCGACGCTGATCGGCGAGGCGCTCGGTTCACCCTTTCGCAAGGTCGACGACGTGCTGTTCGTGGACCGTGCGCTGGCCATGCAGGTGCCGTATCCGGATCCCGAGACACCGATCGCCTCGTACACCATTTCGACCGCGCATGAAGCCGGGTGGACCTGGGACATCGGCCTGCAGCAGCGGCGCGGCATCGGGTACGCGTATTCGAGCCGGCACAGCAGCGCCGAACGCGCCGAGCAGGTGCTGCGCGCGTACATCGGGCCGGCGAGCGATGGCGTCGCTGCGCGCGCCATCACGCTCAACGTCGGCTACCGCGAGCTGCAATGGGTGAAAAACTGCGTGGCGGTGGGGCTCTCGGGCGGGTTCCTGGAGCCGCTTGAGGCGTCCGGCATCGGCCTGATCGAAACGGCCGCCTACCTGATCGGCTTTCTGTTTCCCTTCAATGGCCAGACCGAACCGGTGGCGGCCACGTTCAACCAGATGATGCGCGCCCGCTATGAGCGCGTGGTCGACTTCATCAAGCTGCATTACTGCCTCACGCAGCGCACCGATTCGGCGTTCTGGCGCGAGAATGCGGATCCGTGCTCGATACCGCAATCGCTGCGCGACAAGCTGGAGATGTGGAGCGCGCGCGCGCCGCACCGGCTCGATTTTGTCAGCGACCTGGAGATGTATCCGAGCACCAGCTGGCAGTATATTTTGTACGGGATGGAGTTCGAGACCGCGCTGCACGCCGGCGCCACCGATCCGGCGCGCCATGACGAGGCGCGCGCGGAATTTGCGGCGATTGCGCAGATGGCCGCGCGGGCCGAGGCGGACTTGCCGTCGCACCGCTCGCTGGTCGCGCATTTCTGCGCCCGCGCGGCAGGGCGGTGATATAGTGAGCGCCACCTCAAAACGCCGGACCTCCATGAAGAACGAGAGCAGCACCACCACCTTGCAGGAAGTCGCCGATGCAGCCGGCGTCTCGCCGGCGACGGTCTCGCGTTTTTTGAACGGCACCGCCAAGGTCGCCGACGACAAGCGCAAGATCATCGAGCGCATCATCGACGAGATGAACTACAAGCCGAACCGGCTCGCGCAAGGCTTGAAGATGGGCAGCAGCCGGACCATCGGCGTGCTGACGCAGTCGCTCGAGAGCGGCTACTTCAACAAGACCATGACCGGCATCGAAGATGTGATGAAGGCGGCCGGCTATGTGCTGCTGATCATGAGCGGCCACTGGCATGCCGATGAAGAGGCCGAGCGGGTCGAGCTGTTGATCGGGCGGCGCGTCGATGGCGTGGTGATCCTGACGGGGAACATGACGGACGCGCAGATCCTGAAGTTTTCCAAGCGGGTGCCGATCGTCGCGTTCGGACGCAAGCTCGAAGGCGAACGGGCGATCGGCTTTTGCCTGGACAATTACGGCGCGGCCTGCGAAGCGGTGGAATTGCTGGTCGAGCAGGGGCACCGGCGCATCGCCTTTATTGCCGGGCCCAACGACCAGGAAGACGCGCGCGCGCGCCTGGCCGGCTACCGCGACACCCTGGCCCGGCACAAGATCGCGCTCGACCCGCACCTGGTGGTGGCGGGCGACTTCCAGGAGTCGGGCGGCTTGCTGGCGGTGGACCAGTTGCTCGCGTCAAACCAACGCTTTACCGCCATTTTTGCCAGCAACGACTTGACGGCCTATGGCGCGCGGCTGGCGCTGTACCGGCGCAGCATCCGGGTGCCGGACGACATTTCGATCATCGGCTTTGACGACCTGCACAGCTCGATGTACACGACCCCGCCGCTGACGACCGTGCGCCAGCCGCTGTACGACGTGGGCACCTGCATTGCCAACATGCTGCTGCCGATGATCGGCCAGCCGGGCGGGACGATCGACGTTCCCACGCTCAGCCTGGTGGTGCGCGAATCGGTGCGCCGCATCACCTGACTTATTTCCTGTACACCAGGGTCAGACCACTTTTGCTGGTTTGCAAAAGTGGTCTGACCCTTGGTTGTAGTTGATGATTTGCAAAAGTGGTCTGACCCTGGTTAGGGGGGAATTTTTTAGATTTCGAGGTTGTCGATGAGGCGCGTTGTGCCGAGCTTGGCGGCGGCGAGCACGACCAGCGGTGCACCCTGGGCCAGGTCGCCGGCGCTCGGCGGCTGCAAGTCCATTTGCTTGCGGATCGAGATGTAGTCGGGCTTCCAGCCGCGCGCCGCCAGGCTTTCCATCGCTTTGTGTTCGAGCTGGAATACGTCCAGGTGGCCAGAACGCACTTCGTCGGCGACCTGGTTCAAGGCATGGTACAGCCGCGGCGCTTCGGCCCGCTCCGTCTCGCTCAGGTACATATTGCGCGACGACAGCGCCAGCCCGTCGTCTGCCCGGTACGTTTCGGCGGCGATGATCTGCGTGGGCAAGGCGAACTGGCGGCTCATGTTGCGAATCATCATCAACTGCTGGTAATCTTTCTTGCCGAAGACGGCAACTTTCGGCTGCACGCAGGCGAACAACTTCAAGACAATGGTCGTGACGCCCGTAAAAAAGCCGGGACGAAATTCGCCTTCCAGCGTATTGCCCAGGTCGTCTGGCGGGCGCACGCGAAACTCTTGCGGCTCGGGGTACAAGTCTTTTTCGGTCGGCGCGAAGAGCACATAGACGCCTTCCTTTTCCAGCTTTTCGACGTCGGCCTGGAAGGTGCGCGGGTATTTGTCGAAGTCTTCGTTGGGGCCGAACTGCATGCGGTTGACGAAGATCGAAGCGACAACCGGGTCGCCGTGCTTGCGCGCCAGGCGCATCAGCGACAAGTGGCCTTCGTGCAGGTTGCCCATGGTCGGCACGAAGGCGGTGCGCAATTGACCGCTGAGCTGGTCGCGCAATTCTTCGACGGAGGAAATGATTTTCATGCTGGTCCTGTCAGTTTTTATTAAGCCGGGGAGTAGGCCAGGCGCACGTAGATCGGCGCAAACGGTTCGGCCTGGGTAATTTCAATCAGTGTTTCCTTGGCCAGCTCGAGCATGGCAACGAAGTGCACGACAACGATCGGCACGCCGCCCTGGCCCTGGAACAGGTCGGAAAATTCGACGAAGCGCGACGTTTGCAACTGGCGCAAAATGGCAGTCATGTGCTCGCGCACCGACAATTCCTGGCGGCTGATGCGGTGGTGCTGGGTCAGCGTGGCGCGCTTGATGACGTCAAGCCAGGCGCGCTGCAGGTCGCCCGCGTCCACCTCGGGCCAGGTGGGAATATTGCTTTGCTCGACGAACAGTTGGGGGCGCACGAAGTCGCGGTCCAGCTGCGGCACGGCGTTCAAGTCGTAGGCGGCCAGCTTTATCTGCTCGTAGTCGAGCAGACGGCGCACCAGCTCGGCACGCGGATCGCCCGCTTCCTCATCATCGCTCTTGCGCTGCGGGAGCAGCATGCGCGACTTGATTTCAATGAGCATGGCGGCCATCAGCAAATATTCTGCGGCCAGTTCCAGGTTGTGGATGCGGATCTGGTCGACGTACTTCAGGTATTGCAGGGTAACCTGCGCCATCGGGATGTCGAGGATATTGAAATGCTGCTTGCGGATCAGGTAGAGCAGCAAGTCGAGCGGGCCTTCGAACGCTTCGAGGAAGATTTCCAGCGCGTCGGGCGGAATGTACAGGTCGGTGGGCATGCGCAGCAGCGGCTCGCCATACAGGCGGGCAATGGCTATCGCGTCGGCTGCAGGCGGCGGTGGGTTCGCCGCCGCGCTCTCTGCAACCTTCAAGAGCGCACTTGCCTCGTCGGCGGGCAGATCTGTCGCCGCGGGCAACATGGTCTTGCCTGGTTCAGAGTTTGTTCTGGTACACGTAGGCTTGCTGCTTGACGCGCGATTCGGCCGTGCGGTCCTGCTCCGTCAGCGTCGTCGGGGCTTTGTCCCACAGCAGGGCGCGCCCTTCGCGCTGGCCTTCTTCGATGCCGGGGTTCTTGGCCTTGAGTTCGGCGATGAACTTGGTGTGATCGGATTCGTACATCGCATGCTGTTTCGAGAATTTCATGATGGGAGATAGTGAGGCAAGAAAAATGCTATTTTACATGAGTGGCCGGAACGCCCCCGCAGGGGCGCCGCGCAGCCCCGCAGGCAGGGCGGTGCGTGGTGCTCAGTCCGGATGCAGGGCGTTGAGCTTTTTGGCGATGATGTCGTGGTTGAGCCACAGGACCGGGCCGATCTGTTCGGCCGCGCCATGGAACATCAGCGGTCCGGCGCCTTCGAGCACCAGCGCGCTCAGGTGATCGGTGATCAGCGCTTTCTTGTCCTTGTGCAGCTTGGTGATGTCGTCGGAGGTGCCGATCATGACGTCGGCCAGCGCCGGCGTATTGTCCATTGGCCAGTCTTCGAAGTTGCGGAAGCTCACGCTGGTGGCGTCACCGTTGTAGCTGGCGATCATGTCGATGACGGTTTGCAAGCTGACGTCGTCTTCGAGCAGCGCCTGGCAAGCATCCCATTGCTGCTGGGCCCACTTGCCGCCGCCTTCGCGTTTCAAGGCTTGCAGCAGCGGGAACAGCGACAGTTCCACGCCGACAAATATGTCCGAGGAATTAGTACGGATTTCAGGGCAATTGAACACGGTGGCGTGCACGCCTTGGGCCCAGGCGGCCGAGGCCACGCTCTCCAGGCGCATCTTGGCGTAACCCTGGGTGTAATTGGTGTAGGTTTGCCACTGGTATTGGCCGTCGATCAGGATTTCGCAGCCATGGTAGCCGTAGGCGGTGTAGCGCACGCTGCCGCCGGTGGCTTGCATGCGCGCGCGGATTGCCGCGCTCGACGTGATCAGGTGGCCCAGCGTGTTGGCCGTCACTTCGTCGAAATTCATCAAGCTGACCTTGCCCAGGTCGCTGTCGAGCAGGGCGCGCGAAGACATGAAGCGCTCGCCGCGGCCTTTGTAAATGCGGTTGGCAATGGCCAGGAAGACCTTGACGCGTGGAATGCCGCCCGCCATCGTGTGGGCGAAAAACACATTGCTGCCGTCGGGAATGAGCTTGTCGATCTCGGCCATGGCGCTGGCGGCGGCCTCGGTGAAGCGGCGTACGCCGGCTTGGCGGCACGCTTCCACCTTGGCCCAGTCGAGCTGGTCTTCCTGCCACGTCTTGAGGTTCAGGACGGACAGCATTTCAGTCACGTTCTTTTCGCCTTCGGGTGCATCCAGATCGAAGCCGGCCATCAGCGGCACATTGATGATACGCCCGCCCAGCTTGGCTTCGGCTTCGGCCAGTTCTTCTTCGTCCAAGGCACGTAATGCATTGTTGTCATCGCGCCGACCCACGGTGATGCCCAGGATCGTCATGCCGGCGGCGCGTGCCTGATCAATCAGGCCGTTCGCATAGCCGCGGCCGAACAGTTCGCCGAACAGGACGAAGACGTCGCCCTTGCGAAACATCGTCGATTCCGGGATGTGCCTCAGAGAATTGAATTTTGTCATTGTGTGCCACTCAAAAAGGGTGAAGGGCGGGCTCATAGCCCGTGTTGTTGTTCTAGGTTGTGTGATCAAACGCGCACATTATAGCGCTGCCGGGGGGCCGAATTGACAACTTTGACACCAGTCAGTCATGCAGGTAGCGGCGCATGACCCGCGGCGCTGGTTCAGCCGGGTTGCGATGCGAGAACTCGAGCTCTTCGGCCAGTTCGAACTCGAAGGCGGCGTAGAAGTCCAGCAGCTTGGGCTGGTCGGTGCGCACCGCCAGGCGCAGTTCCTGGGCGTTGCAGGCCAGGCCGTGGTGAATCACCGCTTCCAGCAAGTGCTGCGACATATTGCTGCCGCGGAAGTTCGGCAGTACGCCCATGCGCAGGATTTCCCAGATGTCCGGGTCTTCATCGTGCGGTGCGTAGCGTACCGAACCAACCGGTTCGCCGTCCACCATCAAGATAAAGCCGCCGCCGCTGCGCAGGTGTTCGCTCACCCGCAACGCCGTTTCGCGGTGGCCGCTGGAGGTGACCGTGACCTTGCCGGCCCAGGCGGCGCGGGTGAGCTCGGCGATCAGGGGAGCGTCTTCCGGCGTTGCTTCACGAACTACAATTCTCATCGCTTGCCCTTAGCGGATGCGCATGCCAGGCTGCGCGCCCGGCCATGGCTCGAGCACGTACAAGCCGGGATTTGCCTTTTCATCGGCGGCCGAGGCGCACAAGACCATGCCTTCGGAGACGCCAAACTTCATCTTGCGCGGCGCCAGGTTGGCCACCAGCACGGTCAGCTTGCCGACTAATTGCTGGGGCGTATAGGCTGATTTAATACCGGAAAACACGTTGCGCAGCCGGCCTTCGCCCACGTCCAGCGTCAGGCGCAACAGCTTGTCGGAACCCTCGACCTGTTCGCAATTGACGATTTTTGCAATGCGCAAGTCGATTTTGGTGAAGTCGTCAATCTTGATTTCCGGTGCCAGTTCCTCGATGCCGGTCGCAGCGCTCGCTTGCGCGTCGTCGGCCACCGGCACCGCAATCGACGCCACCGGCGGCTTGTCGAACAAGTCGTCGACCATCTTGGCGTCCACCCGCGTCATCAGGTGATTATAGGCGCCGATGGTACGGCCCAGCATGGTTTCGTAGACAGCGCCGCCGCTGGTGTCGCGCCACGACAGGCCTTCGTCGCCCAGCATCTCGGCCACGCGCGCGGCCACTTGCGGCAGCACGGGCGCGAGCAAAATGGTCAATTGGCGGAACAGGATCAGCGCGGTCGTGCACACGTCGTGCAGTTCGGCATTTTTTTCCGGGTCCTTGGCCAGGATCCATGGCTTGTTTTCATCGACATACTGGTTGGTGATGTCGGCAATTTCCATGATTTCGCGCAGCGCCTTGCCGTATTCGCGGTGGTCGAAATTGGCGGCGATGCTGGCCTGGCGTTCGGCGCCATCCACGGTCAGCGCGCGGCCGAGCCATTGCTGAGCTTTGGGCGAGAGGGTGCCGGCGAGCTTGCCGTCGAATTTTTTGGCGATGAAGCCGGCGCAGCGGCTGGCGATGTTGACGTATTTTCCGATCAGGTCGCTATTCACGCGGGCGACGAAGTCTTCGCCATTGAAGTCCAGGTCTTCCACCTTGGAATTGAGCTTGAAGGCAATGTAATAGCGCAGCCATTCCGGATTCATTTTCAAGTTAAGGTAGCGCAGCGGCGAAATGCCGGTCCCGCGCGACTTGGACATCTTTTCATTGTTGACCGTCAAGTGCCCGTGGACATTGACCTTGAGTTTGTCGATGATCGGGTGCCCGGCAAAATTGAGCATGGCCGGCCAGAACAGCAGGTGGAAGGAAACGATGTCCTTGCCGATGAAGTGCACTTGTTCCGTGCCGGGATCATTAAGCAGCGCATCGAAGTCCATGCCATGCTTGCTGCAATAGTTTTTCAGCGACGCCAGGTAACCGACCGGCGCGTCCAGCCAGACATAGAAAAACTTTCCCGGCGCATCGGGAATCGGAATGCCGAAGTAGGGCGCATCGCGCGAAATATCCCAGTCGGCCAGCTTTTCACCCGCGTCCCCCAACCATTCGGACACCTTGTTGACCATTTCCGGCTGCAGGCGGCCCGGCGTGTTTAACCAGTCCTTGAGAAAGGTGTAGCAGCGCGGGTCCGACAGCGCGAAAAAATACTGCTCGGAGGGCTTGAGGATGGGCGTGGACCCGGTGAACACGGAAAACGGATTGACCAGCTCGGTTGGCTGGTAGGCGGCGCCGCACACTTCGCAATTGTCGCCGTACTGGTCCTTGGCGCCGCACTTCGGGCACTCGCCTTTGATATTGCGGTCGGCCAGGAACATGCCCTTGACCGGGTCATAGAAGCGGTCGACCGTCTTGGTGACGATCAGGCCGGCATCGCGCAGCTTGCGGTAGATGCCTTGGGACAGCTCCACGTTTTCGGGCGAATCGGTGGAATACCAGTTGTCAAAACCAATGTGGAAGCCGTCCAGGTATTGCTGGCGCCCGGCCGCGACCTTGGCCACGAATTCCTGGGGCGTGATGCCTTCCTTTTCGGCGGCGATCATGATCGGGGTGCCGTGGGTGTCGTCGGCGCAGACGAAATGCACCTCGCGCGCGCCGTTGCCATCGTTTTGCATGCGCTGAAAACGGACCCAGATATCGGCCTGGATGTATTCCATCATGTGGCCGATGTGGAAGGCTGCGTTGGCGTAGGGCAGGGCGGTGGTGACGAACAGCTTGCGGGTCATGGTCTGATTGCGCTTTTTGGCTAAAAGTAAGAACGGAAAATGGACAAGATGAAAAAAGAGTAAAGCATTTTACCAGCGCTTGGCGGCGGTGCGCAGGGTGCGTGGGCTGGCTTTGCCCTTTTTGCAAGGAGAACCTGGGCGATTTGCGCTAAACTTCGCTTTCACCTCCGGAGATTTTCATGAGCATCACAGTAGAAAGCGTCAAGGCGGCGTTGGCGACAGTCATCGATCCCAACACGCAGAAAGACCTCGTTTCTTCCAAGAACATCAAGAATATCAAGCTCGACGGCGCCGGCGACGGTACCAATATCGCGCTCGACGTCGAACTCGGCTATCCCGCCAAGAGCCAGTTTGCCCTCGTGCGCCAGCTGGTCGAAGCGGCGCTGCTGGCGCTGCCGGGTGCGGGCACGGTCAGCGCCAACGTGACGTCCAACATCATTTCGCATACGGTGCAGCGCGGCTTGAAGATCATGCCCAATGTGAAGAACATCATTGCCGTCGCCTCGGGCAAGGGCGGGGTGGGCAAGTCGACCACGGCGGTCAACCTGGCGCTGGCGCTGGCGGCCGAAGGGGCCAGCGTCGGCGTGCTCGACGCCGATATTTATGGTCCGTCGCAACCGATGATGCTGGGCATTAGCGGGCGTCCCGAAACCACCGACGGCAAGACCATGGAACCGATGGAAAACCATGGCCTGCAAGTGTCCTCGATCGGCTTCATGATCGACCCGGACGAGCCGATGGTGTGGCGCGGCCCGATGGTGACCCAGGCGCTGCAGCAGTTGCTCGAGCAAACCAACTGGCGCGCGCTCGATTACCTGATCGTCGACATGCCCCCGGGCACGGGCGACATTCAGCTGACGCTGTCGCAAAAAGTGCCGGTCACGGGCGCCGTCATCGTGACCACGCCGCAAGACATCGCCTTGCTCGACGCGCGCAAGGGCTTGAAAATGTTCGAAAAGGTCGGCATCCCGATCCTGGGCGTGGTGGAAAACATGAGCACCCATATCTGCTCGCAGTGCGGCCACACGGAAGCGATTTTCGGCCAGGGCGGGGGCGCGACCATGTGCGCCGACTTTGGCGTCGAATTCCTGGGCGCCTTGCCCTTGACGATGGCAATTCGCGAACAGACGGACTCGGGCAAGCCGACCGTGGTGGCCGATCCCGATGGTCCGGTGGCGCAGATCTACAAGGATATCGCGCGCAAGGTTGCCATCAAGATTGCCGAAAAGGCGAAAGACATGAGCAGCAAGTTTCCCAGCATCGTCATCAAGAACGACTGAGGATGCTAGGCAGGAACCTTTCCTGACTCACATGATCAGGCGCGGCTGGACCGCGCCTTTTTGTCGCTCGGCGAGCGCACATTGCGCACCATCGCACGGTTCAAGTCGCCGCATCGCGGCAGACAGCGCGTCTTTCGTTGTCATGCCACAACAAGTTAACTGAACAGCATAATTTTCCATCGTTTAACACCCTTGTCACTCCGGCATCACGTCGGTTCGCCGCGACGTTGATGCGCGTCAGCAAGACTTTGGCGCGTCAAAGCGCCCGATTACGCAATGACGGCGAGGCATCGGCAGCGATTGCTTGAGGCTTGTGCGAAGCGAAAGTGTGCTGTCGCCACGATCACAGCTCTTGTTCAACTGCCAGCGCCTGGTGCGCTGCGCCCACTTTGCCATTCGCATAATCCCCAAAAATAAAGGATGATTTGGAGCAATCGTGCGCCTTGCTTACGTGAAATACTGATTGCTGGAAATTGATTTAAGGAACTTTTCCTGCCGCGCCGCTGACACGGCTGTATTTCACTTTTGGAAGAATACGATGACCACATTACACCGCATGGCATTCGCCGCCAGTACCGCACTGCTGGGCTTGGGCCTGGCCGCCAACGCCGCCGCCGCCACCTTGTCGGTCGGCCCAGGCCAGACTTATGCAACACCATGCCGCGCTTTCGCGGCCGCCGCCAACGGCGACATCATCCAGATCGCCGCCGCCACCTACGTGGGCGACGTGTGCGGCATTTACGCGCCCAACCTGATCATTCGCGGCGTCAATGGCCGCCCCAAGATCGACGCGGGCGGACGCAACGCCATGGGCAAGGGAACCTGGGTCGTCGTCGGCAATAATGTGACGATTGAAAACGTTGAAATGTTTGGCGCCAAGGTGCCCGACCTGAACGGCGCCGCGCTGCGCCTGGAAGGCACCCACTTCACGCTGCGCAACAGCTTTTTGCATGACAACCAGAACGGCATCCTGAGCGGCGCCAAGGTGGACAGCGACGTGCTGATCGAAGGTTCCGAGTTCGGGCACAACGGTTATGGCACCGGCCAGACCCACAACCTGTACATCGGCACGGTGCGCAGCCTGACGTTCCGCTACAATTTTTCGCACGACGCGGTCGTCGGCCACAATCTCAAGTCGCGCGCCTTGACCAACAAGATCCTCTACAACCGCTTTTCCAGCCTGGCGCCGGGCCAGACCGGCTCGACCGCAGCCGGTGCGCCGAGTTACGAAATCGACTTGCCGAACGCAGGCACCTCTTACATCATCGGCAACGTGATCGAGCAGCCTGCGCTCAACAACAATGGCGCGATGGTGGCCTACGGGGAGGAAGGGGCCAGCAACGCGGGCCACAATTTGTACGTGGTCAACAATACCTTCCTGAATGACGACACGCGGCGCGGCACCTTCGTGATGGTCGGCGCCGGCGTAACCAAGCCGATCCTGCTGCAAAACAATATCTTTTCGGGCATCGGCGCCTTGAGCACCCAGGTGGCGGCCGTGGACAAAACCAATTACCGTTCGATTGCGCCCGGTTTTGTCAGTCGCGGCGGATACGACTTGCGCCCGACGGCCAACGCGATGGTGATCAATGTCGGCACCGCACCAGGCCTGTCGGTAACGGGCGTCGACCTGAGCCCGCTGGCCAGCTACAAGCACGTGGCGCTGGGCATGACGCGCCCAGTCCCCGGCGCGCTCGACATTGGCGCCTACGAGTCGACTTCGCCGGCGCCGTAACGACAGTAACCGGTTTGTAGCAATGAACAATGCCGCCTGATTTCAGGCGGCATTGTTTTGTGCGCTGCATGTTCCCTGCGTGGGCCTAGCTGCGCCGCTATGCCTAGCCTGAATGTTGCATGAATTTCTTCTCGCCCCCGGATTTTTCCAACGTGGCTAGTGTAGTGCGTCATAAATAATAAGACTTATTATATATATGCATGTATCCTTGTCATATGGAGGGGAAATCATG
>NZ_JAFCTU010000037.1:0-62225 GCF_049896185.1 Massilia sp. TSP1-1-2
GATAACTGTGTTTCCAGATAACTCACATTTTATCAATCACTTACGGCATTCTTGCCCTTTTTTATGCAAAATTCAGGCTAGGTGGCGCACCCGGAAAAGAAAAAAGCCCTTGATCCGCTAAGAGAATCAAGGGCTTGCTGTATTCTGGTTGCGGGGACAGGATTTGAACCTGTGACCTTCGGGTTATGAGCCCGACGAGCTGCCAGACTGCTCCACCCCGCAGGCGAATTATATATCGTCGCGGTCGTTTGTACAAGGGCTTCTCAAAAAGCCTGCAAACGCCACAGCGACGTGACCTCTTTCGAGCGCGCCGCATGCAGAGGATCGGTGGCGTCGCTGGCGCGCGAATGGGTGGGGCGCACGTCGTGGCGCTCGATGACTTGCAGACCGCCAGCGGCGATCCAGGCGTCCAGCTCGGCGCGCGGGCGCAGGCCGAGATGCTCGGCCAGATCCGACAAAATCAGCCACGCTTGACCGCCCGGCGCCAGGTGCGCCGCCACGCCACCCAGGAAACCCTTGAGCATGCGGCTGTCCGGGTCGTACACGGCGCTTTCAAGCGACGAACTCGGACGGCCCGGCAGCCACGGCGGGTTGCACAGCACCAGGTCGGCGCGGCGGTCGGGGAACAGGTCGGTCTTCATCAGCTCGACCTGCTGCTCCAGGCCAAGGCGGTGCAGGTTCTCGCGCGCGCACGACAGCGCGCGCGCATCCATGTCGGTGGCCACGATATGCTGCAGTCCGCGCTTGGCCAGCACGGCCGCCAGCACGCCGGTGCCGGTGCCGATATCAAAGGCGACCTTGGCGCCGTCGGGCAGCGCGGTGTCAGCCACCAGCGCCACGTATTCGCCGCGAATCGGCGAAAAAACGCCGTAATGGGGATGGATGCGCTCGCCCAGGGCGGCGATCTCGACGCCGTTCTTGCGCCATTCATGCGCGCCGATCACCCCGAGCAGCTCGCGCATCGACGCCACGAACGGCTCGTCGCTGCGCCCGTACGCTTCATTGCAGGCCAGCTTGACTTCCGGCGCGCGGCGCAGCGGGATGGTGTAGTCGGCATCGAAGGGCAACAGCAGCATGGCCAGCGTGCGGGCGCGCTGCGACTGGGCCTGGCGGTGCAGGTGGAATGCTTGGGCGGGCGAGGTGGGCGCCGTGGGCGCCTTGGCGCGCTTGCCCTTGTCGCTTTTGTGGTCGGTACGCCGCGCCAGCGCCTGCAGCAGCTGGCGCGCGTTTTGAAAGTCGCCGCGCCACAGCAGGGCAGTGCCTTCGCAAGCGAGCCTGTAAGCGAGGTCGGCGGGGGTCTTGTCGTCGGCGATGACGACTTTTTTCGGGGTTGGCATGCCGCTTTCGGAGCGCCAGCGCGCCGAGCGCGTCTCGCCGCCCTCGGTCCATTGAATGCGTGCAGGGGCGGCGTCGGCGGGAATAGTTGGGAGCATGGTTCAGTCAAAAGCGGATGATAGGGGCGTGCCAAAGCAGCGCGGCGAGGCGCCCATTATACTGCGCCGGGGGTGTGCTCAGGCTGCGCTTGCGCCGCCGGCGGCCGCGTTGCCATAGGTCGTGGCAATCGCCTTGGCGCGCTCCACGGCGCTCGCTTGCGGATCGTCCTGGCGCGCGCGCGGCGCCAGCAGGGCAGCGCTGTCGACCAGGCGCTGCAGGCGCAAGGTCATGTTGCCGCTGCTGTCGCCGGCGGAGACATCGGTGCGCAGTTCACGGCTGAGCAGTTTGAACAGGTCGTTCAGGCTGCCGGGATATTCAATGGCCGGCAGCGGCTTGCCGGTTAGCACCAGCACGTCCGGCATTTCGATGCGCTGCTTGGCGGCCAGCGTCTGTTCGTCGGTATTCGACTTGTATTTGACCTCAACTTCAAAGTCGAGCGTGCGGCCATCTTGCGTGGAAATCTGGCCGGTGCCGATGAAGCTGGCGTCTTGCTTCAGGTCCAGGGTGACGTCGCGCACATTTTCATCGGCCGCGCCTGGCGCGCCCACGGCGCTCTTGAGCGAACCGAGGTTGTAGGCGACCGTTGCCGTTTCCGCAACATCGCCGAACATGGTCTTGGCGATCTGGCCGACAAAACTTTGCGCCGAATCGCTGCTCGAGACGGCAAGATCGTTGCCGCGGGCCTGGATGGCTTGCCTGGAGAGGCTGACAATATCGTCGCGCGACCTGACCGGATCGACCGTCGGCAATGCAGCCGGCATCATCCCGCTCGCGGAGGTGGTTTGCATGCCCGCAACTTTCCCGGCTGCCTGCGCAAAGGCGGGAAGAGTGGGAGAGGCGGGCGGGCGGGCACCCGAGGCGGAGGACATGGACATGGCTGTCAGTCAGGTTAGGTAACGTTAAAAAGCAGATAAAGCAGCGGGTGTCACGACCGGTAACGACACTGTGTTTAAAAACTTTAATAAATTCACGAAACTTTTTTCAGCCACCTTCGGCCACCTTCCACCTGCGGCCACCATCAGTGATGATGCGCCCAGCTGCCGTCAACCGAGTGCAGGAACGATTCGACAGCGTGCTTTTCGCCTGTGGCATAGCGGCGCGGTTCGCCGCAGGCGCACACGCCTGTATAGGGCTGAATATGCGAACAGGCTGAAACTTTCTGGAGGAATACTTTCACCGGTTTGGTGCATTTGATGCATTTGAAGGTCAGGATGCGGGCAGGTTTGGTCATGGCGGGCTCGGTGCGTGAAAAGGGCGCATTTTATCATTGGCGGGCCGGCCCAACTGACGTCAACTGAAGACGGCATGCAACGTTAACTGGTCGGGGCGATTGATCTTTTTCTGGAAACGGATTGTGTGATGACCAAGTTTCAGCAGCCGAGCAAGGAAAGCGTGCGCAAATGGCTGCGTGCGCGCATCGAACAGCGCCGTCCGCCCCCGGACGCCGCGCAGATCCGGCGCGAGCTGGGATGGGGCCAGGTCAAGATGGCGTGCGAGTGCAAGCGCTAGGCCGTGCTGCCGCTTTTCCCCTGCGCTGCGCCCTGCGCCCTTACTGCACCGTCACGCTGCTGGTGCCCCCGCCCGCCGGCTGCACGATGATGCGGGTGGCGATGCGTTCCGTCATCTCCTGCACGTGCGAGATGACGCCGACCTTCCTGCCCATCGACTGCAAGCCGTCGAGCGCATCCATGGCCACGCGCAGCGTTTCGCTGTCCAGGCTGCCGAAGCCTTCATCGATGAACAGCGATTCAACCCGCACCCGGTTCGACGAGAGCGAGGCCAGTCCCAGCGCGAGCGCCAGCGACACCAAAAATGATTCGCCGCCCGACAGCGAATGGGCCGAGCGCACTTCGCCGCCCATGTCCTGGTCGCGCACCATCAGGCCGAGCGAAGGGCCGGACGGTGCGATGACGCGTTCGAGCCGGTAGCGCTTGGCCAGCTGGCCCAGATGGGCGTTGGCATACCCGAGCAGCACGTCGAGCGTGAACTGCTGCGCGTAATTGCGAAACTTTTTTCCGTCCGCAGAGCCGATCAGTTCGTTCATCCGGCCCCAGCGCAGCTCGACCAGTTGCTGCTTTTCGATGTCGGCCATCATGGTCTGCGCGTGTTCGCGGCGCACATTGTCTTGGGCTAGCTGCAGGCGCAAAGCCGTCGCGCCGTCCAGCGCCTCTTTGCGCCCGGCCTCCAGTGTTTGCAGCGCGGCGGCCAGCGTGTCCGCGTCGCCGGCACTGCCGGGCGGCGCCAACTGGCAGTGCAACTGGCGCTGGTTGCGCCTTTCGGCCAGTACCGTCAGCGCGGTGGCGGCTGCGGCGTCGATCGCTTGCAGGGCGGCGCGTTCCCGCGCCAAGGATTCGGCGTCGAGCGCGAGCAGTGCATCGAGTTCGGCGATGCCGGGCACCGCATCGAGCAGAAGGTGGCGCTGCGAATAGGCGGCCAGCCACGCGGCCACGCGCGCGTGCGCTTCCTGTGTCTGTGCCTGCACTGCCGCCAGGCGCGCCTGCAACTGCGCCTGCGACTCGCGCGCCCGGGTGTGCGCCTGCGCGGCCAGCTGGCTCGCTGCCTGGCGCGTGGCCAGTGCGGCGCGCGCGGCGCCTATTGCCCCCGCCAATTCCTGTTCCACGTCGCGCACGGCGCGCCCGTTCCACAAGGCGCCGCGCTGTGTTGTGTGGCCCAGTATATCGGCGTCGATGCGCGCAAATTCGGCGGCGGCGGCATCGCGCAAGTGCTGCATCTGCTGCTGGCGCTGGGCGGCGCTGGCCGCCTCTGCGCCCAGCGCAATAAGCGTCGTTGCGCGGCCTTCATGGTGCAAGGATTGCTCGCGCCAGCGCCTGGCATCGGCCTCGCGCCCGGCGTGAAACTGCGCCGGGCCGGCTTGCCATTGCTCGCGCCAGCCGGGCATGGCGTCAATGCCGCCATCAAGTTCTGCCAGCAAGTGCTCGGTATGGTCGCGCGCGTGGCCGCACTTTTCCTGCAGCGCGCCGTGGCGGCTGGCCGCTTGCGCATGCGCGCTCCCCGCGGCGACCGCGCTTTGCTGCGCGCGCGCGTGTTCGGTGGCGCTGCTGTCGCACGCTTGCTGGGCGGCGTCGCGCGCGCTGGCGGCCAGGCGCGCGGCGCGCTCCTGTACGTCCAGCGCTGTGGCAAGCGCGCCGATAGCGTCCTGCTGGCGTGCGAACCAGGCCTGCGGCGGCCCATCCGGCGCCAGCGCCAAGGCGTCCCACGCCGCCTGCAATTGTTCCACCGCGCCCTGCAGCGCCGCCCCGTCGCGCTGCGACGCTGCCAACTGTTGGGCGTGCCCGGTCAGCAGGGCGCCCTGGGCTGCAATGATTGAGGCATTGTCCTGAAACTGCGCGCGGCAGCGCGACACTTCGCCGCGCAAGGTCGAGAGCATCTCGCCCAGGGCCGCGTTCTGATGCTGGTAGGGGTGCTCGGCGCTGCCGCAGACGGGGCACGGCTGGCCGTCGCTCAAGGTGGCGCGCAGGTCAACAACGCGTTCGGCGCAGGCGATTTCGGCCACCTGCAGCGAGCGTTCGGACTGCGCCAGCGCTGCCGCCAGGGCCCCAGTTTGGGCTTGCGCCGTTGCCAGCGCCACCGCGGCTGCGCCATGTGCCTCGGCCAGGCTGGCGGCGTGCGCCTGCGCGCGGTCCAGGCGGGCGCGCGCCGCTGCCAGTTCGGTCCAGCGCTTTTCGGCTACGGCCAGGCTGTCGCGGCGCTCCTCGAAGCCGCTGCGCTGCGCACGCAACTGCTCGCCGTCGAAAGCTGCCAGCGCGCTGATGGCTTGCTGGCGCGCCGCTTCCAGCGTGGCCAGTTGCTTGGCGCTGGCGGCGAGCACCTTGGCAGCTTGCTGCTCGCTGCCGGCGGCCCCTTGCAGGGCTAGCGCGGCGGCATCGAGCTCGCCCGCGGTGCGTGCGTGCAGCGCGGCGGCAGTTTGCGCCTGGGTCAGCAAGGTGTCCCAGCGCGGCCACTGCTGCGACAGCGTTTGCAGGTGGGCGTGCGCGGCCAGCCAGGCTTGGCCTTGCGCATGCGCGGCGCGGGTTTGGTCCAGTTGCGCACACGTGCTCTGCACAGCGGCGTCGGCCTGCGCCAGGGCGTGGCGGGCGGTCGCGAGGTTATCGCGCGCTTTGGCGTGGGACGGGGCGAGGGCGGCGATGCTGGCGTCCAGCGCCTTGGCCTGGTCCAGCTGGGGCGCGGCCGCAATGTGCGCCTGTTCGGCGTCGTGCAGCGTGCTGCCGGCGGCATGCAGCGCCACGCCGGCCTGTTCCTGGACGGCGCTTGCCGACGCCAGCTCGGCGCCGGCACTTTCGATGGCCGCTTCGATCGCGCTGCACTCGCGCGCCAGGCGCATGCTGTCGGCCTGCAGCGCGCGCGCCGGCTCCACCGCTTCGCGCGTCTGCTGGCGGCGGCGCCGTTCGCCGGCCGCCGCGCGCGCGGCGTTCGCCAGCGCGACGGCTTGTTCGGCCTGGGCTTCGCTGGCGTGCAGCTTATCGCCTTCCTGGTGCCAGCGCAGCTCCCGCTCCAGCGCGGCCTTTTGCGCGTCGGCCACGGCCAGCGCGGCGTCGGCGGCGCAGCACTGGGCTTCCAGTGCGTTGCGCGCGTCGTGCGCCAGCGGCGTATGGTCGGCCAGGCGCGCGCTCAGTTGCAGTATCGCGTTTTTCTCGGCATGAAAGCGCTCGTGGGCGCGCTTTGACAGCGCGCTGTAGATCGCGCTGCCGGTCAGCGTTTCGAGCAGGGCGCCGCGTTCGTTTTCTTCGGTATTGAGGAAGGCGGAAAATTCATTTTGCGCCAGCAGCACGGCGCGCGTGAACTGGTCGAACGACAAGCCCACGCGCTCGACGATCTCTTTTAACACTTCGGTGTTGGTGCCGCCCAGCGCCGTCAGTTCGGGCAGCCGGTGCAGGCTCATGCCCACTTTTTGCAAGGCGCCGCCGGTCCTGCCGCGCGAACGGCGCACGTTCCAGCGCGCGCGGTAGCGCACGTCGTCGTTGCCCACGAAGTCAACCTCGGCGTAAGCTTCGCTCGCGCCGCGCCGCAGCAGCGTGCGCGAGTCGTGCGCGCCCACCGTCTCGCTCCCCACGTCGGGCAGATGGCTGCCGCTGCGCATCTTGGGCAGGCGCGGCGTGGCGTCGTACAGGGCCAGGCACAGCGCGTCGAGCAGGGTCGACTTGCCGGCGCCGGTCGGGCCGCTGATGGCAAACAGGCCGGCCGTGACCAGCGGCTTTTGCTCGAAGTCGACGCAAAATTCACCGGCCAGCGAGGCCACGTTCTTGCCGCTGATTTTCAGGATCTTCATGCGGCGTCGATCGGGGCGGCGGTGTTGAGCAATTCGGCAAAGGCTTGCAACTGGTCGTCGGGCGCGTCGGCGCCGTATTTTTGCAGGTACAGGCGGCGGAAAATATCGTCCGGCTGCAGTTGCGCGAGCTGGTCGAGCGACATCGGCGCCTGGGCGGCTGCGTCGCCGTCAAGCCTGCGGGTCGGTTCGATTTTTGCCAGGCGCACGGGTTTGCTTACGAGCGCCGCTTCGATGCGCCCGCGCAGGCCAGGTTCGGGCGCCTCAAGCAGCACGCGCACCTCCAGAAAAGGCTGTTGGTGCAGCGGCAGTTCGGCCAGTTCCAGCGCCTCAAGGGCGGCCAGCGCTTCGGCCAGCGGCGCCGGCTGCGGCGGCACGCGCAGCAGTTCAACGGCGCGCGGCACCATCAGCGGCGTGACCGTGACCGCGCCGTCCAGCAGGTCCACGCGCAGTACCTGGTGCTGGTAGAGGACTTCCGCGAACGAGAGCGGCAGCGGGCTGCCGCTGTAGCGCAGGTGCTCTTTCTGGCCCACGCGCTGGGCCAGGTGCAGGTGCCCGAGCGCGGCGTAGGCAATCGCCGGGTTGAAGATCCCGGCCGGCAGCGCCTCGGTGCCGCCGATGACGATGCGCCGCTCCGATTCGAGCGAGGCAGTGCCGTCGACCATGTGGCAGTGGCCCATGGCGACGATGGCCTGGCCGTCGCTGCGGCGCGCGCTAGCCAGCGCAAAGGCTTGTGCGTACAACAGACTGATGCCGGCCAGGTAGGGGTCCGTTGAGACAGGGCCGGTGCTCGCCGCCTCGCCATCTTCGCCATCCTGGCCATCCTCGTCTTCCTCCACTTCAGGGCGCGGCACGTCGCCCGGGCGCAGGAAGGGAATGGCGAGGCACCAGGCCCTTACCGCGCCGGTTTTGTCGTGCAAGGGGATCAGATGGCGCTCCAGGTCGATGCTGCCGTCGGCCAGGCGCAGCACGTGGCCCACCACGCTGGTGCCGTGCGCCTCGAGCAGCGGGCCGGGCGCTTCGAGGCGGCCGGGCGAGTCGTGGTTGCCGGCGATGACGACGATGTCGAGCAAGGGCGAACGCGCGCGCGCCTGCTGCAGGAAGCGATACAGCTGCTTTTGCGCCGCCGCCGACGGATTGGCCGTGTCGAACACGTCGCCGGCGATCAGCAGCGCGTCGATGTCGTGGGCGACGATGGTGTCGAGCAGCCAGTCGAGAAAGCACTGGTGTTCGTAGGTACGCTCGTAATTGTGCAGGGTCTGGCCGAGATGCCAGTCGGAAGTGTGAAGCAGCCGCATGAGTGGATGTGAGTGAAACGCCAGCATCTACTATAGCGTATCTGGTGCTCTCGGGCAGATCTCGGGCAGCGCGCTCAGGCAGCGCTGCGGTAAGTGTTGCGTCCGGCTTCCTTGGCCTGGTACAGCAGCCGGTCGGCCTGCCTGATCAGCGCGTCAGGGTCGATGTCTTCGTCGCGGTAAAAGACCAGGCCAATACTTGCTGAGACGCTCACCGTCACGCCGTCGAGCTCGAACGGAGCTTGCATGGCGGAAACGACCTTGTCGGCCAGGATTGCCGCGTCCTCGCGTCGGCCGAGTTTTTCGGTAATGATGGTAAATTCGTCGCCGCCGATGCGCGCGATCACGTCGCTGGCGCGCAGCGTTTGCAGCAGGCGCGCCGAAAATGCTTTCAGCAGGCCGTCGCCCACGTGGTGGCCATACGTGTCGTTGACCGGCTTGAAGTGGTCGATGTCCATGTACATGAGCGCCATCAGACGCTTGTCGGCGGCGCTGGCGCGCATCGCGCCGGCCAGCTTGTGCAGAAAGCCCGCGCGGTTGGCCAGGCCGGTCAGCTGGTCGACCTGCGCCAGTTTCAGCAGCCGATTTTTCTCGCGCTGCTGGCTGGTGGTATCGTGCCGCATGACGTGAAAGCCGACCACGCTGCGCCCGTCCTCGCCGTACTGGGGAATGTACGTCACTTCCAGTGTGCGCTCCAGGCCGTCCACGCCGTCGTGCTCTTCGAAGGTCAGGGTTTCGCCAGCCAGCGCGCGCCGCACGTAAGGCGCCAGCACGGCGTAGCGTTCCGGCCCCACCGTGGCCAGCACCGACATGCCCAGCACCTCGATGCCGTTGCGCCCGAACTCGCGATCGTAGGCGCGGTTGTGGAAGCGGTAAATTTCGGACGCATCGAGGTAGGCGACCATGGTCGGCAGCGTGTCGGCGATGGTGCGCAGGCGCGCCTCGCTTTCGCGCAGCGCCATTTCGGCCTCGCGCAGGGTGGTGATGTCGTCGATGGTGCCGATAAAACCGGTGATTCTGCCGTCGATGCGAATGGCGGCAGTCTTGGTCGAGGCCCAGATCATTTTGCCGTCGCGCCGGCGCACGTGCGAGACCTGCACGTACGGCTCTTCATGGTCGCGCTGGTGCTCGAACACAAGGCGCATGTAGGCGGCGCGGTCCACCACCAGGGCGTCGAGCCAGCCCAGGCCGAGCGACTCTTCGCGCGTGAGGCCCGTGATGGTTTCAAAGCGCCGGTTGACGTAGGTGCAGTTGCCGCGCACGTCGGCCCGGATCAGCCCCAGCGGCGAGGCGTTGGTGACGGCGGCCAGGTGCGCTTCGCCGGCGCGCAGGCTTTGCTGCTGCGCGCGTTTTTGCGTCACGTCTTCGGCAATGTAGAGAATGAATTCCATCTTGCCGTGGTCGTCGAACAGCGGCACCGTGAGCGAGCGCAGGTAGCGCGCGCTGCCGTCGGGCGCGGGCAGCGGCCTTTCGGGCAGGTCGAGCACCATGGGGCGCGCCAGCATGGCCTGGTCTTCGGCCGGATTGTAAAAGGCGAAACCGGGCGGGAAGACGGCGCCGTCGCGCGCGCCGAGCACGTCGGCGGCGGCGAAACCGGTGGCCGCTTCGGCCGCCTTGTTCCAGACCATCATCGTCCCCTTGCTCGCTTCGCGCACGCTTTTCACGGCCACCAGCAGCGGCAAGTGGTCGATCAGCGACTGCAGGAAGCTGCGGCTGTTGTGGATCTCGATCTCGCTGCGCTTGCGCGCGCTGATGTCGCGCGAGGTGACGGCCACGCCGGTGTCGAGCGGCACAATCTGATGGTGGATCCAGCGCGGCGCGTCGTCGTCCAGGCGCACTTCGACTTCTTCCTCGACCGGCCTGCCTTCGCGGTAGACCTGGACGTAGCGCGCGAAAAAGCCGGTCTGGCGATAGCGCGGCAGCAGCGCGAATGCCTTTTGTCCGAGCAGCGCGGCGCGCGACTGGCCGAACAACGCGGCGCCGCGCTCGTTGATGTGCTCGATGACGAAGTCTTGCACCTCGCGCGCGCCCGGCGGCCAGGCCGCCAGGATCAGCAAGCCGTCCAGGCTGCCGTCGGAGGCGGCCCGCAGCGTGGCCTGGGCGCGGCGCGCGGCGCGCACGGCGGTGCGCAACTGGGCGCTCTGGCGCATCAGGATGGCGACAATGACGGCAATGAGCAAGCTGGCGCCGAGCGCAATGTGCAGGTACCGGGTGTGATGGCGTTCGAACGCGGCCATGGCCACGCCGGTCTCGATGCCGACCACGGCCGACAGATTGTAGCGCGGCACCGGGCTCTGGCTGTAGATGCGCGGCGTGGCGTCGAGGGCGTCGAGCGGGGCCAGGGGAACGATTTCCTCGGACGAGGCGCCCGGCGCGCGCTGCGGCGCGAACGCCAGACTGCTGCTGACAAACAGGCGCTCGCCGGTGCGTCCGGCCGACAGCGCTTTCGCTTTACCCCGGGTCGTCAGGATCAGTGCGCCGTTTTCGCCCACGTTCAGGCGGTCGTAGTCATCCACGAACAGATACGGGTCGATCATGATGATGACGGCGCCGGCAAATGCGCCTTCCGGCCCGGCCAGGGCGCGCACCACGCGCAGCTGCCACTTGCCGCTGGCCTGGTCGACGATCGGGGTTGACAGCAGCGTTGGCGCCGAACCGTTGTTGGCCAGCGCGCTGAAGAACGCTTCGTCGGCCACGCTTCCGGGCGCAAAGCCATTAAGGGTGTCGATGGTCTGGCCGTCGCGATTGATGACGGCCATCGGCAGGTCGAGCCGCACCGGCAGCACCGAGTCGAGCAGGCCGCCGCGCACGGCGAACGTGGCCAGGCTGTACTGGCCGCCGGTTTCCAGGTACTTGAGCCCGAACAGCTGGGTTGCATGGCCGCTCTGGCGCAGGATGTGGCTAACGTGTTCGGCCAGCACGCGCGAGAGCGCCTGGCTGTGGGCGACCGCCTCGCCGTGGCTGGCCTGGCGTTCGAGTGAACTTTGGTACAGCACGCCGACCCACATCGCAACGGTCAGCGCGAGGGCAAAGGCGGGCAGCAGCGCCACCCGGAACAGGCGCCGTGCCGATTTGCGGAGGATGCTCGCCGAGGTAATCAAAGAATCCTAAAGTGAAAGTAGATGACGGTAGATGTTACTTTTGAGCTATTTTGCGCGAAAAATCGCTTTCCCGCTCGCCTGGCGGTAAATATAGGTCCATTCCGGAGCCGCTTCATGATTAAAATGCCCACATGACCGAACTGACACTCACCTTGGCCGGCGCGCGCGCCCTGCATCTGGCCGCGCAGGGCATGCTGGTTCCGCCCCGGCGCAAGGCGGGCAAGGCGGACGTGCTGGACGCAATCCGGCGCATGGGCGTGCTGCAGATCGATACCATCAGCGTAGTGGCGCGCAGTCCCTACCTGGTGCTGTGGAGCCGGCTGGGCGACTACGACATGGAGTGGCTGGACCAGCACCTGGCCGAAGGCTCGCTGTTTGAATACTGGGCCCATGAGGCCTGCTTCGTGCCGATCGAGGATTACGCCCTGCTGCGCCACCGCATGCTGGACCCGGCGGCGATGGGCTGGAAGTATGCCCAGTCCTGGCTGCGCGACAATGGCGCGGCCGTGGCCGGGGTGCTGGCCCACATCCGCGTCAACGGGCCGACCCGTTCGTCGGACTTCGAACGCAGCGACGGCCGGGCCGGCGGATGGTGGGAGTGGAAGCCGGAAAAACGCGCGCTGGAAGTATTGTTTACCTCGGGCGCGCTGATGATCGCGCGGCGCCACAATTTTCAGCGCATCTACGACCTGGCCGAACGGGTGCATCCATCCTGGCACGACGAGCGCCTGCCAAGCATCACCGACGCGCGGCGCGAGCTGGCCCTGAACGCCGTGCGGGCGCTGGGCTTGTGCAAGGCCGGCTGGGTGGCCGACTACTACCGCACCAAAAGGCCGCACGCCGACCTCGATGCGCTGGTCGAGCGCGGCGCGCTGCTGCGCGCCAGCGTGCAGGGCTGGATTGAGCCGGTCTACATCCACGCCAGTTTGCGCGCACTGGCCGAACGGGCCGCCGCCGGCGCCTTGAAGCCGAGCGTGACGACGCTGCTGTCGCCCTTCGACCCCATCGTCTGGGACCGGCGGCGCGCGCTCGAACTGTTCGACTTCGACTACCGGCTCGAATGTTATACGCCGGCCGCCAAGCGGCGCTACGGCTACTTCACGCTGCCCATTTTGCGCCGCGGCGTTCTGGTGGGCCGGGTGGACGCCAAGGCGCACCGGCGCGACGGCGTGTTCGAAGTCAAGTCGCTCGAACTGGAGGCGGGCGTGCGCGTGAGCGAGCGTTTTTGCCGGGACGTGGCGCAGGCGCTGCTGCGCTGCGCGCGCTGGCATGCGTGCCCGCAGGTGCGCGTTACGCGCACGGTGCCGGCGTCGTTGGCCGCGCCGCTGGGCGCCGCGCTGGGTTGCGATCCGGATTGCGATCCGGGTTTCGATCCGGGTCTCGATCCGGGTCTCGATCCGGGTCTCGATCCGGGTCTCGGTCCGGGTCTGGATCCGGGTCTGGATCTACGCTGCACGCCCTGCGATCCATGACGCTGCCCGCCGCGCCGCGCAGCATCGTCGGCCCTGACGGCCAGGTCGCGCTGGGCCGCTTTTGCGGCCTGGCCGAAGGCATCGACTGGCGCGCGCTGGCCCCGCCTTACCGGCGCAGCGCCTGGTGGCGCCGCTTTCACCACAAACGCTGGCACTACGTGGCGCTGGCCTGCGAGGACGTATTTTGCGCAGTCGCCATTGTCGACCTGGGCTGGACCAGTACCGCGTTTGCCTACGTGTTCGAGCGCCGCGCGCGCCAGCTGATCGCCTCGTTCGCGCAGAACGGCCTGCCGGGCCTGTCGGCGCGCTTGGCCGATCACGGCGCTGGCGCCAGCCGTTTCCGCTTTCTGGCCAGCCAGATCGACATCGGGCCCGATGCGCTGACGCTGCGCTGCGCCGGGTTCGAGGTCGACGCACTCTTTCATGGCGGCGCGCCGCACCTGCTGGCCGTGGGCACGGTGGCCGGCGGCTCGGTGCACGCCACCCAAAAGTCGGCCGGCATGGCGCTGACGGGGGAGGCGAGGGTGGGTGGACGGCGCATCGCGCTGCACGGCGGCGTGGCCAGTGTCGACTATTCGAACGGCTTGCTGGCGCGCGAAACCGACTGGCGCTGGGCCTGCGCGCACAGTCGCACGCTGGGCTTCAATTTGCAGGCCGGCTACTTCGGGGCCAATGAAAACGCGCTGTGGCTGGGCGGCGCGCTGATCCCGCTCGGCGCGGCCCGGTTCGCTTTTGACGCTGCCGATCCAATGGCGCCTTGGCGCATCCACACCGACTGCGGCTTGCTCAATTTGCAATTCACGCCCGAAGGGTTGCGTCGGGACGACAAGAACCTATTGATCGCGGCCAGCAAATATGTGCAGCCGATCGGCACTTTCAGCGGCTGGGTAAAAGCCGATGCAAAGGGGCCCGCCATTGCGGTCGAGGCACTGCTCGGGGTGACGGAAGAGCACCGGTCGCGCTGGTAGAAAAGAACGCCCGCTCGGTTAAGGCTTGCGATATATCAAACCGGCTTTGTCGGTCTTCTTTACACTAGCTTCTCCGGGCTGATGAAAAAGTTCATAAAGAACAACCTCAAGCCCGTCCAAAACCAACGACTCCAGCCAGGCCCACTGTGCATCCCCGTACAAGTGGCGCTTGCGCATGGAGCACTTTCTGAGGAGAGAGTATGTTAACGGCGACATATACCCTGGTGGCACTATCGGTCGAACAGGCCAACGTGCGAGTCAGCTTGCAATCCCTGCAAAAGCAACTTGAAACCAATTTTGTTCACCAGAGCGCGCTGACACCAGGCCAGGTCAGCTACGCATGCGATGTCGTCCAGCGTTTGTACGAAAGCTGCCATTGGCGCAAGCTGGACATGTTTCTGATCCCGGCGATCCGCAGCGCTACCGCCGAAGCCGACGAATTGCTGCACAGCCTTGAGGAACTGGGTCGTGCCGCCGCCGACGCCGTGGGCCTGCTGGCCATCAAGCTTGGTTCGACCGCCGTCGACAGCAGTGGCAAGGTGGCCCAGTTTTGCGACGCCATCGAGTCGTTCAGCATGGCCACGCTCAAGCGCCTGGAACTGGAAGAAAAAAAGTTGTTTCCCGTGGCGCGGTCCGTTATTTCCGGTGAAGCCTGGTTCTCGATCGCCAACCAGATGCTGGCGCACGACGCTTATGTGCAGGAGTCGCGCCCCATGCGCGCCGTGACGGCGGCCCAGGAATTGCCGCATGAGCAGGGGCGCCAACAGCGCCTTGCCGCCAATCTCGTGCATTGATCTCGTGCCTTGATCTCGTGCCTTGATCTCGTGCCATGATCTCGTGCCATGATCTGCCCCTGGATTGGTAGCGCGATTCAATACCACGGGAATCATCGATCGGTCTGACCGGGCGGCAATGCAGGCAATCGCCCGCTTTGGCGGCGGTTCTTGCTATGATGACGGTTTTGAATGGTTGATCACACGTCATGTTCGAATTCCTTTTCAAGCGACCGGGCGACAAGCCCGGAGACAAGCCGGGTGACAACGCCGCCGCACAGCCAACGCAAGCCGAGCAGAACGCGAGCGCCAAACAGGCGGCGAGCGCATCGTCGCGCGAGCTGCAAGCCCAGAAAATGGCCGGGCTGCGCGGAGACGAAGTAGGCACCGCCGAGTTCATTTTGCAGTGCGAATATTCGGAACTGCGCCTGACCGCGGCCGAACAGATTACGTCGCGCCACCAGCTCGAGCGCGTGTACGCCGCCATCCGCAATACCGACCGTCGCGTGGCCAAGCTGATGCAGTCGCGCCTGGACGCGATGCGCCACCACGACGCCGAACTGCAGCGTGGGCAACTGTGCATCGAGCAGGCCGACGCTCTGCTGCGCGAAGAAAAGCTGACCGCCAACCAGGTTGCCGACCTGGACCGCAAATGGTCCGTCGTTGCCGCGCCCGAACTGACGCCGCGTTTTGACGTCTTGCGCGCGCAATTGGCCGCGCGCCTGGAAGCGCAGGTGCAGCTGCAGCGCGCCATGATCGACCGCCTGGGCCAGGTGCGCAAACTGCCGAACAGCGCTCTGCCGGCGAGCGAGATCGCCGAGCGGCTGCACCAGATGGCGCAAGACCAGCAAAGCGCGCTCGCAGCGCCCGAACACGCCTCGCTGCCGCGCAGCCTGACCAATGAATTTGCCACGGAACACGCGCGCGTGGCCGCCATGCTGAGTCATATCGAGCAGGACCAGGCGGCGCTCGCCAAGCGCGACGCGCTGCTGGCCGAGTGGCGCGGCGTGGCGCCCGATACGCTCAACGCCGAGCTCCTGAACAAGGCTTGGCGCCAACTGCCGCCCGCGCCCGAACCGGAAGCTGCGCAATTGCGCCAGCGTTTCGACGAACTGCTGGCCACGATCCCGGTGACGGTGGCCCCGGCCCCGGCGCCGGCCCCGGGGCCGCGCAAGGGTGGCCCGGCGCCGGCCCCCGACCAGCATTTCATGGACGTGCTCGAAGCCATGGAAGCGGCGCTGCAGCATGGTTCGCTGGGCGCGGCGGCCGACTTTGACAAAGGCCTGAAGGACAGCAAGGACGGCAAGGCCATGCGCCTGACGCCGGCCCTGTCCGAGCGGCTGGCGCATGCGCGCGCCGAACTGAAGCGATTGTCGGACTGGGCGCGCTGGGGCGGCAATGTCTCGCGCGAAGAACTGATCAAGGCGGTCGAACAATTGAGCACGCAATCGCTGGCCATGAGCGAACTGGCCAAAAAGGTGGGCAGCATGCGCGACCGCTGGAAAGCGCTCGACACCCTGTCCGGCCCCGCGCCCAAAACCTTGTGGGAGCGCTTTGACGCGGCCTGTTCGGCTGCCTACGCGCCCGCCGCCGCCCACTTCAAGCATTTGGCCGACGAGCGCCACACCAACGCCGCCAAAGCCGAGGCCTTGATCGCGGAAGCGGCGGCCGAAACGGCGCGTCTGGCCAGCGGCGAATCGGTCGACTGGAAGCACATGGCCGTCACGGTGCAGCGCATGCGCCTGGCGTGGAGCCACCTGGGCGCGATCGACCGCAAGGACAAAAAACGGCTCGACCAGGCCTTTGCCGATGCGCTCAACGTGCTGCAAGGCCCGCTCGAAGAACAGCGCAAGGGCGAAGTGGCCGAGCGCGAGGCGATGATCGCCGAAGTGGCAGCCTTGAACCCGAACGAACGGCACGCGCTCGACGCGCTCAAGGCGCTGCAGGAGCGCTGGCAGGAGCATGCGCGCGCGCTGCCGCTCGAACGCAAGACCGAGCAGGCGCTGTGGCAGCGTTTTCGCGCCGCCTGCGACGCCGCTTTTGCCAAACGCAAGGAAACCGCGCACGCGGCCGACGCCGAACGGCGCGGCCACCAGGAAGCCAAGGAGGCCATCAGCGCCGGCCTGGAACAGGCGGCCGCGGCCACCGACACCGACGCTGCGAGCGCCGGCAAGCTGCTGCGCGAAGCGGCGGCGCAGTGGCACGCGATTGGCCCGGTCCCGCGCGCCAATGAAGCCAAGGTCGACAAGCGCTATCACGCGGCGGTGGCGGCGTTGCAGCACCATGTCGACGTCGCCCGGCGCAATGCCGGCAAGGCGCAGGCCACGGCGCTGCGCGACAAGCTGCGCCTGTGCCAGGAGCTCGAGTCGACGCTGGCGGACGGCGCCGCCGATCCGGCATCGGTCGACTGGGCGGCGCGCTGGGCCGCGCTGCCTGCAGTGGGGGCCGAGTACGAGCGCGCGCTCAAGGGACGGCTCGACGCGGCCCTGAGTGCGCCGCGCGCGGCGTACGCCGCCACGCTCGAGCAAAACCGCGCCCGGTTGCTGCACGAAGTGCTGCGCCTTGAAATTGCGGCCGGCATCGACAGCGGCAGCGAGTTCGCGCGCGAGCGCCTCAAGCTGCAGGTCGAGACGCTGCAATCGTCGCTCAAGTCGGGCCACAAGCCGGCCAGCGCGACCACCCAGTTCCAGCAACTGTGCGTTCTGCCGGCGCTGGCCGACGAACGCACCGCCGCGCGCATCGAGCACTTGTTCGCCCGTATCGCGAAAGACGGCAAGTGAGCACCGTGCGCGTCCAGGCGCAGGACTTCGATCTTTCCGCCGAAGTGGCCGCCCTGCGCAGCGGCGACGCGGGCGTTGGCGCCATCGTCAGTTTTGTCGGCACCGTGCGCGACATGAACGACGGCGCCGGCGTGGCCGAAATGGAGCTCGAACACTATGCCGGCATGACCGAGCAGTCGATTGAAAAAATCGTCGACCAGGCCAGGGCGCGCTGGCCGCTGTTGGGCGCGCGCGTGATCCACCGCGTCGGCCCTTTAAAGCCGATGGAGCAGATCGTGCTGGTGGCGTGCAGCGCGGCGCATCGGGGCGAAGCATTTGCGGCCTGCGAATTTATCATCGACTACCTCAAGACCGAGGCCCCATTCTGGAAAAAGGAACAAACGAGCGAGGGCGCGCGCTGGGTGGACGCGCGCGCGACCGACGACGCCGCGCTGGAAAAATGGGCGGCGCGCTAAGTTTCGCCGCCGTCGGCCTGGGCGCCGCCATCGGCGCCTGGCTGCGCTGGGCGCTGGCCCTGTGGCTGGCGGGTGCGCACGACAAGGTGCAGGCCGGGACGCTGGCGGCCAACCTGGCCGGCGGCTACCTGATCGGCATCGCACTGGGTTTTTTTGCCGGCTACCCGCACCTGTCGCCGGAATGGCGCCTGTTTGCCGTCACCGGCTTTCTGGGCGGGCTGACGACGTTCTCCACCTTTTCCGGCGAAGCGATGACGCTGCTGCAGCGCGGCGACTACGCCTGGGCGCTGGCGCACAGCGCGCTGCACCTGATCGGATCGATTTTTTGTTGTATCGCCGGGTATGCCACCTGGCGCGCATTGTCAGCGTAAGTCCCAACCACCCAGGAGAACTGCATGTCCACTCACATATCCCCACGTCCTACCGCGGCATTCGTCGGCGCTTCGTGGCTCGCGCTGCTGGTCGGTACCACGACCTACATGATCGGCCTGTGGAACGCCCAGATGCTGCTCAACGAGAAGGGCTACTACTTCACGCTGCTGATGTACGGCCTGTTCGCGTCGGTGTCGCTGCAAAAGTCGGTGCGCGACCGGCTCGAAGGCGTGAACGTCACGAACATTTATTTCGGGCTGTGCTGGATCTCGCTGATGCTGGCGGTCCTGCTGTTGACGGTGGGCTTGTGGAACGCCACGCTGGCCGCGAGCGAAAAAGGGTTTTATGCGATGTCGTTCCTGCTTAGCCTGTTCGCATCGGTGGCCGTACAAAAGAACGTGCGCGACAACGCCCAGGCCGACCTCACGTCGCCACCGGCCGCTTACAGCAAGGAATAGGGCGCGCATAGCGGGAACTCGCCTCCCGCGTGGAAAGCCGGCCTGCGCCGCCACGTTCCGTTCTGGCACACGGCGCAGCTTACACATCGGGCAAGCGCGGGCAAGCGCGGGCAAGCGCGGGCAAGCGCGGGCAAGCGCTTTGTTCAGCGCTTCATCGGCGCTCTGCCCATTTTCCAGGCGACGCACAGACATACTGTCGCAAGGGCTGCACAAGCCATGCCGGTAACAACGAAATTGAAGAGGCCATGCTCCACGCTGACGGCACTGCGAAGCAGCACGCCAGTCGTACCGCCGGCCGCAGCGGCAGCGCCCACAGCGGCGAGCGACAGAAAGCGCTGCCTCGTGCTCAAGTGCGCTCGATGCACACCATCGGGTGCGGTTCGTCTACACCATGCAACAATATAGCTTGCGATAACGATCAATCCCAGCAGGTTGCTCACCTGCTGCAACACCTTGAAAAGCGCAATGTCATGCCCGCCCACGGTAATAAAGGAGCGGAACAGGCTGAAGCGATGGACGATCGGGGTATCGGCGTGCGTAAACGCGTCCCAGAAAATATGCGACGCGGCGCCGATTATCAGCGATATCAGCACGATCCGGACAGCGCGCGCACTGTACCATGGCGTTGGCACTTGCTGCTCCATGCGCGAACTCAACGCTTGCGGAAGCCATGCCAGCAGGGGCTCCCTCATAAGCGCGTAATAGATTGCCAGGACAGCAGCGCCCGCAGGGACGCAATAGATGAGGATGCCAGGCACACTATGGCTGAACTTGCCAGTGACGCCCAGTGAGCAAAAATAGACAAAATCGGGCGCCATGCTGCCGATGACCAATCCCGGCAAGGAGGTCAGGCGCCCGGCGTGGCGATGCAGCGGGATCACGAGCGCCGGGTGGCACAATGTAAACGGCATCCGTCTCTTTCGTTTAGCACAAGTAAATTGGCGCACCCCCGGCCAAGAGCGCGCGCCACTGCAGCGTCAACGCACCGTCATCGCCTTCTTGATGGCCACGCAGCGCACTTCATGCTCATGCGTGTCCTTCAGCGCGCGCATGATCCCGGCCGACAGGTTTTTGTTCTGCGCGATGACCTTGTCCAGCCGCGCCACGTTGGCTGCGGTGCAGTTGGCCGGGATCATCGAGCCGCCGTAGGAACGCATGAAGACCGGATCGGCCGCCTTGTCGATCGCCGGCAGTTTGGCCAGGCGCTGTTCGGCGCTCGCTTCGGCCAGCGCCGCCTGCTCGACCGGGTACATGCTGCCCATCGCCGCGCGCAGGCGCGGGAATGGCGTGCTGGTCTTCACGTCCTCGATCTTGGCCAGCCATTCGGCCTTGACGGCAGCGTCGGGCCGCATCACGCTCGCCCGCAGCGCGGCCGTTTGCCCGCTGTCGGACTTGTCGCGCGCCAGTTCGGCCGGGATCAGCGCGGCGCTGTTCGGATAGTCGTAACGGTTCAGCGTCGTGATCAGGCTCCAGCGCAGGTCCTGGTTCAGCGGCATGCCTTGGATGACGGTTTCGCCCGACAGGATCGAGGCCAGCTTGTCCAGGCCCGCCTTGTCGGTGGCGACATCCTGGTACAGGCGGAACCAGCGGCGCGCAAAATCGAGGTTGCCGCTGTTTTCTTCGATGCCCTTCCATGCAATCTGCTGCAATTGGGTCATGGTCTTGGCCGCGTAGGCGGCCGGCGCGGGCATCGCCTTCAGGTAGTAGGCGCCGTTCGAGATGCGTCCGATCGCTTCGCCCAGCAAGGTGTAGTCCTTCTCGGCGCCGACGTTGTCCATCGCCGTCTGCATGAAGTCATTGAGCGGATACTTGGCCGCGCGCACGCCGTCCCACAGGCTTTGCCACAGCATGGTGCGCAGCAGCGTGTCGTCCACCTTGCCCAGCACCTTGCCGGCGGTGGCAAACGAGGCAGCGTCCAGCTCGACCATCGCAAAACCCCAGTCTTCGTAGTTCGGATACACCAGGTCAGGGCAGGCGCCGCCGATTAGTGCCTTGATCGGCGTGCTGGCGCCCTTGTAGGTCACCGGGACTTTCTTGTCGAGGACCAGTTTGCCGTTTTTCATGGCGAACGTGGCCACCTGCACGCGCTGCTCGCGCAGGGTAGCAGGCTTGCCGGCGCCGGCCGGCAACTGGCGCAGATTGAAGCTGGCGATCTTGCCGCCGCTGCACGTGAAGTCGGCCGCGATCGTGTTCACCCCTTCGGTGTAAAGCCATTGCTGCTTCCATGGCCCCAGGTCGCGCCCGGCCGCCTTGCCCAGTTCACCGATAAAGTCGTCCAGCTTCGCGTTTTTGAACTGGTACTTGACCAGGTAGTTGTGCACGCCCTTGCGGAACGCTTCCTCGCCCAGCAAATGGCGCAGCTGCTTGAGCGTGGAGGCGCCTTTCGAATAGGTGATCGCATCGATATTGTCGAACGCGTTGGCCGTGGACGGCACCGCCACTTCGATCGGATGGCTGGACGGCCCGGTATCTTGCACGTACGCGCTTTGCTTGTCGCTGATATAGAACGACTGCCAGGCGTTCTTGAATTCGGTCGACTCGCCCAGCGCCAGCGTGGCCATGAAGGACGCGAAGCTTTCGTTCAGCCACAGGCCGTTCCACCAGTCCATGGTAACCAGGTCGCCGAACCACTGGTGCGCCATTTCATGCAGGATCACTTCGGCCAGTTTCTCGCGCTCGCCGCTGGTCATCGCGCTCTTGTAGACGAAGCCGCGTTCGGCAAAGGTGATGGCGCCCGCGTTTTCCATCGCGCCATACAAAAAGTCGGGCACGAGGATGGTGTCGTATTTTTCAAAGGCGTACGGCACGCCGAAGTAGCCGTCAAAGTAAGCCAGGCCCGCCTTGGTGTACTTGAACCAGACGTCGGCCGGTATCTGCCCGGCCAGCGACTGGCGCGCGAACAGGCGCATCGGGTATGTGCCGCTGTTGTCTTCCCAGACCTTGTAGGGTCCGGCGTGCAGCGAGAAGTTATACGAGCTCAGTTTTTTGGTGGCCGGAAAGGTCCACCGGCGCGTGGCGCCCTGGTCGTCGATTTTGGTTTCGCGCTTGGTCGAGATGACGGTCCAGTCGGCGGGCGCGGTTACCGTCAGCGCGTAAGTTGCTTTCAGGTCGGGCTGGTCGAATAGCGCGAACATCTGGTTGGCGGCCGCCGGTTCAAAATGCGAGTAGGTATAGACCTTGCCGTCGAGCGGGTCTTGCATGCGGTGCAAGCCTTCGCCATTGGTGCTGTGCGATCGGGTGTAGGTGACGGAGACGGTGTTGCGCCCGGCGACCAGGTCCTTGGCGGCGACGGTGATGAACCAGTTGTTGTACTGTGGCGTGACGGCCTGGCCGTTAACGGTCAGCGCGCTGATCGTGCCCTTGTTCAGGTCTATCGTCAGCGGCGCCGACGCGTCCTTCAAGTCGAACGCGATGGTGCTGGTGCCGCCGAAGGTTTCCTTGCCGGTCAGCTCAAAGGCCAGCGTGTAGGCCACGTTCGACACGCGCGCGGAGCGCTTCATTGCTTCTTCGCGCGTGAGGTAGGCGTTTTCGGCGCGCGGGGCGGCGGCGGCGGCAATTTTGGCAGACGGGGCGGCAGCCGCCGGCGCAACTGCGGCGAGCGCAAACAGTGAGCCAACGATGGCGGCGAGGGTCAATACGCGTGGAACGGGACGGCTCATGGAGGCTCCTTGATGTGGAATCGCGCAACGATATCACCATTGCTTTTCATTGTGGAAAATTTTCTGGCGACTTGAAATGTGTCCATACGTCCCAATCTCGTTTTCAACATAGACATACCTTTTCAGGGAGCTAGACCATGCGTCAAGACAAGATGACCACCAAGCTGCAGGAAGCGCTTTCCGATTCGCAGAGTCTGGCGGTAGGAAACGACAATCAATACATCGAGCCCGTGCACTTGCTCACCGCCTTGCTGAACCAGGATGACGGCGGCGCCCGCTCGCTGCTGCAGCGCTCCGGCGTGAACGTGGGCGGCTTGAGCACCGCGCTCAAGAGTTCGCTTGAGCGTTTGCCGAAAGTGTCGGGCAACGGCGGCGAAACGCAGATCAGCCGGGAGCTGCTGGGCATGCTCAACCTTGCCGACAAGGAAGCGCAAAAACGGGGCGACCAGTTCATCTCCAGCGAAATGATCCTGCTCGCGCTCACCGACGACAAGTCCGACGCGGGCAAGCTGGCGCGCGAACAGGGCTTGGCGCGCAAGTCGCTGGAAGCTGCCATCGACGCGGTGCGCGGCGGGGCCGGCGTGCAGTCGGCCGACGCCGAAGGCCAGCGCGAGTCGCTCAAAAAATACACGCTCGACCTGACCGAGCGCGCGCGCCAGGGCAAGCTCGATCCCGTGATCGGGCGCGACGATGAAATCCGGCGCGCGATCCAGGTGCTGCAGCGGCGCACCAAGAACAACCCGGTGCTGATCGGCGAGCCGGGCGTGGGCAAGACCGCCATCGTCGAGGGGCTGGCGCAGCGCATCGTCAACGGTGAAGTGCCCGAGTCGCTCAAGGGCAAGCGCGTGCTCTCGCTCGACATGGCCGCGCTGGTGGCGGGCGCCAAGTACCGCGGCGAATTCGAAGAGCGCCTCAAATCCGTGCTCAAGGAGCTGGCGCAGGACGAGGGCCAGACCATCGTCTTCATCGACGAGATGCACACCATGGTCGGCGCGGGCAAGGCCGATGGCGCCATGGATGCGGGCAATATGCTCAAGCCGGCCCTGGCGCGCGGCGAACTGCACTGCGTCGGCGCGACCACGCTCGACGAATACCGCAAATACATCGAGAAGGATGCCGCGCTCGAGCGCCGCTTCCAGAAGATCATTGTCGACGAGCCGAGCGTGGAGGCGACCATTGCCATCCTGCGCGGGCTGCAGGACAAGTACGAGCTGCATCACAAGGTCGAAATCACGGACGCGGCCATCATCGCCGCAGCCGAACTGTCGCACCGCTACATCACGGACCGCTTCCTGCCGGACAAGGCGATCGACCTGATCGACGAGGCGGCCTCGAAGATCAAGATCGAGATCGACTCCAAGCCCGAAGTAATGGACAAGCTGGAACGGCGCATCATCCAGCTGAAAATCGAAAAGGAAGCCGTCAAGAAGGAAAAAGATGAAGCGTCGCGCCGGCGCCTGGACCTGATCGACGAGGAGATCGCGCGCCTGGAACGCGAGTACAACGACTTTGAAGAAATCCTCAAGGCCGAAAAGGCGATGGTGCAGGGGACCACGCACATCAAGGAAGAAATCGAGCGCATCCGCCACCAGATGGACGAGGCCACGCGCAGCAGCAACTGGCAAAAGGTGTCGGAGCTCCAGTACGGCAAGCTGCCCGAACTCGAGGCGCAGTTGAAGCACGCCGAAGACGACACGGCGCGCCAGGCGGCCGACGCCGGAGCCAAGCCCAAGCTGCTGCGCACCCAGGTGGGCGCCGAGGAGATCGCCGAAGTCGTCTCGCGCGCGACCGGCATTCCCGTCTCGCGCATGATGCAGGGCGAGCGCGACAAGCTGCTGCACATCGAGGAAAAGCTGCATGAACGCGTGGTCGGCCAGGACGAGGCGATCGAAGCCGTGGCCGACGCCATCCGCCGTTCGCGCGCGGGTCTGGCCGACCCTAACCGGCCATACGGCTCGTTCATGTTCCTCGGGCCCACGGGCGTGGGCAAGACCGAGTTGTGCAAGGCGCTGGCCGGCTTCCTGTTCGACACCGAGGAATCGATGATCCGGATCGACATGAGCGAATTCATGGAAAAGCATTCGGTGGCGCGGCTGATCGGCGCGCCGCCCGGGTACGTCGGCTACGACGAAGGCGGCTACCTGACCGAGGCGGTGCGGCGCAAGCCCTACAGCGTGATTTTGCTCGATGAAGTCGAAAAGGCGCATGCGGACGTATTCAACGTGCTGCTGCAGGTGCTCGACGACGGGCGCATGACGGATGGCCAGGGGCGCACCGTGGACTTCAAGAACACGGTGATCGTGATGACGTCCAATCTGGGCTCGCACCGGATCCAGGCGATGGAAAGCGACGATCCGGGCGTGGTCAAGCTGGCCGTGATGGCCGAGGTGCGCGCCCATTTCCGGCCCGAGTTCATCAACCGCATCGACGAGATTGTGGTGTTCCATGCGCTCGACGAGAAGAACATCGGCGCCATTGCCAAGATCCAGTTGAAGCACCTGGAACAGCGCCTGGCCAAGATGGAAATGACGCTCGCCGTGTCGCAGGAAGCGCTGCAAAAAATCGCCGAGGCGGGTTACGATCCGGTGTATGGCGCGCGTCCGCTCAAGCGCGCGATCCAGCAGCAGATTGAAAATCCGCTGTCCAAACTGATTCTGTCGGGCCGCTTCGGGCCGAAGGATACGATTTCAGTCGGCGTCGGTCCGGGCGGACTGGTGTTTGGCGAGGCGGGCATCGTCGATCTCGACAAGGCGTGACGCAAGGTGCCGGCCGGCGCGGCGCTGCGTTCAGGCGCCGCTGCGGGTCCGCGCGCCCGCAGTCTTTTCCAGTAAAGCTTCCATCTGCTGCTTGAGTTCGCCTTGCGCTTCCGAGCACCAGGCGCGCTCAAGGACGTCTTCAGCTTGCGCGTGCCAGTGGACACTGCGCCAGCGCGCCAAGGTGTCGACCGCGTTGCTCTTGTTCGCCCGGTCGTCGCCGCTGAGCGCCGCGCGCAGGATGGGCCAGCCTTTGCCGGAAAATTTGCGCAGGCCGATCGCCAGCCAGTTGATGGCCGCGCGCGTTTCGGCGTCGTGCGGACCCTGCTCGGCCGCCAGGTCGAGCTGCTCCAGGGCCAGCGCTACATAGCGCTCGACCCGGGCCGGGTCGGTCGTGCTGGTCAGGCCGAACCACTGGCTGCGTTCGCGCCGTTGCTGCTTGGCGAAGTGAAAATCCCACGGATCGACACGGAAGTCGGGCGCCAGCTGCGCGGCCAGTTCAAACTGGTCGTCGGTGCCCGAGCGCAGCTTGTCGCGCACCAGCGCCGGCCAATCGTCCATGGCCAGCACTTGCCCGGCCAGGTGCCTGACGTGGCGCAGCTGCGCGTCGTCCCAGCCATCGCTGTCCATGGCGGCGATGGCGCGCACCGTCGCCGCCACCTGTAACTGTTGCGGCCGCTGGCGCTGCACGCAGTGCAGGTAGGCCAGGGTGGCCGCGGCGCCGTCGGCGTAATCGGCCATGGTCTTGTCCGGTCCCTCACGCCCCTCGCACAGGATTTGAAGGATCTCGCCCGCGCCAAGCAGCAGGCGCTCGTCGGGGGCCGGCGCCTTTAGTGCTTCCAGCAAGTTCCCGCCGGTGGCGCACAGGTAAGCCAGGCTGGCGCTCATGCGCGTATTCTTGTAGCCGTCGCGCAGCAGCCATTGCTGGATTTCGGGACACTGCGTGCCGGCCAGCTTGCGCACCACGTGAATGCGGCCCCAGCCGCGCACACGCCGGGCCAGGTTCCACATGGCTGTTTGCGATTGCTCGGGGCCGAGCAGCTGGCACAGGGCAATTGCACACAGCTGGGTGAACGCTTCGTGCAGGCCGAGTGTCATCAGCAGGTCGGCGTCGCTGGCGTTGCCGTAGCGGCCCAGCACGGCAATGGCGATCTTGACAGGCATCGCGTCGGGCGCCTTGCGCGCCAGCCAGCGCGCCAGCAGCGCCATGCGCGCGGGGTCGGCGCCGGTTTTGTCCAGCCGTGTAAGCACGTCGCCGGCGAGCATTTCGTCTGGGGCGGACAACAAGGCCTGGTACAGCGTGTCCAAGTGAGGCGCGGCATGGTGGCCGGCGGCGCGGTGCAAGGCCGTATTCACCGCGTGTGCTTGGGCACGTGCCGGCGCGCTTCGGTGGTCGTTGGCGCTGTAGTCGGTGGCGCCGTCCCACGCCGTGGCGCCGGGCGCTTGTTCGCCGAACAGGGGAAAACTGGGGTTGCGCAGACTGCCGTCGCTTTGCGTTTCGCTGGTGCAAATGCGGTCATGCACCGCCATGCGGCCTGCGCTCCACGGAACGGGCAGGGCGTCCGGCGCCAGCTGCAAGCGCGGCGCAGGCATGAACAGGGAACGCAGCCAGTTCACCATGCGCGCTGGCTTGCGCCGCCCCTCTTTCCGGTCCGATTGCCGACCATCTCTTCCTTGAGCCGTTTCCACGCGCGCGGCAGCGGCAAGGCCGCATGAGCAATCAGAATGTACACCACGGACTCCCTGTAAAGATAGGTGCTCACTATACGGGATAAGTGCTTGAAGGAAATATCTCATTTGCAAAGACGGCCGTGCTCGTGCAAGCCTTGTTCATTGGGCTTAAAATTGGCGCCAGCCTGACAATCATTCATCCATGCCATCTGCCGCGAGCCACCCATGACCTTTGCCACCACCGATCTGTGCGACGACCATCCCCAACTGCTTGAAGATGGCCGCCTGTCGGTCTTGCCCCCGCTGTTCCGGCACCTGGGGCGGCACGCCAAGTTCTACGGGCGCGTGAGCACCCTCAAGGTGTTTGAAGACAACGCGCTGGTGCGTTCCACGCTGGAAGGGCCTGGCAACGGCAACGTGCTCGTCATTGATGGCGGCGCCAGCCTGCGGCGCGCGCTGGTGGGCGGTCAACTGGCGCTGCTGGCCCAGGACAATGGCTGGGCCGGCATCGTGGTCGACGGTTGCGTGCGCGACAGCGATGAAATCAATGCCTGCGATATCGGCGTACGCGCGCTGGGCGTGCATCCGCAAAAAAGCGCGAAAAAGGGTGCGGGCGAGCGCAACATTCGCGTGCTCATCAGCGGCGTGCCGGTCAGTCCCGGCGACTGGATCTACGCCGACGCCGACGGGGTGCTGGTGGCGCAGCAAAAGCTGGCGTAACGGTGACTGCGGCCAATTTGTGCGCGCGGCGCGGACCGATCCGGCACGCGCGTGGCTGGCTGAGCTTTTCATCAGGCGAAAGTCTCATTTCACATTGTGAAAACTGGCTGGCGCGCCGGGCGCTCACGCTTTTCCATTTAAAGAAATTTTGTTTCGCATCGCGAAATGTTGGTGGCAAGCTTCTGATTTTTATGTGTTTTTAATTAGTTATGTGTCTTATATAAGAGTATTGTTGCGCTGCGCAATTGGGCCTATCATTTGGATAAGGGATACCACTGCTCATTTAGCTACTCAATCAGGAGAACACCATGGCAACGCGCGAACAGCAAGCAGCACTATTGCAAGAGGACTGGGACAGCAATCCCCGCTGGACCGGCATCGTGCGCAATTACACCGCCGCCGACGTCGTGCGCCTGCGCGGTTCGCTCCCCATCGAGCACACGCTGGCCCGGCGCGGTGCGCTCAAGCTGTGGGACTTGCTGAGCCGCGACCACTACGTCAACGCGCTGGGCGCCATGTCCGGCAACCAGGCCATGCAGCAGGTCAAGGCGGGGCTCAAGGCCGTGTATTTGTCTGGCTGGCAAGTGGCCGGCGACGCCAATGCGGCTGGCGAAATGTACCCCGACCAATCCTTGTATCCGGCCAATTCAGTCCCGCAGGTGGTAAAACGCATCAACAACACCTTCCAGCGCGCCGACCAGATTCAGTGGTCCGAAGGAAAAGATGACATTGATTATTTCGTTCCCATCGTGGCCGATGCGGAAGCCGGTTTCGGCGGCGTGCTCAATGCCTACGAACTGATGAAGTCCATGATCGATGCGGGTGCGGCCGGGGTGCACTTCGAGGATCAGCTGGCATCGGTCAAGAAATGCGGCCACATGGGCGGCAAGGTACTGGTGCCCACGCGCGAAGCCGTTGAAAAACTGACGGCAGCGCGCCTGGCGGCCGATGTGATGGGCGTGTCCACGCTGGTCATCGCGCGCACCGATGCCGATGCGGCCGACTTGCTCACCTCCGACATCGATGCCAATGACCGCCCGTTTTGTACGGGCGAGCGGACGGTCGAGGGTTTCTACAAGGTGCGCCCCGGAATCGAGCAAGCCATCGCGCGCGCGCTGGCGTATGCCCCTTTCGCCGACCTGGTCTGGTGCGAAACGGGCAAGCCCGACCTGGCTTACGCCAAGCAGTTCGCCCAGGCCGTGCATGCCAGGTTCCCCGGCAAAATGCTGGCCTACAACTGCTCGCCATCCTTTAACTGGAAGAAAAACCTGGACGACGCCACGATCGCCAAATTCCAGAAGGAACTGGGCGCCATGGGATACAAGTTCCAGTTCATCACGCTGGCCGGCTTCCACGCGCTCAATTACGGCATGTTTAACCTGGCGCACGGCTATGCGCGGCGCGGCATGCCGGCCTTTGTCGAGTTGCAGGAGGCCGAATTTGCCGCAGCCCAGCGCGGCTTCACTGCCGTCAAGCACCAGCGCGAAGTGGGCACTGGCTATTTCGACACTGTCACCCAGACCATCCAGCAACACCAAAGTTCGACCACGGCCCTGCACGGCTCGACCGAAGACGCCCAATTCTTCGACGAAAAGAAGGTCGCCTGACCCGTTAGCGCACGCCGGGCTGGATTGGCGCGCCGCCGCAGCACGGAAATTGTGCTGCGGCTTTTTTTCGTGGCGGCGCGGATTAGTGGATAATGGTGCAATACGTTGTTAACACCTTTTTCATTGGAATTATCTTATGTTGAGCTACCGCCACGCCTTTCACGCGGGTAATCACGCCGACGTCTTGAAGCATTTCGTGCAGATCCAGTTGCATGAATACATGAATCAGAAAGACACTGCTTACACCTATATCGACACCCACTCGGGCGCCGGCGTGTACGCGCTCGATGGCGGCTATGCCTCGAAAAACGCGGAGTACGAGACCGGCATCGGCCCCTTGTGGGAACGCACCGACTTGCCGAAAGGCTTGAAGGAATACGTGGACCTCGTCAAGGGACTCAATCCCAGCGGCAAGATGCGCTATTACCCGGGCTCCCCTTACTGCGCCGACAAGGCCATGCGCGAGCATGACCGGCTGCGCCTGTTCGAACTGCACCCCGCCGACGCCAAGATCCTGGCTGACAATTTCCGCAAGGTTGAATTGCACCAGGCGGAAAACGGCATCCGTCCGACCACCCGCGGCAAGCGTGTGCTGGTCGAGCGGGGCGATGGTTTTCATGCTCTCAAGACCTTGCTGCCGCCGCCCTCGCGGCGCGCCCTGGTCCTGATCGACCCGCCGTACGAGGACAAGCAGGATTACCGCAAAGTGCGCGACGCGATCGACGATGCGCTGGTGCGTTTTCCGTCAGGAATTTATGCAATCTGGTATCCGGTACTGCAGCGCATGGAGTCGCGCGGGTTTGCCGACAAGCTCAAGCGCTTGCCGGCCAAGGAATGGCTCAACGTCACGCTGACCGTCACCACTCCGGGCCCGGACGGCTTCGGCTTGCACACCAGCGGCATGTTTATTTTCAATCCGCCGTTTACGCTCGAGCCCATGCTGCGCCAGGTAATGCCTTACCTGGTTCAGGTGCTGGGCAAGGATGCGGGCGCTACCTTCGTCATTGAAAAGGGTACCCAGGTGACGGGCTCGACCACGTCGCGCAGCGCCAGCGGCGCGCCTCGCGTGCCGGTTGGCAATGCTCGCCGCGGCAGCCCGACGGCCGGCACGGGCAGCTTGCGCCTGCCCGGGCAAGCACCGGCTGGCACGCCGGGTGCGGCCGGCGCGGACGCAGTCCGGCCGCGCGCCGCGGCGCCGGCCCGGGCCGGGCGCCCGACCGGTTCACGCCCCACGGGTTCGGGGAAAACCGGTCCGGGAAAAACCGGACCGCGTCGACCTTGAACCATGGTCCGTAGTATAGTTATAAATATTGCATTAAAATGCGCCGCCCCTGGCGCTGCATTAGCTTACGGATATTTTCATGCTCAGTGAAGCAGTCAGCGACGTCGTGCTGCCGACGGATGATTTTTTTCTTGCCCGGCAACCAATTCTTGGGCGCAACCAGCGCTTGGTGGCGTTCGAATTGCTGTTTCGAAGCGCCGACGCGCCCGAGGCCAACGTCGTCGATCACGCGGCGGCCACGGCCGCCGTCATTTCGCATGCCTCGCAATTGGGCATGCAGCGCGTGGTGGGCGAACGCCTGGCTTTCGTGAACGTCGATGAAATCGTGTTGATGAGCGACTTCGTGCGCTTTCTGCCGCACGACAAAGTCATCCTTGAAATCCTGGAAACCGTGCGCGCCACGCCCGAAGTGATCGCCCGCGTGACCGAGCTGCGTGCGTTCGGCTTCAAGTTCGCGCTCGACGACGTGATTGCCGAATCGGACGACACCAGCAAGCTGATCGGCCTGGTCGACGTGGTCAAGATCGACGTTCAGGCGGTGCCTGCGGCCAACCTCGCGGCGCTCGTCAAGACCTTCACCTTGCCTGGCAAAAAGCTGCTGGCCGAAAAAGTCGAAACGGTCGAAGAATACGAAATGTGCATGGCGCTGGGATTCGAATATTTCCAGGGCTATTATTTTGCCCGTCCAGCCATTCTGAGCGGCAAGAAGATCGCGCCGTCCGAGCTGGTCATCCTCAATTTGCTGCAGCTGATCAATTCCGATGCCGACGATGGCGACCTTGAAATGTCGATCAAGCGCGATCCTCTCATCAGCCTTAATTTGCTGCGGCTGGTCAACACGCCGGCTGCGGGTGCGCGCCGGCACATCAATTCGCTGGCCGAAGCGCTGCTGGTGTTGGGGCGCGACCAGCTGCAGCGCTGGCTGCAAATTTTGCTCTACGCCACGCCGGGTACCGCAGTCGAACTCACTTCGCCACTACTGCAAATGGCCACCACGCGCGGCAAGCTGATGGAGTTGATGGCGCGCAAGCTGCCGGCCGAGCAGCGCGCCGGGGCCGCCGCTGCGTTTACGGTGGGCATCATGTCGCTGATGGATGCGCTGTTTTCCATGTCGATGGCCGACGTGCTCGACACGGTGGCCGTCGCGCCCGAGGTGCGCACCGCTCTGCTCGAGCGCGAAGGCGTGCTGGGCGAGATGCTCAAGATCGTGGAGTTGCTTGAAAATCCGAAGCGCGGCTCGCAGCTGAGTAAGTCGCTCAAGGCGCTCGGCGTGACGGTCAAGGAAGTACGCGAGATTGAACTTGAGGCGTTTAGCTGGGTCAATGAATTGGTGGCGTAAACAGGCCGGACCTGGGCCTTACGCCATCCAGAAAAACACCACCGTCATGCGTTTGTCGGCATCGTCAAAGCCGAAATAGCCGCTCGCCGAATGCACCAGGTTGCCCCGGTACAGCAAGATCCGATTGAACCGGTTGTCGATCCGCAGCTCTTCCTGCCACGCCTCGGGCGGCAAGCCCTTGACGCCCAGCGCTTCGCGCAGATTGGCGTGCGGCGGGCTGCACGTGTTGCCGCTCAGCGTGCCGTTCGGGTAGCGCAAGCGATAGAACGAGGTACCGCAGCTCGGGTCCGGGTCGGGCGTGAGGTAGATCACGCAGGCGTAGCGGCACAGCTTGCGCGAGTCGGTATGCGGGCGCGGGCCGGAGTCGGCCATGCCCACCAGTTGCACATGGTTATGGTTTAGCGTGCTGCCCTCGGGCGTGGCTTCTTGCCACAGCCGCTTGGCGCCAGTCACTTGCTTGACCCACGTTTCCACGTATGCAATTTGATCGGGCGTGAGCGCATCCGGGCAGCGCTTGCCTGGCCACGGCTCGGGCCGGTAGGGCGCGCCGAGCTGCCAGTCGGTCCGGGCGTAGCAGCGTTGCGAAACCTCGACCGCGTCAGGCAGGAAATCGTCGGCGACCCAATAGTCGCGGCCGAGTTGCGGCTTCACGTACGTAAGGGTTGGCAATTTAACCGGGGCAGGGGAGTTGGGTCGAAGCATGCCGCTTTCCTGTAAAAGAAACGTGAATGGCTGAACGAGCCGAAGGATAGCACGCCCCAACTTGCCCCATCTTGCTAGCGCAACACCTCACCCGGGGTCAGTTCCCCCATTGCGACACGAGCTCATCAGCCCGCAGATGAGTTCGTGTCGTAATGGGGGAACTGACCCCGTGGTGGATTTTACTGGGCGAGCAGCAGGAAGACGGTGGGTTTTTTGTGGAAGTCGGGTGCGTTGCCGCTGGCGAGCAAGGCTTTCCATTTGGCACCGCTCAGCGTGCGGATCGCTTCCGTCGGCAAGCTCAAATCGGTTGCCACGCAGATCAGCGTGCTTTGCTGGCAGCCAAGCACCAGCGCGTCGAGCATGGCGGCGTTGCGGTAGGGCGTTTCAATCAGCAATTGGGTCTGCTTTTCGCTCCGCGAACGGTTTTCCAGTTCCTTGATGCGCTTGATGCGCAGGGCGGCGTCGGTCGGCAAATAACCATTGAAGGCGAAGCTTTGCCCGTTCAGCCCGCTCGCCATGACGGCCAGCAGCAGCGACGAGGGCCCCACCAGCGGCTTGACGATAATGCCGTGCTGATGCGCCAGGCGCACCAGGTCGGCGCCCGGATCGGCGACCGCCGGCACGCCCGCTTCCGAGACCAGGCCCGCGTCGCGTCCCGCCAGCAGCGGCGCCAGCAAGCCCGCCAGCGCAGTGGCCGGTGTATTGACGTTCAGTTCGGCAATCTCGATTTCTTGCAGTGGCCTGGCCAGCGGATGGCCGACGGCAATCAATTTCAGAAAGCCCCGTGCGGTCTTGGCGTTTTCGGCGACAAAGTAGTCCAGCCGCGCGGTAATCGTCTGCACGTGCTCGGGAATGACATGCGACAGGGCGTCGGTCGCGCCCAAGGTGTTGGGAATCAGGTAGAGGGTGCCGGTCATCGGGTCTTTAGTTGAAAAAGGTAAAGCCGGCCTTGCGCAGCATGCCGCTCAAGGCGATCAGCGGCAAGCCGGTCAGGGCGGTCGGGTCGGTGCTGTCAATGCGTTCCAGGATGGCTATGCCCAAGCCTTCATTCTTGGCGCTGCCGGCGCAGTCGTATGGTTGTTCCAGGCGCAGGTAAGCGTCGAGCTCGGCGTCGGGCAGGTCGCGGAAGGTGACGAAGGTCTGCACGTTTTCCAGTTGCGCGCCGCCGGTGAGGGTGGCAGCGCGGTCGTCCCACACGCATAGCGCGGTATGAAACACCACGCGCCGCCCGCGCATGGTTTGCAACTGGGCCAGGGCGTTGGCGTGGTTGCCCGGCTTGCCGATTTGCGCGCCGTCCAGCGTGGCAACCTGGTCCGAACCGATGACCACACTGCCGGGGGCGCGCGCCGCCACCGCCTGCGCCTTGCAGCGCGCCAGGCGCAGGGCGGTGGCTTCCGGCGCTTCGCCGGGCATGGCGTTTTCATCGATATCGGGCACCATCACGTCGAAGGGCAGGCGCAGCCGTTCGAGCAGCTCGCGCCGGTAAACGGAACTTGATGCAAGAATCAGACGCGGAGGGGAATAAGTTGGTATCATTGCGGCCTTCAGCAGGAAAAACACCGTAAGTCTTTGACTGCACAGCGGTAAGCCTGCTATTATCGCAGGTTTTCCGGGGAAATTTTCTGTAATGAGTGCTTTTGTCATCGACGCTTTTGAGTTTTGTCGAAGCAACGGCCATCGCGAGGGCATCACGCCTGTCGCTGAAATGAGCCGGTTGAACAAGGATTGTGCGGACCACTCGGGTGAAGTTACCTGGGCTGTGAATGGCGCAACCAGCAAGCAGGGCTATCCGCAATTGACGCTGTCGGTCTCCGGCACTGTCCAGCTGATGTGCCAGCGTTGCCTGACTCCGTATGCTTTTGAGATGGATTCGTCCACCGCGCTCATGCTCGGCAAGGACGACCAGCACGCCGATGAAATCGAAGAGGCGCTGGACGATGAAAGCATCGACGTGATCGTCGGCAGCCGTTCATGCGATATTCGCGACCTGGTCGAAGATGAGGCGCTGCTGGCCTTGCCGCAAGTGCCCAAGCATGATGTCTGTCCCGAGACCAAGCTGCTGGACGAGCTGAAAAGCGAGAAGCCGTCGCCGTTCGCCAGCCTCAAGGACTTGAAGGCGGAGTAATACCGAATTTGCAGTAAGTAAGGAACGTGTCAAACGCGTGTCGTAATCGAGTATGGCAAGTTGCAGTGCAATGTAGGACGGCGTTAAACGTGTCGGCAATAAGGTTTATTGCCGCTGGGATACTCGATTCGCATGTATTTGCTGGTCGATTGTGTTAGAATTTTAGAACTTATGTATTAGGAGTCATCATGGCAGTTCAGCAAAATAAGAAGTCCCCATCCAAGCGCGGTATGCACCGCTCGCACGACTTCCTGGTCGCGCCGCAACTGGGTATCGAGCCAACCACCGGTGAAACGCATCTGCGTCACCACATCAGCCCGAACGGCTTCTACCGTGGCCGTAAAGTTCTCAAGACTAAGAACGACGAGTAATCGACGTCTTATTACTGAGTAAGATGAAAGCGGTGCAACGTATTTTTCTGCGTGGCGCCGCTTTTTCCGTTTCTTCGGCTGCAAACGATTTTTGCACACCGTCATTTCGATTTACGCAGACTCTGGCTGGCATTCGCCCACTTACAGAGCGCATACTGCCGCCTTGGCCTGTCCGGCTGCGGTACGAACCCAACAAATGACAATTAAAATTTCCATCGACTGCATGGGCGGCGATCACGGCCCCTCGGTTACCATTCCCGCAGCCATTTCCTTCGCCAAGCACGAGCCCGGCGCCGAGCTGATCCTGGTTGGCCTCGAAGACGTCGTGCGCGCCGAACTGAAAAAATGCAAGGCCGAGAACCACCCGCGCCTGTCGATCGTGCACGCCTCCGAAGTGGTCGAGATGGACGACCCGATTGAAGTGGCCTTGCGCCGCAAAAAAGATTCTTCGATGCGCGTGGCGATCGAGTTGGTCAAGGACGGCAAGGCGCATGCCTGCGTTTCGGCCGGCAATACGGGCGCCTTGATGGCGATCTCGCGTTACGTGCTCAAAACCATGGCCGGCGTCGACCGTCCCGCCATCTGCTCGATTTTGCCCAATCAAAAGGGTGGCCCGACCTATATGCTGGACCTGGGCGCGAACGTCGATTGCGAGCCCCATCACCTGCACCAGTTCGCCATCATGGGGTCGGTGTTGGTGTCCGCGATGGAACGCATCGAACGCCCGACCATCGGTTTGCTCAACGTGGGCACCGAAGAAATCAAGGGTAATGAACTGGTCAAGGAAACGTCGAAACTGTTGCGCGCGGACCAGCAGCGCGGCGCCCTCAATTTTGTCGGCAATGTCGAAGGCAACGATATCTTCAAAGGCACGGTCGACATCGTCGTTTGCGACGGTTTCGTGGGCAACGTCACGCTCAAGGCGGCCGAAGGGCTCGGCCGCATGATCAAGACCGTGCTCACGGCGGAATTTCGGCGCAACCCGCTGACCATGCTGGGCGCCCTGATTGCGCGCGGCGCGCTGAAAAACTTTGGCAACGTCATCAATCCATCGCGCTATAACGGCGGCGCCTTGCTCGGCTTGCGCGGCCTGGTGTTCAAGAGTCATGGCGGGGCCGATGCCTATTCCTACGAATGGGCGATCAAACGCTCCTTCGATGCAGCGAACTATCATTTGCAGGAGCATCTTTCGGAGAAAATTGCCGAACTGATGCCACGCGCGCCTGAGGCGGAAGCGACAGGCTCAACAACTTAGCAGGACGGCAAGCAATGACTTTGTATAGCAAAATTATCGGCACCGGCAGTTACCTGCCGCAGCGACGGGTGAGCAACGAAGACCTGACGGCGCAACTGGCGGCGCAGGGCATTGAAACGTCGGATGAGTGGATCGTCTCGCGCAGCGGCATTTCAGCGCGCCACTACGCGGCCGACGGGGAATTGTCGTCGGACCTGGCCGCCAACGCGGCGCGCAAGGCGCTGGAAATGGCCGACCTGGAACCCGACCAGATCGATCTCGTCATCGTCGCCAGTTCGACCCCGGATTTCTATGGAAGTTTCCCCAGTACGGCGTGCATCGTGCAGCGCAAGCTCGGCATGCACAACAATAGCGCTGCTTTCGACGTGCAAGCCGTGTGCAGCGGCTTTGTCTACGCCGTCTCGGTGGCCGACGCCTTTATCAAGTCGGGCGCGCACAAAAACGTGCTGGTGGTCGGCGCCGAAGTGTTTTCGCGCATTCTTAATTTCCAGGACCGCACCACCTGCGTGCTGTTTGGCGACGGCGCCGGCGCGATCGTCATGACCGCTTCGAGCGAGCCGGGCATTTTGGCCACCAAGTTGCACGCCGACGGGCGCCACGCGGACATCCTGTCGGTCCCGGCCAACCTGGCCGGCGGCGCGCTGGCCGGCAGCGGTTTCCTGTTTATGGATGGCCCCGCCGTGTTCAAGCTGGCCGTCTCGGTGCTCGAGCAGGTGGCGCACGAAGCGCTGGCGCATGCGGCCATGCTGCCGTCCGACATCGACTGGCTCATTCCCCACCAGGCCAATCTCCGCATCATGAAAAGCACGGCCAAAAAACTCGGCTTGCCGATGGAAAAAATGGTCGTCACCGTCGACCAGCACGGCAATACCTCGGCGGCATCGATTCCGCTCGCGCTCGACATTGCCGTGCGCGACGGCCGCGTCAAGAAGGGCGACAACGTGATGATGGAAGGCGTGGGCGGCGGCTTTACGTGGGGTGCGGTGCTGGCGCGCATGTAATGCCGAACCCGATGCAAAACCCGATGCAGTACCCTATTTAGGTAAAGAGTTCTAACCAATAAAAACAGGAGAGCAACTCGCATGAATAATTTTGCATTCGTATTTCCAGGCCAGGGTTCGCAGGCCATCGGCATGTTGAACGGCTTTGCCGGCAACGCCGTCGTGGCGCACACGATTGCCGAAGCCAACGAGGCGCTCGGCATGGACCTGGGCAAAATGATTGCCCAAGGTCCCAAGGAAGACCTGGACCTGACCACCAATACCCAGCCCGTGATGCTGACGGCCGCGGTCGCGGTGTGCCGCGCGTGGATCGCCGCCGGTGGTCCTCCGCCCAGTGTCGTTGCCGGCCACAGCGTGGGCGAATACGCGGCGCTGGTTGCCGCCGGCGTGATTGCCTTCAAGGATGCGGTGCCGCTGGTGCGCTTTCGCGCGCAAGCCATGCAGGAAGCGGTGCCGGTCGGGCAGGGCGGCATGGCCGTCATTCTCGGCCTGGCGGCCGACGAGGTGCGCGCCGTCTGCCGCGAAGCTGCCGCGCTCGCGCCCGGCAGCGTGGTGGAAGCGGTCAACTTCAATGAGCCGGTCCAGATCGTCATTGCCGGCCACAATGCGGCGCTCGACCGCGCCTGCGAACTGGCCAAGGCGCGCGGCGCCAAGCGCGCCATGCGGCTGTCGGTGTCGGCGCCGTTTCATTCGTCGCTGCTGAAACCTGCCTCTGATCGCTTGCGCGCCTACCTGCAGGACCTGCACTTCGGCGCGCCCCGGATCGCCTTGATCAACAACGTGGACGTGGCGGTATTGAGCGACCCGGCGCTGATCAAGGATGCGCTGGTGCGCCAGGCGGCCGGCCCGGTGCGCTGGGTGGAAACGATGCAAAAGCTGGCCGCCGACGGCACCACGCTGGTCATTGAAAGCGCGCCGAGCAAGGTATTGATCGGCATGGCCAAGCGCATCGATGCGCGCCTGGCGGGCGAGGCGCTGGTCGACCAGGCTTCGCTGGAGCGGGTGCTCGCTGCGCTGAACACCAACGTTTAAATATAGAAAGCAGGAACCGTAATGAATTTGGAAAAACAAGTTGCACTGGTGACGGGCGCTTCACGCGGGATCGGCAAGGCGATTGCCCTCGAACTGGCGCGCCAGGGCGCCAAGGTGGTCGGCACGGCCACCACCGAAGCGGGCGCGAGCGCCATTTCTGCTTACCTCGACGAATTCGGCGGCAAGGGCGTGGTACTGAACGTGACCGACAGCGCCGGCTGCGCCGCCGTCATTGACGACGTCCAGAAGCGCTTTGGCAGCCTGTCTATCCTGGTCAATAATGCCGGCATCACGGCCGACCAATTGGCCATGCGCATGAAGGACGACGAGTGGGACAGCGTGATTGCGACCAACCTGACGGCGGTGGGCCGCTTGTCGCGCGCCGTCTTGCGCGGGATGATGAAAGCACGGCAAGGGCGTATCATTAACATCACGTCGGTGGTCGGCTCGGCCGGCAACGCCGGCCAAATGAATTATGCGGCCGCCAAGGCGGGCGTGGCGGGCATGAGCCGCGCGCTGGCGCGCGAGATCGGCAGCCGCAATATCACCGTCAACTGCATTGCACCGGGCTTTATCGACACCGACATGACCAAAGCGCTCAGCGCCGAGCAGCACGCCGCCTTGCTGACCCAGATTCCCCTGGCACGCCTGGGCGCACCCGAAGACATCGCGCACGCGGTTGCCTTCCTGGCCGGTCCGCAAGCTGCCTACATCACGGGCACGACCTTGCACGTGAATGGCGGCATGTATATGAGTTAATATCCGGTGCACCAATGCTCACGCTTTGGTGCGCGACGCAAAACCAAAATGCGGTCAAATAGATTGATTTAGCAGCAGTTTCGGTGGTTTTTACAGTAGACGTTGAAATTAGTTTTTCAGCGCGCAAACCTGATAAAATGCGCGCACTTTCCGTAACACACACAATGGAGCCATAACATGTCGGATATCGAACAACGCGTTAAAAAAATCGTCGCTGAGCAACTGGGCGTTGCTGAAGTGGACATCAAAATCGAATCCTCGTTCGTGGACGACCTCGGTGCCGATTCCCTCGACACGGTCGAGCTGGTGATGGCGCTGGAAGATGAATTCGAAATGGAAATCCCTGACGAACAAGCGGAAAAAATCACCACCGTAAAGCAGGCAATCGACTACGCCACGGCGCACGTCAAGGCCTGAGTTTTATAGTTTCCGGGAGAATCGCTTGAGCCGTTCACGCAACCGTCGTGTTGTTATCACTGGCCTGGGCTGCGTATCACCGATCGGCAATACCATTGCCGAGTCGTGGAGCGCAGCGCTGGCCGGCAAGTCGGGCATTGCCACGATCACCAAATTCGACGCGACGCCGTTCTCGACCCGGATCGCGGGCGAGGTCAAGGGTTTCGATGTCGAGCAATACCTGCCTGCCAAGGAAGCGCGCCACATGGATACCTTCATCCATTTCGGCATGGCGGCAGGCATCCAGGCCTGGCAGGATTGCGGCCTGACGGTGACCGAGGAAAACGCCGACCGCATCGGCGTCATCATCGGTTCGGGCATTGGCGGCTTGCCGCTGATCGAAGATACCAAGGACGAATACGCCAAGCGCGGCCCGCGCCGTATTTCGCCATTCTTCGTGCCGGCGTCGATCATCAACATGATCTCGGGAAATCTCTCGATCAAGTACGGCATGCGCGGCCCGAATCTGGCCATCGTCACCGCCTGCACCACCGGCCTGCACAGCATTGGCGCGGCCGGGCGTCTGATCGAATACGGCGACGCCGACGTGATGATCGCCGGCGGCGCCGAAGCGACCATTTCGCCGCTGGGCCTGGGCGGTTTCGCCTCGGCGCGCGCGCTGTCGGCGCGCAATGACGATCCGGCCACGGCCTCGCGGCCATGGGACCGCGACCGCGACGGTTTTGTGCTCGGCGAAGGCGCCGGCGTGATGGTGCTGGAAGAGTACGAGCATGCCAAGGCGCGCGGCGCGACAATCTATGCCGAGCTGCTTGGCTTTGGCATGAGCGCCGACGCCTATCACATGACCTCGCCCGTCGAAGATGGCGCCGGGGCGTCGCGCTGCATGGTGTCGGCGCTGTCCAACGCCGGCGTCAACGCCGACCAGGTCGACTACGTCAACGCCCATGGCACCTCCACGCCGCAGGGCGACGTAGCCGAAGTGCAAGGCTTGAAAAAGACCTTTGGCGACCATGCCTACAAGCTGGTGGTCAATTCGACCAAATCGATGACGGGCCACCTGCTGGGCGGCGCCGGCGGCCTGGAAGCGGTGTTCACGGTGCTGGCGATGCATCACCAAGTCTCGCCGCCCACCATCAATCTGTTCAACCAGGACGCCAACTGTGATCTTGATTTCTGCGCCAACACGGCGCGTGCCATGAAGATCGACATTGCGGTGAAAAATTCCTTTGGCTTCGGCGGAACCAACGGAACCCTGGTCTTCGGCAAGGCGTAAGCGTGGCAAGTAAGGGCGCTGCATTGTAAAAGTCCTGTAACAGCTTGAACCCGAGGTGCCCATTTCCTGTCCAAGGAAGTGGGCGTTTTGCTTTGTGCGGGCGGCTTTCGCCCGTTCATCTGGTTTCCTTGCGCCTGCCATTCCCACCTGTCTATGTCGATTGCGCTATCAGCCGTCATTCACCCGTCGCGCTTGCTGCGCCTGGCGCTTGCTGCCTGGGGCGCGGCGGCGGGTGCGGCGGCCTTGCTGCTGGTGTTCGCACAGCCGGCGCTCTGCGCGTGGCCGGCGCCGCTGGCGTTGTCGTGCGCGGGGGTCGCGCTGCTGGCTTGGCGCTGCGCGCTGCAAAGCGCGAATGCGCGCCAGATTGACATTTCTGGACCCGGAGAGATTCGCCTTTCGGTAAAACAGAGTCTGGGAGCCGCACGGGCGTTTGGCGAACCTTTGCTGCTGCTGCCGGGTTCCACGGTCTGGCCATCCTTGCTGATTTTGCTGCTTCGCGACAACACCAGCGGCGTCATCACAGTCGTGCCAATCTTGCCTGACAGTGTAGCTGCTGGACAATTTCGCAAAATTGCCGTGTCGATAAGATGGATTGCCAGGCGGGACAATAAATTTTCAGATAAAAACAAAATACTTTGAACTTATTGCAACGGGCCAACTCTATATACATAGGGACGCGCCCCACGCCGCAGCCAAGAGGGCATGGTCAGTGACGACAGAACGCGAGTGTGATCAACTGCTGGTTGAGCGTGTCCAGGCAGGCGAACGCCAAGCATTCGACCTGCTGGTCGGAAAGTATCAGCGCAGGCTGATGCGGCTGGTGTCGCGACTGGTGCACGACCCGGCGGAAGCGGAAGACGTTGTACAGGAAACGTTTATCAAGGCGTATCGCGCCTTGCGGCATTTCCGCGGTGATTCGGCATTCTATACTTGGTTGTATCGCATAGGAATCAACACGGCAAAGAATTATCTCGTCACACAGGGCAGGCGTGCCCCGACCTCGACCGAGGCCGATGCAGAGCGCGCCGAAGCGTTTGACGATGCGGATAGCTTGCGCGACATAAATACGCCGGAATCGATGTTGGCCAGCAAGCAAATCGCGTACACGGTCAATGCTGCGATGGAGGCGCTGCCGCTCGAATTGAGAACGGCAATTGTACTGCGCGAAATTGAAGGTTTGAGCTACGAAGAAATATCTGAAGTCATGGCCTGCCCGATCGGCACTGTTCGTAGCCGTATTTTCCGGGCACGCGAAGTCATCGCTGAAAAGTTGAGACCGCTTCTCGACTTGCCAGTTGACAAGCGACGTTAGGTGTAGCGATGATCGTCATGCCCGGTTGATTTTTGGTCACACACCTATGCTGATGGAATAACCCGATGGACACTCACAAAAAAATCCGCGAGCACATTTCGACCCTGAGCGATGGGGCGCTGTCGAACTCGGACCTCGAGCTCGCGCTCGCGGCGCTGCAGTCCGCTGACGGCCAGCAGGCATGGAATACCTACCACCGGATCGGCGACGCGCTCCGGGCGCAGGCTACGCCTGAACTGTCGGACGCCTTTGCCGAGAAGCTCGCTGCCAGGCTGGCGCTTGAACCTGTCCCGCTGCGCAAGGTCACCCGGCCGGCGCCCGCGCCGGAGAAACGTCCGATCACGGCCTTATCCCGGCAGCAGCAAGCCTCGAGTGCGAGTGCCGTCACCGGCGATGCGGCGCCCGAAGCAGTGGCAGTGTCGCAGGCCAAGCCCGCCGTCATTTCAGTGTCGTAAAGGCCGCCGCGCGCTTCCCCCATACTTGGCTGGCTCGGGCGACGCCGCCGGCTTTGGGCTGGCGGCGCGGGCCCGGCAGCGACGGGCGCCGGGCCGTCATCGATCCACATGCGTTTTTTTTGGTCCACACCAGCCGGCTGTTTTCGGACCTTTCCCACTTCTTGCCGTTTTGGCTTACCATAACGCCAATACGAACTTTCCCATTCAATTCCATGACCATGACCTTTCCTGCTGGCCGCAAACTTGTTTTCGCCCTGATCGTCGCAGCCTCAAGCCTGAGCCTGACGAGCCCGTCCGCACTGGCGGCGCCCGTCGCCGCGCCGCTGGTCACGGGCTTGCCCGATTTCACCGACCTGATCGACAAGGTGGGACCGGCCGTCGTCAATATCCGCACCACCGAAAAGCTGCGCCAGGGGCAGGGCGGGGGCGGGGGGCAGGATGAGGAAATGCAGGAATTTTTGCGCCGCTTTTTCGGCGCCCCGGGCCCGTCGACGCGCCCGGCCCCGCGCGGACGGCGCGCGCCCCAGGCGCAGGAAGAAGAAGTGCAGCGCGGCGTCGGTTCCGGCTTCATTATTTCCAACGATGGCTATGTGCTCACCAACGCCCACGTGGTCGACGGCGCCGACGAAGTGATCGTCACGCTTACCGACCGCCGCGAATTCAAGGCCAAGGTGCTCGGTTCGGACAAGCGCTCCGACGTTGCCGTGCTCAAGGTCGACGCGGCCAACCTGCCCTACCTGACGGTAGGCGACTCGAACAAGATCCGGGTCGGCGAATGGGTGATTGCCATCGGTTCACCCTTTAACCTCGACAATACCGTGACGGCCGGCATCATTTCCGCCAAGTCGCGCGACACGGGCGAATTTTTGCCGCTGATCCAGAGCGACGTGGCCGTCAATCCGGGCAACTCGGGCGGCCCTTTGATCAATATGCGCGGCCAGGTGATCGGCATCAATTCGCAGATCGCCACGTTGTCGGGCGGCTACAACGGGATTTCCTTTGCCGTGCCGATCGACGAGGCGATGCGCGTGTCCGACCAGCTACGCAAGAGCGGCAAGGTCACGCGCGGGCGCATCGGCGTTGAAATTGGCGAAGTGAGCAAGGACGTGGCCGAGTCGCTCGGCCTGGGCCGCGCGCGTGGCGTGGAGGTGGCGCGGGTGGAAGCGGGCGGGCCGGCCGAAAAAGGCGGCATCAAGGTTGGCGACATCATCCTGAAATTTAACGGTACCGACGTGGAGCGCTCCGGCGACCTGCCGCGCCTGGTGGCGGCCGCGCCGGTCGGCAGCAAGGCGGTCGTCACCGTCTGGCGCAAGGGCGCCCAGCAAGACATCAATGTCAGCATCGTCGAGCTGGAAGACGACAAGGCCAAGCGCGTTCCCGTCAAAAAGCCGAAGGCCGAGCAGGCGCCGAACGCGATCGGGCTGCACGTGTCCGACCTGTCGGATGTGCAGCGGCGCGAACTCAAGCTCGACGCCGGCGTCGTGGTCGACGCCAGCGAGGGCGCCGCGGCACGCGCCGGCGTGCGTCCGGGCGACTTGATCTTGCAGCTGAACAACGTGGAAGTGAAGGACGCCAAGAGTTTTAACGCCATGGCTTCCAAGCTCGACCCGAAACGCAGCGCCGCCCTGCTGGTGCGGCGCGACGACAGCACCCAGTACGTCGTGATCCGGCCGCGGCAATAATGCGCATCCCGCATTTCACGCTGTACGCGCGTTCCTACTGCCACTTGTGCGACGACATGCTCGTCGCACTCGAGGCACTCCAGAGCGCGACCGTGCGCTTTACGGTGTCGGTGGTCGACATCGACGACGATCCGGCCCTGGTGGCCCGTTTCGACGAGCTGGTGCCGGTTCTTTTTGGCCACCTTGCCGAACCGGAACTGTGCCATTACCACTTCGATGAAGCGGCCGCGCGCCGTTTCCTGGCCAGCTCGCCGGTGTCTATCTAGCAATATTTTATCCGGAGGCGCATAAACCGGGCTTTCTACTGTGAAATCCGGTAAAATGCGGGGGTCGGAAAAGCTTCTGCCAAAAGGCAATGCTTCTCTTGCATGATAAGGCGCTCGCCTGGGGATTGCCATGCCCCCCCGGAGCGCTTTTTTCGTATTGCCTGCGCAAACGCTGCCCCTCCTACTCGGTCAAAATTGCATCAATGAACAACATACGTAACTTCTCCATCATCGCCCACATCGATCACGGTAAATCGACACTGGCCGACCGTATCATCCAGATTTGCGGCGGCCTGTCCGACCGCGACATGGAAGCCCAGGTGCTCGATTCGATGGACCTGGAGCGCGAGCGCGGCATCACCATCAAGGCCCAGACGGCCGCCTTGCACTACAAGGCCAAGGATGGCGTGGTGTACAACCTGAACCTGATCGACACCCCGGGCCACGTGGACTTCAGCTATGAAGTGTCGCGCTCGCTGTCGGCGTGCGAAGGCGCGCTGCTGGTGGTGGACGCGTCGCAGGGCGTGGAAGCGCAAACGGTTGCCAACTGCTACACCGCGCTCGACCTGGGCGTGGAGGTGGTGCCGGTGCTCAACAAGATCGACTTGCCGCACGCCGACCCGGCCAATGCCATCAAGGAAATCGAAGACGTGATCGGCATCGATGCCGCCGACGCCGTGCAATGCTCGGCCAAGAGCGGCTTGGGCGTCGAAGACGTGCTCGAGTCTTTGATCGCGCGCGTGCCGCCGCCCAAGGGCGACCCGACGGCGCCGCTGCAGGCGCTGATTGTCGACTCGTGGTTCGACAACTATGTCGGCGTGGTGATGCTGGTGCGGGTGATCAACGGCACCTTGAAGCCTAAGGAAAAAATCCTGTTGATGGCGTCCGAATCGACCCAGCTGGTCGAATCGGTCGGCGTGTTCAGCCCCAAATCGCAACCGCTGCCGCAATTGTCGGCCGGCCAGGTAGGCTTTGTGATTGCCGGCATCAAGGAATTGAAAGCGGCCAAAGTGGGCGACACCGTCACCCACGCCGCCCGGCCCGCTGCCGCGCCGCTGCCAGGTTTTAAAGAAGTCCAGCCGCAAGTGTTTGCCGGCCTGTTCCCGGTCGAGGCGAACCAGTACGACGCACTGCGCGACTCGCTGGAAAAACTCAAGCTCAATGACGCCGCGCTGATGTACGAGCCGGAAGTGTCGCAGGCGCTCGGCTTTGGTTTCCGTTGCGGTTTCCTGGGTTTGCTGCACATGGAAATCGTGCAGGAGCGCCTGGAGCGCGAATTCGATATGGACTTGATCACCACGGCGCCGACCGTGGTGTACGAAGTCTTGATGCGCGACGGCAGCATCATCAAGGTCGACAACCCGTCCAAGATGCCGGAAACGACCAAGATCGAGGAAGTGCGCGAGCCGATCGTCATCGTCAACCTGTACATGCCGCAAGAGTACGTCGGTTCGGTCATCACGCTGTGCATTTCCAAGCGCGGCGTGCAGATGGACATGAGCTACCACGGGCGCCAGGTCAAGCTGATCTACGAAATGCCGATGGCGGAAATCGTGCTCGACTTTTTTGACAAGCTCAAGTCGACCTCGCGCGGCTACGCCTCGATGGATTACGAGTTCAAGGAAAACCGGGCCTCGGACGTGGTCAAGGTCGACATGCTGATCAATGGCGAAAAGGTCGATGCGCTGGCCATCATCGTGCACCGCGCCAACGCCATTTACCGCGGCCGGCAAGTGGCCGCCAAGATGCGCGAACTGATTCCGCGCCAAATGTTCGACGTCGCCATCCAGGCCGCGATCGGGGTGAACGTCATCTCGCGTGAAAACGTCAAGGCGCTGCGCAAGAACGTGCTGGCCAAGTGTTACGGCGGCGACATCAGCCGCAAGAAAAAGCTGCTTGAAAAGCAAAAGGCCGGCAAGAAACGCATGAAGCAAGTTGGTTCGGTGGAAATCCCGCAAGAGGCTTTCCTGGCAATTTTACAGGTGGATGGTTAAATGACACTACAAACGATTCTCAGCAACTTCGCCCTGATCCTGTTTGTCTTGATGGTGGTCACCGGGGTGGTCTGGTGCCTCGATGTCTTTGTGCTCGCCAAGCAGCGCCGGCGCGCGGCCGATGCCGCGCTGGCCGAATTCGACATCCGCGCCGCCAAGCTGATGGCCGACGGCGTCAAGCCCGACAGCAATGCCAATGCGCGCGCCGATATCGAACGCCATCACCTGGCGCAGCCAACCTGGATCGAGTATTCGGGCAGTTTCTTCCCGGTCATCGCGCTGGTGTTTTTCCTGCGCTCGTTCCTGTACGAACCGTTCAAGATTCCATCGGGTTCCATGGTGCCCACGCTGGTGATCGGCGACCTGATTCTGGTGAATAAGTTCACCTACGGCGTACGCCTGCCTATCCTCAACGAGAAAATCCTCGACGTCAACGACCCGCAGCGGGGCGACGTGATGGTCTTCAAGTACCCGAAAGACATGAGCCAGGACTACATCAAGCGCGTGGTGGGCGTGCCGGGTGATAAAATCACGTATGAGAACAAGCGCCTGACCGTCAATGGCAAGCCGCTGGCCTATACGCAGATGGATGACTACTTGCACGATGAGAAATTCTCTTACGACAAGCAATTCGTGGAGAACTTGCCTGGAAAGACACACCGGATATTGAACAAGGAAAATACCCGCAGTATTAATCAGGAACAGGTGCAAGATTTCCCTTTCCATGACGCTTGCGCGTATTCCGACGACAAATTTACGTGTATCGTACCTCCAGGCAATTACTTTATGATGGGCGATAACCGGGACGACAGCATGGACAGCCGCTATTGGGGTTTTGTACCCAATAAGAACATTGTCGGCAAGGCATTCTTCGTCTGGATGAACCTGGGTAATCCGAAGCGTATCGGCGGCATTGACTAGACCATAAGGAAACACCATGTACGGTTCCAAGCGTGTAAATCTTCATTCGCAGCGTGGCGTGTCGCTCTCGGGCCTGATCGTCGGCCTCGCGGTGATTTTCGCCGTCGCGCTGCTCGGCATGAAAGTGTTTCCGTCAGTATTGGAATACCGCGCCGCGAAAGAAGGCATCGTCAGCGCCAAGCGCCAGGGCGGCACGCCCATGGAAATGCGCTCTGCCTTCAACAAGGCTGCCGACATCAACATGATCACGTCGATCGACGGCAAGGACCTGATCGTCACCAAGGTCAACGGCGAGACCGAACTGGCCTTCGATTACGAGAACAAGATTGCCCTGTTCAAGGACGTCTACCTGGGCATTCACTACGCGGCGACGACCGACAAGAGCGGCGTGGTCCCTGAAAAGTCCGACGCGACTGTGCATTAAGGCACGACAACCATACCACCGACAATGAATCTTCAGTTATTGCAAACCCGTTTGGCGTACACGTTCCAGGATGCTGGCCTCTTGCAGCAAGCCTTGACGCACCGCAGCCACAGCAGTTTGCATAACGAGCGCCTCGAGTTTTTGGGCGATTCGATTCTGAACTGCGTTGTCGCCTCGGTGCTCTACGAGCGCTTTGCCAGCATCGACGAGGGCGACCTGTCGCGCCTGCGGGCCAACCTGGTCAAGCAGCAGTCGCTGTATGAAATCGCGCAAAAGCTCGAACTGTCGCAATTCTTGCGCCTGGGCGAGGGTGAACTCAAGTCGGGCGGCTTTCGCCGGCCGTCGATCCTGGCCGACACGCTCGAAGCCTTGCTGGGCGCCATTTTCCTCGATGCGGGCTTTAATGCCGCGCGCGACGTGATCCGCGCCTTTTACATTCCCATCCTCGACTCGGTCGACCCGCGCACGCTGGGCAAGGATGCCAAGACACTGCTGCAAGAGTTTTTGCAGAGCAAAAAAATCTCGCTGCCGACCTACAACGTCGTCGCCACCCATGGCGCGGCGCACAGCCAGGAATTCGAGATCGAATGCCTGGTGCCCAAGCTGGGCATCCAGGTTTATGGCCGCGGCGGCAGCCGGCGCGCCGGCGAACAGGCGGCCGCCAAGCTGGCGCTCGACGTCGCCCAGCAAGCGCTGCTCAAGACCCCGGGCGCAACGCGCAAGGCCAAGCCGCGCGCCGCCCAGCTCAAGCTGGCCGGCATCGCCACCATCCAGAGCGACGGCGACGGCGAGGGCGATGCAGAAGTTATCCTGGCCACACCCGCAAAATCCGCCGACGCCAAGGCTTTCAAACACCCTGAAACGAAATCAGCATGACAAGCCCAACTACCCCAGACAATTTCCGTTGTGGCTATATCGCCATTGTCGGCCGCCCCAACGTGGGCAAATCGACGCTGATGAACCAGCTGATCGGCGCCAAGGTGTCGATCACCTCGCGCAAGGCGCAGACCACGCGCCACCGCATCACCGGCATCCAGACGCTGGACGACGCCCAGTTCATTTATGTCGACACGCCCGGTTTCCAGACGCGCCACTCGAACGCCCTGAACAAGACGCTCAACAAGACCGTCACCAACACGCTCATTTCGGCCGATGTGATCCTGTACCTGGTGGAAGCGGGCACCTTCGGCCCGGCCGACCAGCAGGTGATCGACCTGCTGCCCCAGGACGTGCCGTGCATGTTGGTGATCAATAAGTCCGACCGCGTCAAGGACAAGGCGGCGCTGATGCCGTTCGCCCAGGAGCTGGCCGCCAAGCATAACTTTGCCGCCATCGTGCCGGTGTCGGCCAAGCTGCGCTTCCAGCTCGACGCGCTGCAAAACGAAATCAAGCGCTTCCTACCCGAGAACGCGCCCGTGTTCGGCCCGGACGACATCACCGACCGCAGCGAAAAATTCCTGGCCTCGGAAATCGTACGCGAAAAGCTGTTCCGCCTGGTGGGCGACGAGCTGCCCTACACCAGCACGGTATTGATTGAAAAGTTCGAACAGGAGGGCGATTTGCGCCGCATTTTCGCGGCCATCCTGGTGGAGCGCGACACCCACAAGTCCATGGTCATCGGCAACAAGGGCGCGCGCTTGAAGGAACTGTCCACCCAGTCGCGCCTGGACATGGAAAAACTGTTCGGCGGCCCGGTCTACCTGGAAATCTGGATCAAGGTCAAATCGGGCTGGGCCGACAACGAAGCCGGCCTGCGCGCTTACGGTTACGAGTAAGCAGAGCGTCCCGCCTGCATGCCCACGCCCAGCGCCGACACGGCCGACACGGCCCTCACCGCGCCATCTGACAGCGCACCGGCCCCGGCCAGGCGCACAGCCGCCGCGCGCTCGCGCAATCCCGCCCTGGCCGGGCGCGTGGCCGGCCAGCCGGCCTTCGTGCTGCACAGTTACCCTTACAAAGAAACCAGCCTGATCGTCGACATGTTCACCCGCGATTACGGCCGCATTGGGCTGGTGGCCAAGGGCGCCAAGCGGCCCCATTCCAAGCTGCGCGGCGTGCTGCAAACCTTCCAGCCGCTGCAGGCGTCGTGGAGCGGCAAATCCGAACTGCGCACCATGATCGACGCCGAATGGGTGGGCGGCATGCTGCCGCTGGAAAAAACGGCGCTGCTATGCGGCTTTTACCTCAACGAGCTGCTGGTCAAGCTGCTGGCGCGCGACGACCCGCATCCGGTGCTGTTCGACCATTACGTGGCCACGCTCAACGCGCTCGCGCACGGGGAATCGGCGCCCATCGTCTTGAGAAAATTCGAACGGGCCTTACTTAAAGAGACAGGCGTGGCGGCCGACCTGACGCGCTGCACCAGCACGCGCGCTGCGGTCGACCCGCTCGTCGAGTACGTCGTCGACCCGGAACGCGGGCCGCGCCTGGTGCGCGCGGCCGACACCTGGCCGGCGGTGCTGGGCAAGACGCTGCTCGACATGGAAAACGAAGACTACCGCGACCCTGTCACGCAAGCGCAAAGCAAGCAGCTGATGCGCTTTTTGCTGGCGCACCACCTGGGCGGCGCGCCGCTCAACACGCGCCAGATTTTGATCGACCTGATGCAGTTATAACCTGAGAACAACGTCATGAGCTTTCTCCAGCCGTCCGGCCCTGTGATTGACCTGGGCATCAACATCGATCACGTGGCCACCTTGCGCAATGCGCGCGGCACCGTCTATCCCGACCCGCTGCGCGCGGCGCTGCTGGCCGAGCAGGCCGGCGCCGACGTCATCACGCTGCACCTGCGCGAAGACCGGCGCCACATCAAGGACGCCGACGTGGTGGCGCTGCGCCCGCTGCTCATGACGCGCATGAACCTGGAAGCGGCCGTCACGCAGGAGATGATCGACTTCGCCTGCGTCATCAAGCCGCAGGACGTGTGCCTGGTGCCCGAGCGGCGCGAGGAAGTGACCACCGAAGGCGGGCTCGATGTGGTGCGCTACTACAAACAGGTGGAAGCGGCCATCAGGCAGTTGCAGGGGGAGGGCATCCGCGTGTCGCTGTTCATCGACGCCGACGAGCAGCAGATCAGCGCCGCCGCCGAGCTGGGCGCGCCGGTGATCGAACTGCATACGGGGCGCTACGCGCAGGCCCACGCCAGCGACCTGGAACGCGAGCTGGCGCGCATCAAGGCCGGGGCCAGGTTTGGCGTGGAACGGGGCTTGGCGGTCAACGCCGGCCACGGCCTGCACTACACCAACGTGCAAGCGATTGCCGCCATTGCCGACATTGGCGAACTCAATATCGGCCATGCGATTGTCGCCCACGCCGTGTTCGCCGGCTGGGAAAACGCCGTACGCGAAATGAAGGCCATCATGGTGGCCGCGCGCCTGGGCGTGAGCCTGGCCAACCTGGCCCGGGGCGCATGATCTACGGGATCGGCACCGACATCGTCCAGGTCTCGCGCATTGCGCAGGCGCTGGCGCGGCATGGCGTGCGCTTCGCCGAAAAGATCCTGGGGCCCGACGAACTGGTCGAATTTCACGAGCGCAGCGCCAAAAATCCCGTGCGCGGCATGCGCTACCTGGCCACGCGCTTTTCGGCCAAGGAAGCGTTTTCCAAGGCCATTGGCCTGGGTCTGCGCGAACCGATGACGTGGCCCGCCGCGCAAACGCTGAATCTGGATAGCGGCCAGCCGGTGCTCGCGTGCAGTGGCGCGCTCGCAGCGTTTATGCGTCAAAATAGGCTCAGTGCCCAGGTGACCATCAGCGACGAAGCTGAGTACGGGGTTGCCTTCGTGATCGTGACGCAAGAGGTTCAGTAGATGTCAGCAGCAACTCCAGCAGTCACTCCAGCAGTCACTCCAGCAGTCACTCCAGCGCTCACGCCAGTAGTCACTTCGGAGGCGCGCGCCATCGTGCTCGACACGGTCGGCAAGCTTCCCAATCTGCCCGGCGTGTATCGCTATTTCGATGCGCAGGACGGCGTGCTGTACGTGGGCAAGGCGCGCGACCTGAAAAAACGGGTGTCGAGCTACTTTCAAAAGAACCTGGCCAGCCCGCGCATCGCCATGATGGTCGAGCGCATTGCACGCTTGGAGACTACCGTCACGCAGAGTGAAGCGGAGGCGCTGATCCTTGAAAACAACTTGATCAAGACGCTCAAGCCGCGCTTTAACATCTTGTTCAGGGACGACAAGTCGTACCCGTACTTGAAAATCACCGGCGGCGCCACGCCGCGCATGGCCTACTACCGCGGCGCGATCGACAAAAAGAGCCAGTACTTCGGCCCATTCCCGAGCGCGTGGGCGGTCAAGGAATCGATCCAGATCCTGCAAAAGGTGTTCATGCTGCGCACCTGCGAAGACAGCGTGTATTCGAACCGCACCAGGCCCTGCCTGCTGCACCAGATCGGGCGCTGCAGCGCGCCGTGCGTAGACCTGGTGGAGCCAAGCGACTACCAGCGCGATGTCGACAACGCCGCCAAGTTCTTGCGCGGGCGCCAGAGCGAAGTGCTGGCCGACCTGGAAGCGAAGATGCACGCCTTTGCCGGTGAACTGAAGTTCGAGCAGGCGGGCGCGGTGCGCAACCAAATCCAGGCGCTCTCGCGCGTGCTGCACCAGCAAAGCATGGAGAGCGGCGGCGACGCCGACGTCGACATCATCGCCGTGGTGGTGCAGGGCGGGCGCGCCTGCGTCAACCTGGCGATGGTGCGCGGGGGGCGCCACCTGGGCGACCGCGCGTATTTTCCGTCGCAGCTGGCGGAAGCTGCGGCGATTGCCGAAGGGGCGATCGAATGCGAAGTGCTGGCCGCCTTTCTGGCCCAGCACTACACCGAAAAATTCGTGCCCGGCACCTTGATCCTGAATATCGAATTCGACCAGCCGGCGCTGATGGTGGCCTTGACCGAGCAGTGCGGCCACCGCATCAATCTGCTCTTCCAGCCCCAGGGGCAGCGCCGCCAGTGGCTCGACATGGCGCACAAGGGGGCCGAGATTTCGCTGGCGCGCCTGCTCTCCGAACAGGGCTCGCAGCAGTCGCGCACGCGCGCGCTGGCCGAGGCGCTGCTCATTGAATCGGAAGACCTGGAGACCTTGCGCGTGGAGTGCTTCGACATCAGCCACACTATGGGCGAGGCGACCCAGGCCTCGTGCGTGGTGTTCCATCACCACGCCATGCAAAACGGCGAGTACCGGCGCTACAACATCAACGGCATCACGCCGGGGGACGATTACGCGGCCATGCGCCAGGTACTGATGCGCCGTTACGAGAAAGTGGCCAATGGCGACGGCGTCATGCCCGACGTGGTCTTGATCGACGGCGGCAAAGGCCAGATCGAAATGGCGCGCCAGGTGTTTGCCGAACTTGGCCTGGATATTTCGCTGATCGTGGGCGTAGCCAAGGGAGAAGGGCGCCGCGTCGGGCTCGAGACGCTGATGTTCGTCGACGGGCGCGCCGCGCAGGAACTGGGCAAGGAATCGGCCGCGCTGATGCTGGTCGCCCTGATTCGCGACGAGGCGCACCGCTTTGCCATCACCGGCATGCGTGCCAAGCGCGCCAAGACGCGCCAAACGTCGCGCCTGGAAGAGATCGAGGGTATCGGCGCCAAACGCCGCCAGCGCCTCCTGGCGCGCTTTGGGGGCTTGCGCGGGGTGGTCGATGCCAGTGTCGAAGACCTGATGTCGGTCGAAGGCATTTCGACCCAGCTGGCCGAAGAGATTTACCGGCAGCTGCATTAACCGCGGGTGGATACGCGGCGCAATGCGCTGCGCTTTTGTTCCCTGCGTTTGCGCGTGCTTCGCACGGCGTGCAAACCGGTGCAAGCGGCACTGCGCCGCGCCCGCGCCATGTTGCCTCCCGAACTGGTGCAATATGCATTAGCAAGGTAGACTAGCGGCGCAAGTATTCATAATGCCTAACCAGTTCGTGCGCCTCTGTGCCCTGCCTCTATGCCCTGTCTCTATGCCCTGTCTCTATGCCCTTTAACATCCCGATTCTCCTGACCTGGTTACGCGTTGCCCTCATTCCCCTGGTGGTAGGCGTGTACTACCTGCCGCTGCACTGGCTGCCGCGCTCCGACCAGGATCTGGCGGCAACGGTGGTGTTTGTCGTTGCCGCCGTCACCGACTGGTTCGACGGCTTTCTGGCGCGGCGCTGGAACCAGACCTCGGCCTTCGGCGCCTTTCTCGACCCTGTGGCCGACAAGCTGATGGTGGCTGGCGCGCTGCTGGTCCTGGTGCACCTGGACCGGGTCGACCATTTCATCGCTTTTATTATCATCGGGCGCGAGATCGCCATCTCGGCGCTGCGTGAATGGATGGCGCAGATCGGCGCCTCGCGTTCGGTGGCGGTCAGTTCGATCGGCAAGATTAAGACGGCCGCGCAAATGATTGCCATCCCCATGCTGCTGTTCCATGACAAGCTGTGGGGCGTGCTCGACACCCAGCTGCTGGGCGACTACCTGATCATCCTGGCGGCGATCCTGACGGTGTGGTCGATGTTTTATTACATGCGCCTGGCGTGGCCATTGATCAAGGAAAAGGCTGGCGACGCCTTATAAAAAATCGAGTGGGAAACCAACCTTGACAACCCGCTCAGATGATCTATAATGCCTGCCTGTTGTGACGACGCGGGAGTAGCTCAGTTGGTAGAGCGCAACCTTGCCAAGGTTGAGGTCGAGAGTTCGAGACTCTTCTCCCGCTCCAGAATTCAAAAGGGAAGCCTGGCTTCCTTTTTTTTCCTCTCAGGGGAAAGTAGCAAAGTTTCTGGCGAGGTAGCAAAGAGGTTATGCAGCGGCCTGCAAAGCCGTTTAGACGGGTTCGATTCCCGTCCTCGCCTCCAGAAATCAAGGACTTAGCGATTTTTTCGCTGGTTCAAAAAAACTCGACCTCTTGAAAACGGAGGTTGACCACACCTCGAAACGGCCTGCAAACGGCCTGCGCCCCCTTGACAACATGACCGCCCATGCGCAAACTTGCGTGCATGGGGTGCTCAGCCGCAACGCCGGCGGTACGCTCAAGTACACCCCGGCCCTGCATTTTTACGGTGTCGACAGCTTCGAGTACAGCTACGAAGTCGAGGGCCAAGTGTCGAACCTGGCCACCGTGCACGTCACCGTCAGCGAAGTGATCTATGCCCCTGTCAGCGGCGGTAACGTCAATGCGCAGGCAATCGGCGGCGTGCCGTTCACCTTCGATCCGCTGGCCGGTGCGCAGGACATCAACGGCCACGCCATGAGCGCGGTGCTCGACACGCCGCCTGCGCACGGCGCGCTGGTGGTCAATGCCAACGGTAGCTGGACCTACACCGCCAACGCCGACTACGACGGCGCAGACGTGCTGGTGTTCCACATCAACGACGGCCTGGCCGACTCCGCGCCGGTCAGCGTCAGCTTCCAGGTCACGCCTGAGAACCGTGCGCCGACCGTGGTGCACAACGCCGCCATCGAAGTACTGGAAGACGGCAGCCTGGTGATCGACTTCGGCAGTTTCGGCGCCGATGCTGATGGCGACGCGCTCAGCGCCGTCATTACGTCGCAGCCAAGCCGTGGCGTGCTTGCCCAGAACGCGAACGGCACCTGGACTTATACGCCTGGCCTGCATTTCTACGGCAGCGATACCCTCAGTTTCATCCTCAGCGACGGCTTTCTCAGCTCGCAGGAGGCAAGCCTGGGCATCACCATCGCCAAGGTGCAGATCGCGCCGACCCTGGTCGACAGCGATTACGCGCTGGACGAAAATGGCAGCCTGACGCTGTCGCCGTTCGCTGCTGCGAACAGCGTCAACCGGGAGCCGCTGACCGCCCTTGTGGTGTCCCAGCCTGCCCACGGCCAGATCACCGTCAACGCTGACGGCAGCTGGTCCTACACGCCGGCACTGTATTTTTTCGGCACCGACAGCTTCAGCTACAAGGTCAACGACGGCATCGACGACTCGAACACGGCAACCGTCGTGCTCAACGTCGCCGAAATCGCGTTTGCACCGACCTTGGGCGACAGCATTGTCAATCTCGATGAGAACGGATCGGCCCGCTTTGAACCGCTGGCGACCGCCTTCGACCGCAATGGGGATGTGCTGTCCGCGGTGCTGCTTACGCAGCCAGCGCACGGCCTCATCACCGTCAACGCCGATGGCAGCTGGACCTATACGCCGGAGCTGTTCTACTTTGGCAGCGACAGCTTCACTTACAAGGTGAGCGACGCTGCCGCCGACTCAAATATGGCGACGGTCACGCTTAACGTGGCTGAAATAGCATTCGCGCCAACGCTGGGCGATGTCAGCATCCACCTCAGCGAGAACGCTGCGGCCAGCTTCAACCCGCTGGCCAGCGCGGCCGACCTGAATCATGATGTGCTTAATGCAGTGCTGGTGTCGATGCCGTCGCATGGCGTTCTCACCGTCAATGCCGACGGCAGCTGGACCTACACGCCCGCGCTGTACTACTTCGGCAGCGACAGCTTCACGTTCAAGGTGAGCGATGGCAATGCCTACTCGAACACGGCAACGGTCGTGTTGAACGTCGCCGAAATCGCCTTTGCGCCAACGCTGGCCAACAGCGCGCTTAGCCTGGACGAGAATGCATCGGCCAGCTTCAACCCGCTGGCGCATGCATTGGACCTGAACCCGAATGACGTGCTGGCGGCACTGGTGGTGTCGCAGCCGGCACACGGCGCCATTAGTGTGAATGCCGACGGCAGCTGGACTTACACGCCTGCGCAGTACTACTTCGGCACAGACAGCTTCACCTACAAGGTCAACGACGGCGTTGCTGACTCCAACACGGCGACGGTCACATTCACAGTCGGCGAGATCGCGTTCGCACCCACCCTGGCCGACAGCACCGTCAATGTGAGCGAGAACGGTACGAGCACGTTCAACCCGCTGGCTGCGGCGGCGGACCGCAATGCGAACGATGTGCTGACCGCCAGCGTGGTCCGCCAGCCGGCGCACGGCAGCTGGACTTACACGCCGGCGCTGAACTACTACGGCCCCGACAGCCTGACCTACCAGATCAGCGATGGCGTCCAACCGTCGAACGTCGCCACCTTGACCTTCGATGTCGCCAAGGTCAATTACGTGCCGGTCCTGGCCGGCAGCACGGCCACGGTGAACGAAGGGGCAAGCGTCGTGATCACGCCGCTGGCCCATGCCACGGATGTCAACCTGGACGCGCTAGCGGCCATTGTCGTCACCCAGCCGGCGCATGGCGCGATCGCCGTCAACGCCAACGGCACCTGGACTTACACCCCGCAGGCCGGCTACTTTGGCGCAGACCGCTTCACGTACAAAGTGAACGATGGCGTCTACGATTCGAACCTGGCGACCGTCTCGCTGACGGTGGTCCAGACCAACCATGCGCCGGTGGCCGTCAACGGTTCCGCCAGCGTGAATCGCGACACGTCCGTCGTGCTCAACCTGCTGGCAGGCGCGGTCGATACCGATGGCGACAGCCTGACGGTCAAGCTGGTGGCGGCGCCGGCCCATGGCGCGCTGGCGGCCAATGCCAACGGCACCTTCACCTATACGCCAGTGGCGGGTTATGTCGGCAACGACAGCTTCAGCTACAAGGTCAGCGACGGCAAGCTCGATTCGGCGCTGGTCACCTTCAGCCTGTCGGTACTGCAGGTGAACCGGGCGCCGGTGGCGCTCAATTCGCTGGTGGCAGGCACCGAGGATACTGCTGTGCTACTGCGCTGGAGCGACTTTGCCGTCTCCGACGCCGACAACGACGTCCTCACGCTCGCCATCACGGCGCTGCCTGCGGATGGCGTACTGCAGAAGCTCGCCTCGACTGGGAGCTGGGTCAGCGCAGCGCTGGGCGACAAGTTCGTCGCGGCCGACCTTGCTGCCGGCAAACTGCGCTACGTGCCCGCGGCTAACGCGTCGGACGGGGCAGGGTATGCCACGGCTGGCTATGGCAACCAGCGCGCGCATTACGCCCGCTTCAGCTATACCGTGTCGGACGGCATCCTGACCAGCGCCGCGGCGACGGTCAGCATCGACATCGCCGCAGTGGCCGATGCGCCGGCCATGCAAGTGCTCGGCAGTACCCTGGTGCACCGCATGTTCGCCACCGGCTGGGAAGGTGCGGCCAACATCGATTCCCAGTCCACCCTGGTGGCCGGCAGCGTGTTCGACGGCTGGAGCCTGGTCACGACGGGCGACCAGCTGAGCGGCGGCCAGAATGGTTTCGAAATCTGGAGCAACGGCGACATGATGACGGACGTGAACGGCACCGCGCGCTCGGTCAGGGCGGCGACCGGCAACGGCAACAACTGGCTCGAGTTGAATGACGCCAGTTCGACCCAGGCGCAAACGCTGGGTATTTCGCGCCAGGTCAACACCGACAAGGGCGCCAGCTACAACCTCAGTTTCGACCTGGCAGGCCGCCTCGGTTATGTGAGCGACTACACCCGGGTCGGCGTGTACGTGGATGGCGTGCGTGTTGCGCTGTACGACAACACCAGCGGCACCACGGCGCTGAACTGGCAGCATGCCAACATCAGCTTTATCGGCAACGGCAGCAGGCAGACCATCAAGATCATCACCGAAGCGAGCCGTCGCGATACGGCAGGGCGCGGCATGATGCTTGATAACATTTCGCTGGTGGAAAGTCTGGAGCTCAACCATGGTGTGCAGGGCGGCAGCGTGCAACTGCAAGCGGTCCAGGCAACGCTGGCCGACGCCGATGGTTCGGAAGCGCTGCAGTTGAGCGTGGCTGGCCTGTCGGTGGGCAGTGTACTGACCGATGGCGTACGCACCGTCACGGTCACTGCGGCACAGCCGGTGGTTGACATTACGGGATGGAATGCCAACACCTTGTCGCTCACGCCACCGGCCACCTACCGCGGAGCGCTGGCATTGCAGGTCACGGCGACATCGACGGAAGCGGCGAACGGCAGCAAGGCCAGTGTCAGCCGTACCCTCAATGTCCAGGTCGATGCCGTGGCCCAGGCCCCGGTGCTGACGCTGACCCCGCCAACGGGCAAGCTGAGCCGGACGATTGTCAGCACCGACTGGGGCAGCGGCTACTGCGATTCGAGCTGGGACACCGGTCCCGACCTGTTGGCATGGAGCCAGCTGTCTGGGTGGAACATCCAGGCCGCCAGCTACGGAAAAACCGCTGCCTTCCCGATCTGGGAAGATGGCGACCGCATGACCAACACGCTGGGCACCAGGGTGACGGTGTATGGTCCCGTGGCAGGTTCCTCGAGCGACGAATGGCTGGCCCTGAACAATGGCGTCAATGCGAGCTAGCAGTCGTCGGGCATCAGCCAGCGGATCTCCACGATCGACGGCGCCGCTTACACCTTCAACCTGAACTATGCCGGCGCGCTCGGCATGGCCAGCGCCAACACCAAGGTCGGACTGTATGTCGACGGCGTGCTGGTGGGAAGCTATGCCAACACCAGTAGCATCGCGGCGCTGAACTGGCAGGCGGTGTCGTTCGCCTTCAAAGGCGATGGCCTGGAACACAATGTCAGCCTGCAACTGATGGGCGGCAGTTCAACCGTTGCCGCCAGCGCGATGATCGAAGGCATCCGCCTGATCGAGACTTTGCCGGACAGCGCCACCGTAGTCTACGGCATGCAGGGCACCCCAATTGCCTTGCCGGGTGTGACGGCGCAGTTGGCGGCCGGCGATGGCGCAACGCTGGGCCTGCAGTTGCTCGGCCTGCCGTACGGGACGGTGCTGTCGGACGGTGTCCACCGGGTCACGGCCTACGTCAACAACGCAACGGTCAACCTTGCTGGCTGGGACTTGTCCAAGCTGACAGTGGTGCTCGATGCGGGCTGCGGCTACAATGACGTTCCGGTCCTGCTCAAGTTTGAGGCAAGCAGTACCGTTGCTGCAAACAATACCAGGGCCACCATCACGCGCAGCTTTACAGTGCAGCAGTTGTCCGGGTGCGCGGTTGCCACTCCGGTCGGTGTCAATCCGTATGTCAGCTACGCTAACAGCACCGCTGTCACTACCAGTAGCGCCATGGCTTCGGCCGCGACGGTCAGTGCATTGGTGGCGGTGGCGGGCAGTTACACGACGGGTGTGTCGGCAGCGATGCTGGCGCCGGGCCTGCATGCGGACCCGAGCGACAGCGACAAGACGATGAACGACTGGATGCAGAGTTTGAGCTTGGCCCTCAGCAGTGCGTTCGTGAGGGAGATGGACCAGGTGCTGTCAGGGAAATAAGTCATGCAACAGGCGGGCGGGAAATAGGGCGTCCGCCAGTGAACGGTGCCCTTTGCCGCTCGGGTCCCAAACCTCTTCTCAGAGTTCGTGGTCACCCCAGGCTTACTAATTTTTTTATCGTAAAGAATTGCTCGGCAAGTGCGATATTTCAGATTGAATTCGCCGGCAGGGCTGCAATAGGAGAAAATACAGATGCCGACGCTGACGGTGTGGGACACCAGGATCGAATGGAAAGGGGCCGGTTGCTTCTTTCCCGACACTATGGTGCATATGGAGGACGGGAAGCTGTGTGAAATTCAATTCCTTGGCCCTGGGGATACGGTATTGTCCAGATCGAAAGAGACGGGCGAACTTGCATATCGCAAGGTTGTCAGGAACTTCGAACACGACGGTAAGCAAGTCCATACAATCGATTATTTCGTTGCGGCCCGACCTGGGCATACTTACCGGCTCTACGCAACTGCAGAACACCCTGTATGGGTCGAGACGATCGGCTGGACCAAGGCATGCAATCTTCGAAGCGGTCATTTGTTGCGCTTGCATGACCATACCTTCGCGCCGGTGGTTGAGGTGAATAACCTAGGTGATGTCGGCGCGGTTCACAACATCGAGGTCGAGGATTTTCATACTTATTTTGTCGATGATTCAGGCGTATGGGTCAGCGACGGAGTGCATCAACGGTAGGTGATACACCAGAGGAAAATCACGGCACTGCGCTCTGGCCATGCTGGCATGGAACCGGTTGCCCAAGTTGACTCCATGCCGCGGGCTATGACAAAACCACTGCCGGCCGAATCTGGAAGGACAGTGGCGGCATGGTCCACTCGATGTGGACCACGGTGTATCGACATCGGCGCAGTGGCCGGTGCGCCGGCCACCCAGGTTTGGGCTATCGGCTTTGCATGGCAGCCGGGTGCTCAGTTCGTCGGGCATCAGCCAGCGGATCTCCACGATCGACCGTGCCGCTTACACCTTCAACCTGAACTAAGCCGGCGCGCTCGGCATGGCCAGCGCGAACACCAAGGTCGGACTTTATGTCGACGGCGTGCTGGTGGGAAGCTATGCCAACACCAGTAGCGGCGCGGCGCTGAACTGGCAGGCGGTGTCGTTCGCCTTCAAAGGCGATGGCCTGCAACACAATGTCAGCCTGAAATTGAAGGGCGGCAGTTCAACCGTTGCCGCCAGCGCGATGATCGAAGGCATCCGCCTGATCGAGACTTTGCCGGACAGCGCCACCGTAGTCTACGGCATGCAGGGCACCCCGATTGCCTTGCCGGGCGTGACGGCGCAGTTGGCGGCCGCCGATGGCGCAACGCTGGGCCTGCAGTTGCTCGGCCTGCCGTACGGGGCGGTGCTGTCGGACGGCATCCATCGGGTTACGGCCTACGTCAACAACGCCACGGTCAACCTTGCTGGTTGGGACTTGTCCAAGCTGAAAGTGGAGCTCGATGCGGGCTGTGGCTACAATGACGATTCGGTCTTGCTCAAGTTTAAGGCAAGCAGTACCGTTGCTGCAAACAATACCAGGGCCACCATCACGCGCAGCTTTACAGTGCAGCAGTTGTCCGGGTGCGCGGTTGCCACTCCGGTCGGTGTCAATCCGTATGTCAGCTACGCTAACAGCACCGCTGTCACTACCAGTAGCGCCATGGCTTCGGCCGCGACGGTCAGTGCATTGGTGGCGGTGGCGGGCGGCTACACGGCGGGGGTATCGGCAGCGATGTTGCGCCGGGCCTGCATGCGGACCCGAGCGACAGCGACAAGACGATGAACGACTGGATGCAGAGTTTGAGCTTGGCCCTCAGCAGTGCGTTCGTGAGGGAGATGGACCAGGTGCTGTCAGGTAGATAATGATGGTGAGCAGGCGGATGAAGCCATGGTCGTCCGCCTGCCACGAGTTTTCTATTTTTTTAGGTCGGTAAAACTGCTTGGTCAGTGCGATATTGCGGGTTGAACTCGCCAGCAGGTTTGCAATTGGAGAAAATACTAATGTCAACGGATACAGCGCAGGACACCAGGATTGAAGGCGAAGGAGCAAGCGGCTTCTTTACCGACACTTTGGTACATATGAAAGGCGGGGGGGCGTTAGAAATTCAGTTCCTTGGGCCTGGAGATATCGTATTGTCGCGATCGAAAGAGACGGGCGAACTTGCGTATCGCAAGGTGATCCGGAACTTCGAGTCGGATGACATCGCGGGCAAACAGGTTTATCGGATCGAGTATTCTCCTCGGAACGAAAGCACACCCAAGCTGTACGCCACGGCGGCACACACTGTCTGGGTCGAGACGATCGGATGGGTCAAGATGTGTAATGTTCGAATCGGCCAATTGTTGCGCTTGCGTGACGATACCTTGGTTCCTGTCGTAGCTGTGCATTGCCTCGGTGACGGCTATGCCGTTCATAATCTTGAGATCGAAGATTTCCACAGCTTTTTTGTCAACGATTTGGGCGTCTGGGTCGGCGACGGAGTGCAGCAAGGGTAGGGGATTCTCCACAGGGAAATCACAGCAAAGGCGCCTTGATGAACTTTCAAGTTGGTGATTACCCCACGCTTACAAATTTTGTGACTGTTCAGCCCCTATGACCGGCAGAAATTAGTTGTAAACAATTGTGATCGCGTTCATCATGCTGGCATGGCAA
>NZ_JAFCTU010000038.1:0-53676 GCF_049896185.1 Massilia sp. TSP1-1-2
ACCGTTCAACTTCGCGTCGCTGAATCATGATCGCTGCAGCCAACGGTCGTCAGCGGTGGGGTAAATATCGCGCTTACCGTGTTCACCCTGAACAACCGCGCAGAAGCCCGGCCACGGAATCGGAGAGAAGCGTAGGTTGGAAAAGAGCGAAGCTCGCATTCCAACATGGGTCATCGACGGCGCTTGTTGCAACGCTAGCTAGGTTTAGGAGAAAATAGTTGCCCAGCACTCAGTGCTGATAGGCGCCAATATCAAATCTGGTAACGTGATTGCGTGGCCGCCCGTTGAAGTCGACACTTTCGGCCTCCATGTCGCTGCCCCGCCCGACAGCCGGCGAGCTCTTTGTGATCCTTAGATCCATGAAACCGCTCTTGCCATAGGCTTCGAAGTAAGGCTCGGACGAGACTGTATTCACGTGCTGCAGCCCATTTTTCAAACTGAAGTTGTAGGTCGCGTTCTTGTACACGAGGTTGTTGCGGTAACTGTTGCGCTTGCCAGTTTTGCCTTGTTCGGAGATGCCCATTTTGTTGTCGTAGACAATATTGCTGTAGACATGGGTATTGTCGTTGCCGCTGCGTGAGTGATAGAAATCGCCTCCGCCAATGATGATCCCGGTGTTGCAGGCGGCGACCGTATTGTTTGTAATGGTCACGTCGCGCGCATCGTGCCACAGGTGGATGCCCCCTTCCGCCACCCGGTACACCTGGTTGTTCTTGATGGAACCGGAGGTGCTGACGTAAATGCCGTGGATAAAGCGGCAGCCTTTGGGCCCGATATCGTGGACGATGTTGCCGACCACGTCAGACTGCTTGCCATTGTAGTAGCTGTCCACACCGATGCCCGAGCCGCCGCCGCCGGTGCAATTGTAATTGCGGGCGATGTCGTAGACGTGGTTGCGCAGGATTTTGACGTAGGAGCCGCCGTTGTAGATGCCGCTGCGCCACTTGGTTCCGGCGCGCGACTTGGTGCCGGAGACTTCGAAGCCGTCGATGTTGACGTAGCTGCCGCGGTTGTCCCAGGCGGTGCTGTTTTTTGAATTGGCGGGTGGGACGATTTTTGCGGCCCAAGGCGTAGTCGACAGGTAACGGATGCGGGCACTGGCTGTGCCGCTGGCGCTCGTCTTGATGCCGCCCTCATAGGTGCCGGGAGACACATAGAGCGTGCTGCCGGCCGCGACATCACGGATGCCGCGGGTGAGCGTCTTGAACGGCTTGGACTGGGTGCCTGGGTTGCTGTCGCTACCGGTGGATGCGGAAACATAGACATTGCGCCCGGCAGCTTGGGCTTCGATTGTTTCGGCGGGAATTTGATATTCGCCGGCATCGCCAGCGCTTGGCGCGTTCTGGCTTGCCGCTGCTGCATCCGGCTCCGATTGAGCGACGGCGCTGCAGGCGCTGGCGAGTCCGACAAGAGCGGTGAAAATGATTGCTACATGTTTGCGTTGTTGGCACTTTGCGGTGAGGGTTGTCGACATGGACCGTTCCTTCGTGAATCAATGAATGAAGGATTTTGACGGCGATCAAATTCTTTGGTTCAGGCTTTTCCTAAGAAAGTTTCTGGCTAGTAGCAGTGTCATAAGTGACGCGTGCGGCCGGACGAATTTGGGATCGGCAACAAACAGGAGCCGGGCGCGAAAAAAAGCCGCCCAGCTTGTGGCTAAGCGGCTTTTCGCCCCACATTTTCAGATTTGACAATCTAAAACTTGTACCCCAGCGCCAGCGTCACCGCCTGCGGATTGAGCGTCATATCCTGCGTCTGCCCCGACGAAAACGACACCTTCGTCTTCAGCCACGTCTTGCTGATATTGCCGTCCACGAACCACTTCTTGTTGATGTTGACGATCAATCCCACCTGCAACGTCGCCGCGAACTTGTTCTTCAGCGAAAACGTCGTCGGCGGTCCGCCAATATCGCTCAGCGTCGTCAACTTGCCAGAGCCTGTCTCATCTGCAAAATAAGCATAGGTTGCGCCCACGCCCAAGTACGGCCGGAAACGCGCTTCCGGCTCATAGAACCGGTGGTAGACAAACAGCGTCGGCGGCAAAGCCTTGACCGTCCCCAGCACGCCCACGCCTTCGATGGCGCCCGCGCCCGATATCTTGTGCTTGTACGGCAGCCCCAGGTCAAGCTCGACGGTAAGGTTGTCGGTCACGCCGTAGGCCACCGCAAACACCGGCTGCGTATCGGCACTGATCGCCGCTTTACTGCCCGGCAGCGCTGGCGCGCTGACGTCGCCACTCTCGACCTTGGGCGTGATCTTGCCCACCCCGGCCTTGATAGCCCACTGCCCCTCAGCCTGCGCCAACGCGCCCGACGAGGCAGCCATCGCGGCAACGGCGGCCAGCACGGAAACAGCACTATGCAAACGTATTTTCATTTTTTCTCCGAAATTCTTGTAGGTGGGGCGGTGGCTTACAGCCAACCTTTCAGGATCATTTGCTCGGCCACATACTTGGCGATCAGCGTGTTTTCATACGGCGTGGGCAACACGTCGTCGGCAAACATAAAGTGGCTGACGTCGCCGGTGATCAAGGTCTTGCCGGTGCAAACGAGCGACTTGACCGTGCACGCAGCCGTGCTGGTATTGGTCAGACCGTAAGGCGCAGGATTGAGGATCTGGTCGTGGCTGGTCGCCCACAGATCGACGTACACCACCTTCGTTTCCCCGGCCACGCCCGCCTTGAGCTGCGTGTTGAACGTCGTCACCATCGTCTTGATCAATGTCTGCGTGGCCGCATCCTGGGCCTTGCTGGCCGGCGAGCCGCCCAGGTCCGGCAGGTTGTTGACGACCACGTAGTTGGCACCCTTGGCCACAATCATCGTCTTGACGATGCCGGCCAGTTCGGCGCCGGCCACGCCCATTGCCGCGACCATCGCCGGGGCCTGGGCCGCAGCGTAGGCGGCGCCCGCCTTCTGGCCCGCCACCAGGCCGGCGGCAGCCCCGGCAGCTTCTGCCGTTGTCTGCGACTTGGCGACGATTGAACCTGCCACCAGTGGATCTTGCAATTCAGTTGCGCCCGGCTGGGCCATGGCGTTAGCGACAGCCACGTTAATGATGCTCTGGGTGGTGCGCGCGGGGTTCTGTGATTCAATGGCGACGGCCGTGCCGATCGCCTGGCCTGCGGTTTGCGGATTGTCGGCGGTCTGGGCCAGCAAGCTCACCAGCGTGGTGACGAAGGTTTCGGCCGCCACTCTGGCGCCTTCCGCAGCGCCCGCCGCCTCGCCCGCAGCCTTGGCGCCCGCCTGCATTTGTCCGAGCTGCGCCAGGGCATCGTTGCCGCCGGCGGTGACGAACACCACTTCGGTGCCGCTGAACTTGCCGCCAGTCTTGGCCAGGTGGCGCGTGACCTGTTCCACGACCGGCTTGGTCAAGAAGCCAAACGCAGAGCCGGTGACTTTGTTCTCGGGACCATAAGGATTGCTCACGCGCGCGCCGCCCTGGGCGTAGCTCAGGCATTCCGGGTGGTCGAGCACGGCCGCCGAAAAGCCGGCCGCGGCATTGCCGTCCAGCCCGGTCTGGGCGGCGCACGGCGCCGGCAGGCCGAATTGCTTGGCCATCAGCTCGGTCCAATTCTTGCCCGTCAGCGTGGCGCTGGTGGCCGTGTTGTCGCCATTGATGGTGAACTTGCCGCCGCCGGCCAGCTTGATGCTACCCACCGCATACGTGCCAACGTCGGACAAGCTGTCGCCGAACGACACCATGGAGCTGAACGTGGTGGCCAGCTTTTGTTCTTCTGGACTGGTGCCGTTGCCGCCGCCGCAAGCGCTGAGCACGGCAGCCGTCAACATGGCCAGCGCGAAATGAGTTTGACGCATTCTATCTCCTAATTATGTGTTTTTAAACGATTGCTCGGAACTGGACCCGTTGCCAAGGATGCCAGACTAATTCGGGATGACGCTTTCGTCTTGCGCTTTTGTGACAATCCATTTGTTCAAACATGCCAGTTTGAATTGTGCCGCTGGCGCGACCCGCCCCGGCATAAAAAAAGGCCGCCTGGTGTTGAACCGGGCAGCCTTTTGCGCATCGCCTGTCGTCACGACCAGGCGGCTTCAAAATCTCTTACAGCCAGCCGCGCGCGACCATTGCATCGGTCGTCGCCTTGTAGATCAGCGAGCTGCCGAACGGGGTCGGGTGCACGCCGTCTGCGAACAGATAGTGGCTGACGTCGCCGGCAACGAGGTTTTTGCCATTGCATACCAGCGAAGTACCGCCGAGTGCATTGGTGGCCAGGCATGCCGGCGCTGCCGCGTTGGAGATGCCGTAATTCGACGGATTGGCAACCTGGTCGGCGCTGACGGTGAACAGGTCAACGTAGACGACGTTAGCCTCAAGGCCATCAATGCCGGCGCGCAACGCCAGATTGAAGGCGCCGACCATGCCGTTGACCAGCGTCAGGCTCGATGGGCTCGACACGCCAAGGGCCTTGCCGAATGGGCTGCTGCCCAGGTCAGGCAGGTTGTTGACGACAACGTACTTGGCGCCTTTCGCAAGGATCTTGGTGCGGATCAGTGCTGCTTCGTCAGCGCCGGCCTGGCTCATTGCGGTCACTTGCGCAGGACCATTGGCAGCGCCATAGGCGGCGCCAGCGGCGGCGGCATCAGCCTTGGCCTTGTCGACGATTGGCGTGTTGACTGCCGGATCGATGACGGTACGGAAACCCAGCTGGTAGGCAGCGCCGATGGCGTTGGTGGTGGCGGCTTGCAAGGTGCCGCCGCGGCCGAGTTCGGCGGTGAACGCGGTGGAAATGGTGCCTGCCGCCGTTGCCGGGTTGGTGGTGCCCGCTGCCAGCGCCGGGACCAGCGACTTGGCGTACGCCTGGCCACCAGCGGCGGTCGATGCGGTGCTCAGGTTGCTCAGCAGTTGCAGGGCGTCATTGCCGCCGGCCATCACGAAAACGACTTCGGTGCCGCTGAACTTGCCGCCGTTTTTCGCCAGGTGGCGATCGATCTGTTCCGTGACAGGCCGCGTCAGCTGACCCAGCGTTGGCGTGTAGAGCTTGTTGCCAGGCCCTTCAGCGACGGTAACGCGCGAGCCGCCCTGTGCGTAGTTATTGCACAGTGGGTAATTGATGACAGGAACATTGAAGCCGGTGCCCGTGCCTTCGAGCCCGGTTTGCGCAGCGCAGGGCGCCGGCAGGCCGAGTTGGGCAGCGACCAGTTCTGGCCAGATCTTGCCATTGAGCGCAGCGTTGGTCGCGGTCAGGTCGCCGTTGATGGTGTACTTGCCGCCGCCCAGTTGAGCGATCGCGCCAACCTTGTAGGTGCCGGCGTCGGACAGACTGTCGCCAAAATTGACCTGCGCGAGGAATTTCGGTTTGGCTGCCGGGGCTGGAGCGGTGTCGTTGCTGCTGCCGCCGCATGCCGAAAGAATGGCTGCCGTAAGCAAAGCCAGCGCAAAATTGGTTTGACGCATTATGTCTCCTGAATAAAATTTTTGGTGTTAAAACGAACGCGCGTGCTATTCGCAACTCAGCTAATATGCCAGTCTTCTACACGCTTGTATAGAAATAAACTTTGGCGACGTCAGTTCGATGCAACATCGACCCTCGCCAGCCCGTGCCCCTGGGCGCGATGAAATCGATTATAGCAACCGGCGGCAGCGCGGACAGTCAGGAGACAGTGTTATTTAACAGTCCCTGCACAATTGTGGTGGAACCATAGGCGGCGCGCCTCAGTCTGTCGTTCACGCCCAGCCATTGGGCGCCCTGCGGCGGCGCTTCAACCAGGATCAGCTCGGCCCCGGCATGGTCCATGGCGCGCAGCGCGGCATACAGCGCATAGGCAAAACCTTCCGGAGTCAGCGGCAGGCGAACGCTGGCGTGCACGGGGCTGAAGTCCGAATAATGGATCAACGCCACGCTACGTCCGGCAACGTCGAGCTGCGCCAGCGTTGCCGCCAGCGCGGCACTGTTCTGCATGGCCACTGGCGTGTGCGGTGCGTAATGCGACTCGAGCGTGCCCGACGCGCGCGGCGCCTGGGCGTCAGGCGCGGCCGGCAAGCGGCCAATCACGGCGCCGATGGCTTCCGCACTGATGTGGCCAGGACGCAACAGAACTGGCCCGTGGGAAGCCAAACGTGACAGGTCGACAATCGTCGATTCGATGCCCACCTGGCTTTGACCGCCGTCGAGCACGGCATCAATACTGCCGTCGGCCCCAAATTCATCGCGCACATGGCGCGCCGTGGTCGGGCTGACGTTGCCGAACTTGTTGGCCGATGGCGCCGCCACCCCACCCTTGCCGCCCTTGAATGCTTGCAACAGCGCGATGGCGACCGGGTGCGACGGGCAACGCAGGCCAACCGTGTCCTGGCCACCGGAGACGGCGTCGGGAATGTGCGGCGCGCGCTTGAGAATCATGGTCAGCGGCCCGGGCCAGAAGGCGGCAGCGAGCTGGTGCGCTTCCGGGGGAATCTCGCTCGCCCAGTGCGCCAGGTCGGCGCCGGGGGCCAGGTGGACGATGACGGGATGGTCTTGCGGGCGGCCCTTGGCCGCGTAGATGCGGGCCACCGCGGCCGGATTTTCGGCGTCCGCTCCCAGGCCGTAGACGGTTTCGGTCGGCAAGGCCACCAGACGGCCCTGCTCCAGCAGGCGCGCGGCCGCAGCGATCGCGGCCAGGTCAAGCGGCTGGTCCAGGTCCATGCTCACGGCGCGATGCCGAGAATGGCGCAGGCCGCCACCAACTGGGCCTGGGCCTGGGCCAGCGTGGGCGCAATCAAGGTCACATGGCCCATCTTGCGCCCTGGCCGCGCCTGCTCTTTGCCATACAAGTGCAGGCAAGCGCCTGGCAGCGCCAGCAATTTTGCCCAGTCCGGTTCGCGCGGCGCGGCGGCGCCGTCCGCAAACCAGATGTCGCCCAAAATATTGAGCATGACGGCCGGCGAATGCTGGCGCACCTCGCCTAGCGGCAAGCGCGCCATGGCGCGCACTTGCTGGGCGAACTGGCTGGTCACGCAGGCGTCCATCGTGTAGTGGCCGCTGTTGTGCGGCCGCGGCGCCATTTCGTTGACCACCAGCGTACCGTCGGTCAGCACAAAAAATTCGATGCACAGCACGCCTACGTAGCCAAGTTCTTCGACGATAACGCGCGCCGCCTGCTGCGCTGCGGCCGCGCAATCGGCCGCCACATTCGGACCGGGCACGGTGGTGGTGAACAGGATGCCGTCGCGGTGCACGTTTTCGGCAATCGGGTAGACCACCGATGCGCCGTCAAAGCCGCGCGCGGTGAGTACCGATACCTCGTAAGCCAGCGGCAGCATCTTTTCCAGCAGGCAGGTAACGCCGTCCATGGCGGCAAACGCCGCGCGCACATCGCCGCGCGTGCGCACCACGCTCTGGCCCTTGCCGTCGTAGCCCATGCGCACTGTTTTCAGGATGCCGGGCAGCAGTAGGTCAGGGATGGCGTCGATGTCGGCGGGCGCGGCAATGGTCATGTGCGGCGCCGGCGGCACGCCGGAGCGCGCTGCGCAACCGGCCAGGAAATGTTTTTCGGCAATCCGGTCCTGGGCGATGGCAACGCAGGACGCCGCCGGCGCCACAAAGGCGTGCTTGGCCAGCAGTTCCAAGCTGGCAGCGGGGACGTTTTCAAATTCGGTCGTGACTGCAACGCACGACTGGCCAAGCTGGGCCAGCGCCTGCGCGTCGCTGTAATCGGCGGCGATCAGGCTGTCGGCGGCTTGCCCGGCAGGACTGTCAGGCGCCGCCTCCAGCACCGTCACCTTGAAGCCCAAGGCCTGGGCCGCGTGCACGAACATGCGGCCAAGCTGGCCGCCGCCCATCACGCCCAGCCGCGCAGGCGGCAGAAAAGGAGCAAGCGGGGCCGTCATACCGGCAACGTCATGGCCCTGGCAGCGGCGGTTTGCTGCAGGCGAAATTGCTGGAGTTTTTCGGCCAGGGCCTCGTCGGTGCAGGCGATCATGGCGATGGCGGCCAGCGCGGCGTTGGCCGCGCCGGCTTCACCGATGGCGAAGGTGGCCACGGGAATGCCCTTGGGCATTTGCACGATCGACAGCAGCGAATCCTTGCCCGACAGATAGCGCGACGGCACCGGCACGCCCAACACGGGCACGATGGTCTTGGCGGCAATCATGCCGGGAAGGTGGGCCGCGCCGCCGGCGCCGGCGATGATGGCGCGCAGCCCGCGCGCGCGGGCGCTGTCGGCGTAGGCGAACATATCGTCAGGCATGCGGTGGGCCGACACCACCTGGGCTTCGAAAGGGACGCCGAAATCCTTGAGGATGTTCACAGCGTGCTGCATGACTTCCCAGTCGGACGAGGAGCCCATGACGATGCCGACCAACGGTGCTGTTGTTGCCGACGTTAAAGCGGATACCGTTACGCTCATCATCAACCCTTCAGCGTGGCGCCGGTCAACAGTTCCAGCGCCTCAAGATACTTGGCGCGGGTGTTGGCGATCACGTCGCTTGGCACGGTCGGGGCCGGCGCGGCCTTGTTCCAGTCGGTCAGCGTTTCCAGATAGTCGCGCACAAACTGCTTGTCGTACGACGGCGGCGACATGCCGACCTGGTAGCTCGACATTGGCCAGAAGCGCGACGAGTCGGGCGTAAGAATTTCATCGATCAGGTGCACCGTGCCGTGCTCGTCAAGGCCGAATTCGAACTTGGTGTCGGCAATGATGATGCCGCGCGTGGCCGCGTATTCGGCGGCGGCGGTGTACAGCTGCACGGCGTAGTCGCGCACTTGGCGCGCGATATCGGCGCCGACGATCTGTTCGGCTTGCTCGAAGGAGATGTTTTCATCGTGCGCGCCGGCCGGAGCCTTGGTCGACGGCGTAAACAATACCTGCGGCAGCTTTTGCGCTTCCTGCAGGCCGGCTGGCAAGTCGATGCCGCACACCTTGCCCGTCTTTTGGTAATCTTTCCAGCCCGAACCGATCAGGTAGCCACGGACGATCGCTTCGATCCCCAGCGGCGTCATTTTCTTGACCACGATGGCGCGGCCGTCAACTTGTGCGCGCTCGTCCGGCGAGACCAGCGATACCGGATCGATGCCGGTATCGTGGTTGGGCATCAAGTCTTTGTATTTGGCGAACCAGAAGTTGGACATGGCCGTCAGAATCTTGCCCTTTTCAGGGATCGGCTCATTCAGGATGACGTCAAAGGCGGACAGGCGGTCGGTCTGGATGACCAGCAACTTGTCGTCGCCCACGGCGTAAATGTCGCGCACTTTCCCGCGGTGCAAAAATGGCAGGGACTTCAGGTTTGTTTCGAGAACGCCAGACATGTGTTTCCTTGTACAGGTAAAAACGCGCCCCGGAGGGCGCGAGGTTGATGCGTGGTAGAGAGCTTATTTGACGATTGTTACTTGACGATTGTTACTTGACGATTGTTGCTTGACGATTGTTACTTGACGATTTGCGACAGCTCGCCCTTGACGTAGCGCTCGGCCATTTTTTCCATGGTGATCGGCTTGATCTTGGCAGCTTGGCCTTCGCAGCCAAACGACAGGAAACGCGCCTTGCAAATGTCGGTAGCCGCCTCGCGCGCCGGCTTCAAGAAGTCGCGCGGATCGAACTTGCCCGGATTTTGGAACATGTACTTGCGCACCGCTGCCGTCATCGCCAGGCGAATGTCGGTGTCGATGTTGATCTTGCGAACGCCGTGGCGAATGCCTTCCTGCACTTCTTCAACCGGCACGCCGTAGGTCTCTTTCATGTCGCCGCCAAATTCGCGAATCATGGCCAGCAATTCTTGCGGTACTGCCGACGAGCCGTGCATCACTAGGTGGGTGTTCGGGATGCGCGCGTGAATTTCTTTGATGCGGTCGATGGCCAGGATGTCGCCGGTCGGCTTGCGGGTGAACTTGTAGGCGCCGTGCGAGGTGCCGATGGCAATGGCCAGCGCGTCGCACTGGGTGCGCTGCACGAAGTCGGCGGCCTGGGCCACGTCGGTGAGCAGTTGCTCGCGCGTCATGGTGCCTTCGGCGCCGTGGCCGTCTTCCTTGTCGCCCTTCATGGTCTCGAGCGAGCCGAGCACGCCCAGTTCCGCTTCGACCGTCACGCCAATCGCGTGCGAAAACTTGACCACTTCACGCGAGACTTCCACGTTGTATTCGTACGAGGCAACGCTCTTGCCATCCGCTTCCAGGGAGCCGTCCATCATTACCGAAGTGAAGCCGGAGCGGATTGCCGTCATGCACACCGCCGGTGACTGGCCGTGATCCTGGTGCATGACAACCGGGATGTGCGGATACGCTTCGACGGCCGCTTCGATCAGGTGGCGCAGGAACGCTTCGCCGGCATACTTGCGCGCGCCCGCAGACGCTTGCATGATGACCGGTGCGTTGACCGCGTCAGCCGCAGCCATGATGGCCTGCACCTGTTCAAGGTTGTTGACGTTAAACGCAGGCAAGCCATAGCCGTTTTCAGCAGCATGGTCCAGCAATTGACGCAAAGATACGAGAGCCATAGTAATACTCCAAAAACAATAAGAAACCAGTGTTGCCCAGGAAGCGCGGGATGCGCGCAGTTCTTGCAGCAATCGCCGGTGGCGCCTGGTCGGCGCCGCCCGCTTTCAATTAATCAAATTCACCGACGCGCACGATCTTCAGTGCATTGGTACCGCCTACCTGCCCCATCGGCTCGCCCCAAGTGACGACGATCATGTCACCCTTTTTGACGATTCCTTTGGCCACCATCAAGTCTTCCGCCTGGCGCAGCACCTGTGCGCTGTCGCCCGACTGCATCAGGTGGTAGGCGCGCACGTTGCGGTACAGGGCTACTTTACGCTGGGTTGTGGTAATCGGGGTCAGCGCGAAGAGCGGCGTGTCGATGCTGTGGCGGCTCATCCACAAAGCGGTCGAGCCGGACTCGGTCAGCGCCACGATGGCTTTGACGCGCAAGTGGTGCGCCGTAAACAACGCAGCGTAGGCGATCGACTGGTCGATGCGGGTAAACCGCGCATTGAGGAAGTCGGCGTCGAGCTTGTTGTATTCGGACTGCTCGGCTTCGGCGCAGATGGCCGCCATCATTTCCACCGTTTCAACCGGATAGCGGCCGGAAGCGGTTTCGGCCGAGGTCATGACGGCGTCGGTGCCGTCCAGCACGGCGTTGGCCACGTCCGACACTTCGGCGCGGGTCGGCACGGCGTTGACGATCATCGACTCCATCATTTGCGTGGCCGTAATGGCCAGCTTGTTGGAGGCGCGCGCCATGCGGATCATGCGCTTTTGCAGCGCCGGCACGGCGGCGTTGCCTACTTCCACGGCCAAGTCGCCGCGGGCGACCATGATGCCGTCCGACGCGTCCAGGATTTCCTGCAGCACAGGAATGGCTTCGGCGCGCTCGATCTTGGCGATCATCATCGGTTTGTGATGGTATTGCTCGCCGGCGATGTTGGCCAGCTGGCGCGCCATTTCCATGTCGGTCGCGCTTTTTGGAAACGAAATCGCCAGATAGTCGGCCTGGAAACTCATGGCCGTCTTGATGTCTTCCATGTCCTTGGCCGTCAGCGCCGGCGCGGTCAAGCCGCCGCCCTGGCGGTTGATGCCCTTGTTGTTGGACAGCTCGCCACCAACTTTAACGACGGTGAAGATTTCATGGCCGACGATGCGCTCGACCACGAGCACGATCAAGCCATCATTTAACAGCAGCTTGTCGCCGGTGCGCACGTCGCGCGGCAGCGCCTTGTAGTCCAGGCCCACGCGTTCCTGGTTGCCCAGTTCGCCGTCGTCGCCCCACTTGGCGTCGAGAATGAACTTGTCGCCATTTTCGAGCTGAATCTTGCCTTCTTCAAACTTGCCAACGCGGATCTTCGGACCCTGCATGTCTGCCATGATCGCCACTTCGCGCCCGCACTGGGCCGCGGCCTTGCGTACCAGGGCAGCCCGGTCGATATGGTCTTGCGCCTTGCCGTGGGAAAAATTCAGGCGCACGACGTCAACGCCGGCCTGAATCATGCGAACGAGAATATCGAAATCGGTCGATGCCGGTCCGATGGTTGCGACGATCTTGGTACCACGATACATAGCTATCCTTTAAGTAAAAGCGCAGCCAGAGGGCTGCGCTGTGGAATTACTGGGAACTGCGCTGCAGCAGGATTTCAACCGCTGGCAGGGTCTTACCTTCGAGGAACTCGAGGAAGGCGCCGCCACCCGTAGAGATGTAGCCGATTTTATCGGTGATCGCGTACTTTGCAATGGCGGCCAGCGTGTCGCCGCCGCCTGCAATCGAGAACGCATTGGAGTCGGCAATGGCCAACGCCAGCGTTTTGGTGCCTTCGCCGAACTGGTCGAATTCAAACACGCCGACCGGGCCGTTCCAGACGATGGTGCCGGCCTTGGCAATTTGCGCGGCCAGCGTCGCTGCCGTCTTCGGGCCAATGTCGAGGATCATGTCGTCGTCTTGCACGTCGGCCACAGCCTTGACGGTGGCCACCGCGGTTGGCGAAAATTCTTTTGCGCACACCACGTCGACCGGAATGGGCACGGTGGCGCCGCGCGCGGCCATCATGTCGATGATGGCTTTGGCTTCCGTCACCAGTTCGGCTTCGACCAGCGACTTGCCGATGTTCAGGCCAACGGCCTTCATGAACGTGTTGGCGATGCCGCCGCCGACGATCAGGTTGTCGACCTTGTCCGCCAGTGCCTTGAGGATCGAGAGCTTGGACGACACCTTGGACCCGGCCACGATGGCCAGCAAGGGACGGGCCGGTGCACCCAGCGCCTTGCCCAGCGCGTCAAGTTCGGCGGCCAGCAAGGGGCCGGCGCACACGATGGGCGCGAACTTGGCGATGCCGTGGGTGGTCGCTTCGGCGCGGTGGGCGGTGCCGAAGGCGTCATTGACGTAGATATCGCACAGCTTGGCCATTTTCTGGGCCAGCTCGTCGCTATTCTTTTTTTCACCCTTGTTGACGCGGCAGTTTTCCAGCAGCACAACCTGGCCCGGCGCGACATCGACGCCATCGACCCAGTTTTGCTTCAGCTCCACCGGCTGGCCGAGCAACTCGGACAGGCGCGCGGCGACCGGCGCCAGGCTGTCTTGCGGCGTGAATTCGCCTTCGGTCGGGCGGCCCAGGTGCGAGGTGACCATGACGGCAGCGCCTGCCTTGAGGGCGGCGGCAATGGCCGGTGCGGAAGCGCGGATGCGCGTATCTTCCGTGATCTTGCCGGCATCGTCCTGCGGCACATTCAGGTCGGCGCGAATGAAGACGCGCTTGCCGGCGAGGGCGTTCTGGTCGATGAGGTCTTGCAAACGGGTAAAGTTCAAAACAGCGTGCATGGGCGGGTATCCACGAGTCAAATAATGAAAGAACGCTATTTTACCGCAAGCACCGCATGAAATACTTACATCAGCCAGATACGTAGAATGGTGAGCACTGCCATGCCGAAAATGATGGTTTCAAGCATACTTTTACGCAACAGGTAATAGATTCCGGCACCCACGGCGGAGGCCAGTTTGATGTTCAGCGGGCTAAACACCGGATGGGCGTCGGTTGTCATCAATAGTTCCGGCGCGATAATCGCCGCCAGTGCGCAACCGGGCGCGTAGCGCAGCATTTCCTGCACCCGGGGCGGGATCGTGATGTGGTGGCCCACCAGCCAGAACGAACTGCGCGCAATTGCCGTGGCTGCCACGAGCGCAACAATGGTGATCCAGATGTCCAGTTCAGACATATCAATTTTTCCTTTCGATCAATTCCTGAACCAGCATCGAGGCCACCATGCCCACCACGACGGCGAGCAGCATGCCCAGTTTGTATGGCAAGCCATAGGCCAGCACCGCCGTGGCGCTGGCGGCCACCACACCGCACAGCGCGGCGCTGGTCAGCATGGTGGGCACCAGGATGCATAAAATGGCCAGGGTGCCGGCAAAACCCAGACCCCACGCGGCTGGTACAGTGCTGCCCAAAAAGATGCCGGCCAGCGAACCGACTTGCCAGGCCAGCCAGTTAGGAATCAGCAAGGCCTTCAGGTAGGAAACCTTGCCCACGGCGGGCGCCTCGGTCGGAAAGCGCTGGAGGAAAATATTGACGGTGATGTCGCCGGCCGTGTAACCGAGCAGCAAACGCTTGTACCACGGCAAGTGAGCGAAATGCGGCGCCAGCAAGGCCGAAAAAATCACGAAACGCAAGTTGACGACAAGTGCGGTGGCAAACACCACCCAGATTGGGGCGTTGGCAAAAATCAGGGGCAGCGAGGCCAGCTGGGCGGTCCCGGCGAAGACCAGCAGCGTCATGCCGAGTGCCTGATTCAGCGTCAAGCCGCCCTTGATCAGGGCAACCCCGACCACCATGCCCCAGGCGGCGATGCCGAACAGGGTTGGCGCGCCAGCCTTGAAGCCCTCGCGCCACATGGCCGGGTCTTCGTCCGCCAGGCGGACGGGAATGTGGTTTTCCTGCGACAGCGAGGAACGGGGATCGGGCATGCGGTGCAATTCAAGAGTGATGCAAAAATTACATTGTGGTGGATGCCACTATTTTACCGATCATTCCGGCAAGCTGCCGGAATCGACTAAAATCGTGGTTTTGCATAGCCTGACGGAGAATTCATGAACGACAAAAAGCTGCCTGCGGTTGAACTGGGCGACAAGGACCTGCCCGCCCACTGCCCGAACCCGGCCATGCCGCTGTGGTCGTCGCATCCGCGCGTGTTCCTCGATTTTGGCCACGATGGCCTGGCCAAGTGCCCGTACTGCGGCACCGAGTACCGCCTCAAGCCAGGCACCGTCCTCTCTCACCACTAAACGCGGCACCTGCCCTGCCCTGCTTCGCCCGGAGACAGCATGAAGAAAGTCAAACAGATGAATGGCAGCGCGGCCGAAGTTGAAGCCGCGTTCTACGAAGCACTGAATCGGGCCGACGTCGAGGCGCTGATGGCGCTCTGGGCCGAGGACGAGGAAATTGTCTGCATTCACCCGGGCGGACCGCGCCTGCACGGCCATGTGGCCATCCAGACGGCATGGGAAGCGATTCTGGAACGGGGCGGCCTGCAAATCCACCCGTCCCGGCTGTACGAGACAAATAACTTGATGAGCTCGGTGCATACCGTGATTGAGGGCGTCACCTCAATTGCCGGCGACGAACCAGCGCACCTGGTCGCCACCAATGTCTACATGAAAACCCCGCGCGGCTGGCGCATGGTGCTGCACCATGTGTCGGTGGCACCCGGCGCCGCGCCTGCCATCGAGCACGTGGGCAGCAGCCTGCACTGAACGCGTGGATTACAGCGCGCCACTGTGGCTGCCCGGCGCCCACCTGCAGACCATCTACCCTGCCCTGTGCATTGCCAAGCCGCCCGTCGCTTTCCGGCGCGAGCGCTGGGATGCGCAGGACGGCGACTTTGTCGATGTCGATTTCGTCGACGGCGAACCGGGCCAGCCGATGGTGGTGCTGTTTCACGGACTGGAAGGCTCGTCGGACAGCCACTATGCGCGCGCCCTGATGGCGGCCGTGGCCGCGCGCGGCTGGTCGGGCGCGATCCCGCATTTTCGCGGCTGCTCGGGCGAACTGAATTTGGCGCCGCGCTTTTATCATTCCGGCGACGCGCTGGAAGTCGACTGGATCTTGCGCCGCCTGCGCCAGCGCGCCGGCGGCAAGCTGTACGCCACCGGCGTTTCGCTGGGCGGCAATGCGCTGCTGCGCTGGCTGGGCGAGTCGCAGCACCAGGCCGACTTTGTCGACGCCGCGTGCGCAGTGTCGGCCCCGCTCGACCTGGCGCGCGGCGGCGAATCGCTGGGAACGGGCTTGAACATGGTGTACACGCGCAATTTCCTTAAATCGCTCAAGCCGAAATGCCTGGCCAAGCTGGACCAGTTTCCCGGCTTGTTCGACCGCGATGCGCTGATCAATGCGCGCGACCTGTACGCGTTCGACAATGTCGTGACCGCGCCGCTGCACGGCTACAAGGATACCGACGACTACTGGAACCGGGCCAGCGCCAAGCACGTGCTGGGCGACATCACCGTTCCTACGCTGGTGTTAAATGCCCGCAACGATCCGTTTTTGCCGGGCGTACACTTGCCGGCCAGCGCCTCGCGCGCGGTGACGCTGGACTACCCGGCGCACGGTGGTCATGTCGGGTTCGCCAATGGCGGCGTGCCCGGCCGGCTCGACTGGCTGCCGCGCAAATTGCTGCACTTCCTTGAAGGCACATCGCCGTCGCGCGCGCCTGCGCCAGGTGAACTATGCGAAGCTGAGCGCCATGGATGACATCGTAAAAAAAGCCATGGTCAAGTGGCCGGACGTTCCGCATTGCTACGGCTGGCTGGCGCTGGATGCGCGCGGCGCCTGGCGTATGCGCGACGAGCGCGCCCAGCACCTGGGGCTGGCCGGCGACAAGGTGATCCAGCTTGCACTGCTGGGTTTTATTAACCGCAACTATGCTGTGGATGAGCGCGGCTGCTGGTATTTCCAGAATGGGCCGCAGCGGGTGTACCTGAATTTGGAAGCAACGCCGTTCATTGCGCGCACCGATCCCGAGCATGGGCTGGTGTTGCAGACGGGCGAATCGGTCGTCCATCTCGAGCGCGTGTTCATGACCGAGACCGGTGAGCTGATAGTCGATTGCGGGGGCAAAGTCGCGCAAGTGGATGACCGTGATGTGGCGCAGCTGATGACGGCATTGGAAATGAACGGCGCCGCAGCATCCGACGAAGCCTTGATGGCGTGGCTGGAGAACGGCCAAGGCGAGCTGGTGCTGCGCTACAGGGAGCAGTCCATTCCCGTCGAGCCCATCAAACGCGCCGACGTGCCTGAGCGCTTGCATTTCACGCGCTTGCCGGCACCCCCCAGCAACGCGAACGACCATTCAGGTAATGTGACCGCGCCGCAGTGAGGAGCGTGGGGCGTAGGTCGGATAAGCGCCAGACCTACCGACCCATCCCAAGTCACCGCCCCTCGTCAGGCCTGCCCGCCTTTTTCGCTTCCTTGATTTCCTCCAGCCGCAGCGTCTTGAGTTCACGCTCGCGCGCATCGATCAGCGCCATGTCGTAAAACGATGCATCGCCCGCCTTGCGCGCAATGGCCAGCTGATCGAGCGCCGCCTGCTTGCCACCGCTGAGCGCGTACTGCTCGGCAAGCGCGATATGCTGCAAGGCTTGCTTTCCTTGCGCGGCATACGCCTTGCTCAACAACTCATGCAATTTCGGCTCCTCCCGGTACTGCAAGACTTGCTCGCGCAAAAAGCGCGTGGCTTCGTCCGGCTTGCCATTGAGGATCAATGCATCGGCGTACTGACAAGCCAGGCCGCGCGCCAGCGGAAATTGCTGATGCGCCAGTTCGGCGTCCTTGAGTCCCTGCAACTTGACGGCAGCGCTTTGCCCTGGAGCCAGCTTGATATCGAGCGCCAGCGCGGCAAACACGGCGGCGCCGTCGGATCCCGCCTGCCCCGTCGAAAACGCACCTTCAGTACGGCGCAAGGTGGCGCGCGCCCTGTCGAGCATCGCCTGCGCCTGGGGCAGCTGGTCCCTTTTCAGCGCCACGAAGGCCAGGCCGTACTGCGCGCCGATTTGCTGCTGCCGGTTCTGCGATTTTTGTTGCAGTTCGAACGCGGCCGTGGCCTCGGCCAAGCCTTGCGTGCTGCCATCTTGCAGCACGCGGGCGCGGGCCCGGATCAGCTGAAATTCAAGGTTATCAACATGCTGGCGGTACGGCACGTCGCGAATGCGGGCCTGGATGTCGGCAATGCGCTCCGATGTCAGCGGGTGGCTGCGCAGCGAGGCAGGCATCAGATCGGAATAGGCGCGGCTGGCCGTTTGCAGGCGACCGAAAAAAGCAACCATGCCGGACGTATCGTAGCCGCCTTCGGACATGATCTGAAAGCCCACGCGGTCGGCCTCGCGCTCAGCCTCGCGCGTGAAATTGAGCTGGCGCTGAATGGCCAGGCCTTGCCCGCCGGCCATCACGCCCATTGCCGCGTCGCCACTGCCGCGCGCGGCCAAGGCCGCCAGCACCATGGCCGCCAGCGGAATCAAGGCGTCTTGCTTTTGCTGGCCGATCATGCGGGCGATGTGGCGCTGGGCCACGTGGCCCACTTCGTGTCCGAGCACCGAGGCCAGCTCGGACTCGGTCTGCGCGGCCAGCAGCAGCGCCGAGTGCACGCCGATGAAGCCGCCAGGCAAGGCAAAGGCGTTGAGCTGGCTGTCGCGCACGGCGAAAAAATAGTAGTCGGCATTGGTTTCGCCGCGCGCGCCGGGGTGCGATGCGACCAGCCCGCTGCCGAAGGTGTTCAGGTATTCGAGGATGGGCGCGTCGTCGAGAAAATCGATGTCGCGCCGGATGTCGCGCATGATTTCTTCGCCCAGCTTGCGTTCCATGACTGGCGACAGGTCGCCGCGCGCCGCGTCGCCCAGCACAGGCAGCGCGGGCGCGTCCGCGCGGATCTGGCCCCACGCCTGCGCGGCCGGGCCGCAACAGCCGGCAAGGAAGGCGCCGCACAGCAATAGGTGGCGGGTGCGGCGGCGTTGGCGAACCGCCATGGCTGGAGGGGTTTTCGTTTTCACGATGCTATGATAACCGTATCCGCCGCGCCGGCGCAGCCCCGCTCCCGGCCGGAAACAAAATATTACCCCTGACGCTATGACTGACACCAACAACGAGCAATTGACCCACTTCGACGCCACCGGCCAGGCCCATATGGTAGACGTGGCCGCCAAGGGCGACACGCACCGCATTGCCGTTGCCGCCGGCACCATCCGCATGCAGAGCGCCACGCTGGCCCTGATCGCGTCGGGCAACGCAAAAAAAGGCGATGTGCTGGGCATTGCCCGGATCGCCGCCATCATGGGCGCCAAGCGCACCAGCGACCTGATTCCTTTGTGTCATCCGCTGGCCATCACACGCGTAGCGGTCGAGTTCGAGATCGACCAGGCCGGTAACAGCGTCCATTGCCGCGCACAAGTGGAAACGATAGGCAAAACAGGGGTGGAGATGGAGGCGCTGACGGCCGTGCAAGTAGGCCTGCTGACCATTTACGACATGTGCAAAGCGGTCGACCGCGGCATGGTGATGACCAATGTGCGGGTGCTGGAAAAGCATGGTGGCAAGTCCGGCGACTGGAACGCTTTGCCGCTGGAATAATCAGCGCGCAATCAGCCAGGCGCGCCGATTCGCTCGCGGATCGATTCCATGACGGCAATTGCCAGGCCGCTGCCGTGGCAGGCGGCCTTGGCCACCCACATCAGGCCGAGGTTTTCATCGCGCTCGATATCCCTGCTGCCGCCATCTATATAGCAGCGCCCAAGAAAGTACATGGCGTTCGCATCATCTTGCTTGGTTGCCAAGCCCAGCCACGCCAGTGCGCCCTTGGGCTTGCGATGGTCGAGAAAGTGCAGCGCCAACTCGGTTTGCGCGCCAGCATCGCCGCCGTCCGCCAGTTCAAGGAGCAGCATATCGTCGACATTGAGCGGCACGCACAAATTGTCGCGAATGGACGCAAAGCGGATCACCGCCTTGCCATTGCGACTTTCCTTTTTGATCGTACCTTCCGTGAACCGGCGCCAGAACGTGCGCTCGCTCCATTCCGTCAGGGTGATTGCGGCCGCCAGCGAAATTACTTCCATAATTTGTTCGTCTCATTACCGAAGCACAAACATTAGTGCCATTTTTTGAAGCGGCACCGACAATTTTTGCGCCACAGCGTCCTGTGGCAGGCATTTTTACCCGCCATAATTGCCATATTTTATACAGATTTAGAGGAAGGAACAAGTTTGGCGACTGGCACGCATGTTGCTCTATGTTATTTCAGCAGGAAAAAATTCGATTCACCACTCGCCGTACAAACCACCACCGGAGGATTTATGAAATTCGCACAATACAAGCAACAGGCTCAAAAAGGTTTCACGCTGATCGAACTGATGATCGTCGTTGCCATTATCGGTATTCTGGCTGCTGTTGCAATCCCTGCATACCAGGATTATGTTGCTAAAGCAAAGTGGAGCGCTGCTTACACGGAAGTCACTGCCGGGGAAGTTGGTATCGATGCAGCACTTCTTGAGGGTACGACGTTCGGACTGCTAGCGAGTAAGCTGAAAACCTCGACCTCAAATTGCACAAATTCCACTACGACTGGCGCGGGCGGTGCCGGTACCCTTACATGCAAGATTGTAGGCGGTCCTGGAACTGTTTCCGGTCTGGATATTGTGCTGACCCGTACCTCCGATGCAGCTTCGTCGAATGGTGGCGCATGGTCCTGCACAACTAAGGCACCGCAAAAATATGTCGGTAAAATCCCAACTCAGGGCGGCCCTTGCCTGAGTAACTAAGAAGGGGAAAGCCCCCAAGGGGGTTCACCAGCAAGACAAGCACCCCGTGACCAGATGTGAGCGGGGTGTTTTCATTTCTACAGTAAAGTTTCCACGGGAATTAACCATGCGCACCAAACAACATGGATTTACGCTAATTGAACTGATGGTCGTCGTAGCAATCATCGGCATCCTTGCAGCTGTTGCAATCCCTCAATATACAAACTATGTCGGCAAATCGAAATGGAATGCCGCCCACTCCGAGATGGGCTGGAGCCGTACGAAGATTGAAGAGAGCATCGTCGCAGGTAACCAACCCGCGCTGAAGGATGTAGCTATTGCTAACGCAACTTCTCATTGCACAAATTCCTTGGCGGTCAAGACAGACGGCACCGCCAAACTTATTTGCACCATCAAGGGTGGACCCGCAATTGTCGCAGGCGCCGAAATCACGCAAGCGCGCGATGTAGACGGCATTTGGGCTTGCAGCACGACCGCGGCGCAGATCGTAGTCGGCACACACGTCATCTGCCCTACACAGTAAAACGCAAAAATGGCACCTATTTGGCCAGCGTCGGCACAACGCGCTTGCGCCATTGTTCAAGCAGCTCTGGAGGCGCTTGCCACAGGAAATTCGCTTTCTCATCCGGGTCGCGATCCAGCCGGTACACAAACTCTTCTTTCGACGAATTATTCAACCAATACTTCCACAGTTTGCCGGACTCTCGACCATCATAAACACCGGCATATTCAAATTGTTTGAAATAAATCAAGTCACTATTTTTCCCGGCTTCCAAGGTCGCATGCATCGGAGTGCCAACCCAAGTTGTTGGAACCGCCATGCCCAGTTCGTTCAAGACTGTGGGAGCGATATCACTCTGGGAAATAAACGGTTTGACAGTCTGCGACGTTGGAACCTCCCCCAAGCCGGACATCAGCAAGGGAATGTGCATCAGCGCTTCATGGACGTTCTTCGTGTGGGAGAACACTCCCCGGTCACCCAAGCTATCGCCATGGTCGGAAGTCACGATCACGATGGCGTTATCCAGATATTTTTTCGCCCGCAGTGTCTCCAGGATCTGGCGTACAAAATCATCATACTGGAGTACGCCGTTATCGTAGAAGTTGGTATAGCGCGCCTCGGGCTGTCCCATGGTCTTGCCGCCGTAACTTTTGACGGGAGTCCACCTTAAGAATGGGTCGAGCCGCTTTCCGAGCAAATGCGAAGACATCAGATGAAATTGCAGCATCGTGGGCTTGCCGTTCCACTCCGCTAACTGCTTGGTTCTCTCGGCGACAAAGCTATCATCGTTCATGTAGTAACCGGTCGCCATTGAACCGTCATAATACTCATCAACCTTGCCGAACAATGAACGCTTGTTATAGTAGTTCGTCTGGTCTCCGCCGAGGATCATCACGATTTTGTAGCCATGCAGCTTGAGCACTTGTGGCAGCGTGAACGGATCACTGGGGAGTTGGGGCACATAGCGCGACGCCAGCAGTCCTGCCATGGCGCAGTTTGACTCGCTACACACACTATGTACATTGTCGTAGCGTTGCAGATGGCCAAGCGCCACCTGCTGTTGCAACCAAGGGCTGGTGGGCCGCCCGTATCCATACGCGGCAAGATGGTCAGCGCGTAGCGCATCGGCAACAATTAGCACCACATTCCGGTGCTGCGCATGCGGATCGACGCGGTACTGTTGGCGGGCCTCCTTTTCCTGCACAGAGAAAGTATCGTTATAAACAATGGTAGGATCGACCCCTCCAGCTGGCAACTTTCCGATATGAAGCGACAGGTAGAAAGGTTCTTGCGACGCGCCATGCGCCATGATTTGATAGTCCCACAGTCGGTGTAATGGAAAAGGCGCGGCGCAGACAAGCAGCACGGTAATCAGCGACTGCGGATAGCGCGTGGTTCCAATACTCTTGACTGGTTCGAAGCGCCTGCTGAAGGCAAAGTGAAGTCCAGCTAGGATAACCCAGGCGCATAACCCTGCGGCGAGTACGCCATGGAAGGACAGCCCCATGGATTCGCATAAGCCCCGCGCTTGCTCCGCATACGCGCCGATCAATTCCTCGCTGATCACCTTGCCCCATGACTTCAAACCCGACAGCACCAGTGCATAGTAGGCGATCAAAACGCTCAAGACTGACACGTAAAACCCGGTGTTGACCGCCTGAGCAAGCGCGCGCCACGGAATCAGGCGCTGCAAAATCTGGCGCATCAGCATGCCGAAGGCGGCGATCAGCGCGATCGGATACAGGTGCTCCAGGATAACGACGGGCGGATAGTGATAACGGCTGACGTAAATGGCAAGAAACACAAGCGGCGCCGTAAACCACAGCAGCAGTTCAACGACGAAGTAAGCGCGGCGCGTCATCATCAGTTGCTCATGAAAACCATGCGCGTGCCGCCGAGGTCGATCACGTCGCCATGGGACAGGCGCAGCGAGGCATCCCCGAGAACACCGCCATTGACCGTAGGACCAAGTTCCCCATCGATGCGCGACGCGGAAAACGCGCCGCCGGAACAGGTAATGGCGACAACCGACGCGCCAGGCTTTCCGACGGTGGTCAAGGGCTTGGTGAGCTGAATTTTTTTACCGGCATGCGCGCCGTTCAGCACTTCGACAAAGCCCGACGGCGCCAGCTTGGGAGGCGTAGCGAGATACTCAAGCACAAAATGGGCGATCGTAATCTTGTCGCCATCCTTGAGCGTGCGCCGCGTTATCTTTTCGCCCATGATCAGGGTGCCATTAGTGCTGTCCAGGTCTTCCAGGATGGCATCGTCGAGCATCAGGGAAATGGTCGCATGCTGACTGCTGACAGCACGGTCGTCCAGCGTCACGTCATTGTGCGGCTTGCGCCCGATCGTAACGCGCTCCTTGACGAGCTCTACCTCGCGGACAAATTGCCCCTCGGACGTGATGATAATTTTTGCCACAACGATTCTCCGGAACTGCCGAACACACACAAACAGCGAACATTTTCCCCATTATCAACTATTTTTCCCCTCAGCCACAAGCTAACGACGCGGGAAACAAGGGCAATCGCTACGGCGAGTTGGGATGGGTAGTGTTCAGCATGAGCACCCGGGGTTGTCCGCATCGCGTTATTTGAAAATTGTGCGCAACAGGTCTGTGTAACTGCGCGTGGTGCATCGCCCAATAAGGTAAGCACCATGCAAAAAGGGGAGCTTTCGCTCCCCTTCTATTTACTCAGTGCACTGCTCGACTGACTACAGCATCGCTTTCAACAAGCGCGCCATTTCCGACGGATTCTTGGTGGCTTTGATGCCGCATTCTTCCATGATGTCCAGCTTGGCTTGCGCGGTATCGGCGCCGCCCGAGATCAGCGCGCCGGCGTGGCCCATGCGCTTGCCGGGAGGAGCCGTGACACCGGCGATGAAGCAGACTACCGGCTTTTTCATGTTGTCCTTGATCCAGTAAGCCGCGTTGGCTTCGTCAGGACCGCCAATTTCGCCGATCATGATGACCGCGTCGGTATCCGGATCGTCGTTGAACATCTGCATGATATCGATGTGCTTCAAGCCGTTAATTGGGTCGCCGCCGATGCCTACCGCCGACGACTGGCCCAGACCGAGGGCGGTCAGCTGGCCGACTGCTTCATAGGTCAAGGTGCCCGAACGCGACACCACGCCGATGCGGCCCTTGCGGTGAATATGGCCCGGCATGATGCCAATCTTGATTTCGTCAGGGGTGATCAAGCCTGGGCAGTTAGGGCCCAGCAGCAAGGTCTTGGAGCCGGCCTTGGCCATGCGGTCCTTGAGCGCCATCATGTCGCGCACGGGAATGCCTTCGGTGATGCAGATCGCCAGGTCGAGTTCGGCTTCGACGGCTTCCCAGATCGCGGCGGCAGCGCCGGCAGGCGGGACATAGATAACCGACACGTTGGCGCCCGTTTCTTTCTTGGCTTCGGCGACGCTGGCAAAAATAGGAATGCCTTCGAAGTCTTCGCCCGCTTTTTTCGGGTTGACGCCGGCGACAAAGGCCTCTTTGCCGTTCGCGTATTCGCGGCACATGCGGGTGTGGAACTGACCGGTCTTGCCGGTAATTCCCTGGGTGACTACTTTTGTATCTTTATTGATCAGGATCGACATATTTATTCCTTCGAATTAGGCTTTACCAGCAGCGGCGGCGACCACGGCCTTGGCTGCGTCTTCCATCGTATCGGCGGCGATGATCGGCAGGCCGGAATCGGCCAGCATTTTCTTGCCGATGTCCTCGTTCGTACCCTTCATGCGCACTACCAGCGGCACTTGCAGGGACACCGCTTTGGATGCCGTAATCACGCCTTCGGCGATGACGTCGCAGCGCATGATGCCGCCGAAAATGTTGACCAGAATTGCTTTCAGACCCGGGTTCTTCAGCATGATCTTGAACGCTTCAGTGACTTTTTCAGCCGTCGCGCCGCCGCCCACGTCCAGGAAGTTGGCCGGCTCGCCGCCGAACAGCTTGATGGTGTCCATGGTCGCCATGGCAAGGCCGGCGCCGTTGACCAGGCAGCCGATGTTGCCGTCGAGCGAAATGTAAGCCAGGTCGAATTTGGATGCTTCAACTTCGGCCGGATCTTCTTCGTCCAGGTCGCGCATGGCGACGATGTTCGGCTGGCGGTACAGCGCGTTGGAGTCGAAGTTGAACTTGGCGTCGAGCGCGATCACCTTGCCCGAACCGGTCAGGATCAAGGGGTTGATTTCCGCCAGCGAGCAGTCGGTTTCCCAGTACGCTTTGTACAAACCCTTCATCTGCACGCCGAAGTCGGCCAGCGAAGCGGCAGGAATGCCGATCTTGGTGCCGATGTCGTTGCATTCGTCGTCGGTGATGCCGACCGACGGATCAATGGCGATGTGGTGGATTTTTTCAGGGTTGGCGTGCGCCACTTCCTCGATGTCCATGCCGCCTTCGCTTGACGCCATCAGCACAACCTTCTGGCTGATGCGGTCGGTAACCAGGGAAACGTACAGTTCCTTCTGGATGTCGGCGCCTTCTTCGATCAACAGGCGGCGAACCTTCTGGCCTTCAGGGCCGGTCTGGATCGTCTTGAGCTGCATGCCCATGATCTGCTCGGAAAATTCCTTGACCTGTTCCATCGACTTGGCGACCTTGACGCCGCCGCCCTTGCCGCGACCGCCAGCATGGATTTGCGCCTTGACGACCCAGACCGGACCGCCCAGCGTTTTGGCTGCCTTGATGGCTTCTTCCACCGACATGCACGCAATACCGCGCGGTACCGTCACCCCGAATTGCCGGAGGATTTCTTTGCCCTGATACTCATGGATTTTCATGCTGGCTTCCCTTCTTCTAATACTGATAATGTGGAAATACGGTTTAAGTACGTGATAAAAACGGGACTGCGACTGCTATTCGGGTACGGCTTTTGGTGCCCAGCGCGGGTAGTACTTGACGACGCCGGGGCCGTCAGCGCGCAGGGCGTGGCATTTGTCTATCTGAAACGGCCGGTCCGGCAGCTGGTCGTCGCCATCGCCGTCGCGCGTCTTGATGACGTCGTTGGCGTACGCTTGAATGGCGGCCGTGGGCAAAATATTGGCCAGCTCGGTCAGGTGAGTACAGCCTAGCACGCCGGAGAGCCGCTCCTTGATGCCTAGACGAAAACCTTTCATCAGGTTCAGCCCGATCATATGCCGGTAGGCCGGGCTCACGGTGTCGCAGTAACCGGGATACGGAACGGCATCGGACGCGGCTTCGGCATCGACAATGGTCAGTTCGCGGTTGATGGTAATGCGCAAGCTCAAGTGATGCAGAAAAGTGCCGCCGGGCCGCAGGCCGGAAGCGAGCGTCACGTCCTGGACCTTGACGTCGGTGATACGGGCGTCGAGGTCCCACAGGCCGTCATCGCGCGCGAACGCTTCGATGTGAATCGCGCGGGTGTGCCGTAGCGCGCGGGGAACGGGAGAAGACAGGGGCATAAAGAACCAATGCCGGAAATGCGGCGTAAATAGTATGCAGCCAGTGTGCTATTGCACGTTGCCGCAGCTTCTACGACAACAACCGCTCATGCGGCGCTGCTAAAACCCCGAAAGTCTATCACAGCGGGCTCGTACTTGGATTATTTGGTCTGACATTGTCAGAATTTCATCGGTTGACGAAAAAATGATATCGGTAGCAGGAAAGCGGGTCGCTGGACCGAAAAAGGTAGCGTGCAAGGCGGCCCCCGTAGAACTACTACGGTATTTATACTGCGGCGTGAAAACGACGCCGGATTGCATCCGCACGCCTGTCGTCGTCGACCAGCCGGCGCGGCGCCAGCCGGCCTGCCTTTTTGGGAAAGTTCAGTCATCGTCAAGCAGTTCGGACAGGGACTTCACGAATGCGCCGTCGGCGCCAGGTCCTTCGTCCCCACCTCGGTCTTTGGCGCGGCCATTTGCCATCGACTTGCCAGATTTTAATGTGGACGGCGAGAACGACAGGGGCGCCCACGATCGGCGCGACCTAGGTCAATGCGATCTGCATGAGCTTTTGCCGCGTCGTGCACGAGTCGTCCTTGATTACCGCAACGGCAGCAACAACGTTCATTAGCGCGATCAGCGCAAGGGCCGGCGCGCCAGCCCGCCATGTGACGACAGGCCGAAAGCGCGCTAGGCTTTTCCATCATGCCAGGCACGCATGGCAATCACGACAGCGCCCACGCAGCCCAGCCCCACGCACAGGATGTGAAGCGAGCCGATGGGAACGATTCCGAGTAGGCCATTGCCGTCGGCGATAGGCCGCCATGGATTGATATCGGAATGCATCGCAGCATCCAACACCACGTGGGAAACAGTGCCCAGCAGCGCGCCGGCAAACGAAGCGCGCCAGGTCAGCGCAGTGTGCGCAGTGGCCATGAGGCGCAGGACCCATGTGCTGACAGGCTTGCCGACCAACGCTGCCGCAAGTCCAATAAGCAGTGCGCCTGCCAGCGTATGGGTGGCGCCGTGGAGGATTGGCTTTCCCTGGATGATACCCATCAGCGGCTCGATATCCATCATGACTTGCGCTCCGCCAAACACCATGAAACTGACATGGCGGCCACCGATGGCTTTGAACAGGGCGCCTGGCCCGAGATGAAATGGCGTAAAGGGCATACGACTAAACAGTCAGGCTGTCGCCGGCCGGCCTTCGGCCAACAAAGGCTGCCGATTGCGAAACCATTCGCTGGCCTCAGGCTCCCATGGGAAAGTATTTGTGGTGCTCGGGAAAATAATTTGATGGGCTCTGAAACCACTGCCTTTATTTAGCCACAGAGCCCAGCCCATGTATTGCTTGAAGTGCACAGGAGCTACGTCGCCGATCACGCACTCGAATCCGCCGCCCAGCAAGCCGGCAACGCGCGAGCCCGGTGGCAAATCGCGTCCGTCCCGCATTTGTCGATAGCATTCGTTGATCGCGTAGTGGGAAAGCTCGCTCTTTAATCCGATGACGATGAGTTCCGGCATTCCCAATGATTGCTCAATTCCGATCGAATAAGCAAACGGCGGCAAGCCTTCTTCTTCCATTACGCTGATCACATGGAGTCCATACTCTTCGATATCAGCAAGGGCTTTCGCGTCGCCATCGCCAGAACAGGCGGTTTGCTCATCCTCATCTTCCTCCTCTTCATCGGGCGCTTGCTCCCAACGTTCCCAGTCCGCGCCGACCTTTTCTCGCCACGCGCTCCAACCTGGAAGCAGATCGCTGACCTGCCCCAACGTCGCGTCGCGCTCGAGGATGCATCCCAGACAAAGCAGGATGCACTCCCCTGGCTCGTACGTCGTGGCATCGAGAAACTGCCAACCGCCATCGCGATCATGCGACACGCGTAGCACCGGAAAGCCATCGTGCACTACTTTGGCTGTAGAGAAGGTTACCGTGTTGGTAGCGTCAGAGAACGGCCAGTTCAAAAAATCGTGCGTGTGTTCGGACATGTGGGAATCCGTGATTGGTTGACTCGCACACGTAAACCGGCAAGCGAACACGCAGTTTATTACAAGACGCGATAGAAGTGAGTCTCCTGCTTCGGCGCGAGCCATGTGAAACATGCCACGGACGAAAAGTCGCCTGTCGCCGCACCGCTGTCTCTTGCCTGCAACGCGAGGCGATAAACGCCTGGCTTAGCTTGCGGACACAGACCTGACGTTGGCGCAACGCGTGCGCGCCCATACTGCCGCAAATAACGCTGCAGTCAGCGGGACGAACGTGCCGGCTTCCGGATGGGCCGCTTCTGATTCATCCCACACGCCTGCGGGTAGCCCACCGAACTCATCAGCCGGATGGTCGCGCGTGTAGCGATACGCTAAACCATTGCCGTTAATTTCCAGGTAGCGCGTAAAGAAGCCGTCGAGATCGATCTCGAAATAGCCGAGATAGTCTTTCAAGCCGCGGGTATTGCCGATGGACGAGTAGAGCCGGTAGAGCATGGAACGCCTGTCGAGTGGTGTTAATGTAATAAGGATACGAGACACAGTCACCGCCCAACTACAGAGACAATCAAATGTAGAACGCGAGTGTGGAAAGCCAAGGAGTTGCCTGGTATGCGTCAAGGCTGTGAAAAGAAGTCTCTCCAACATATCCCGAGCCGCGCAGGGCGGGAAAGCGTAGCGCACTCCGCCAGCGAGGAGTATGCAGTGCGAGCTTGCAAACATGGCAGAATGCGCTCCGCTTTTTCGTCTTGCTTTTACCTATTCAAAGAAGTCGTCGTCGACTTCGCCCTTCATGGCGGTGCGCACCGCTTTCTGGGAAAATCCGCGCTGCATCAGGAAGCGCACTTGCTTGTTGCGCTCGGCAGGATCGGTAGCGACCGCACCGAACTTGCGCTGCCACACTTCGCATGCCCTGCCCGTTTCGCTGTCGCTCAAACCCGCCTTTAATTCCTGCAAGGCTACACCACCCACGCCATGACTCTGCAGCTCGGCAATGATGCGGCTGTTGCCGAAACGATGGGCGCGCCGGTGGATCAGCGATTCAGAAAACCGCTCTTGCGACAGCCAGTTGTTTTTTTCCAGAAAGTCGAGCAGAGCGGCGACGTCGTCGCCCTCTTGCGCATACTTGGACAGCTTGCGCCCCAGTTCCAGCCGGCTGTGCTCCCGCATCGATAAAAAACGCAGGGCACGGCCTTTCAGGCTCAGTTGGGGCCGGGCCATCAGCAACGACGCCCGACTACTCGGCGACAGCTTTCAGCTTGGGCGCCTTGGCCGCGACCGCCGGCTCTTCGCCTGGGAGAGGCGGCAGTTCGCGTACGCCGAGCGCGGCACGGACCTTGTTCTCGATCTCGCGCGCCAATTCCGGCCGCTCCTTGAGGTAGATACGCGCATTGTCCTTGCCCTGGCCGATGCGTTCGCCGTTGTAGCTGTACCAGGAACCGGACTTTTCGACGATCTTGTTGTCGGCGCCCAGGTCGAGGATTTCGCCCTCGCGCGAGGTGCCTGCGCCGTACAGGATGTCAAAGTGCGCTTCCTTGAACGGTGGCGCGATCTTGTTCTTGACGACCTTGACCTTGGTTTCGTTGCCGATCACTTCGTCGCCCGACTTGATGGAACCGGTGCGGCGAATGTCCAGGCGTACCGACGCGTAAAACTTGAGCGCATTGCCGCCGGTGGTGGTTTCCGGGCTGCCGAACATGACGCCAATTTTCATGCGGATCTGGTTGATGAAAATGACCAGCGTGTTGGTGCGGTTAATGGAACCGGTCAGCTTGCGCAGTGCCTGGGACATCAGGCGTGCCTGCAACCCTGGCAGCGAATCGCCCATGTCGCCTTCGATCTCGGCGCGCGGGGTGAGCGCGGCTACGGAGTCGATGACGATCAGGTCGACGCTGCCCGAACGCACCAGCGCATCGCAAATTTCCAGTGCCTGCTCGCCCGTGTCAGGCTGCGAAATGAGCAGGTCCGACAGGTTGATGCCCAGCTTTTTCGCATAGCCCACGTCCAGCGCGTGCTCGGCGTCGATAAAGGCGCAGGTGCCGCCCAGCTTTTGCATTTGCGCGATGGTCTGCAGCGTGAGCGTGGTTTTGCCCGACGATTCGGGACCGTAGATTTCCACCACGCGCCCGCGCGGCAAGCCGCCCACGCCCAGCGCGATGTCCAGACCAAGCGAACCGGTCGAGACAACCTGGACTTCTTCCACCGGGGCGTTGCCGTCCATACGCATGACGGAGCCCTTGCCAAACTGCTTTTCAATCTGCGCCAGGGCGGCGGCCAGCGCCTTGCCCTTTTCTGCAGCGTTCAATACGGTTTTCTTGTCGTCCATAATTTTCTTTCAGTCTGAAGAAGGGCGGGGTGGCGCCACAGGTACATCACAACAGGTACTGTACAAGCGTACAGTAGTTTTGGCAAGCCTAACGTGCAGACAATTTTAAAAAATTACCCGGCCTTGCCCCAAATGAAACACAATAGGCGCAAATCAAAACAGGTGCCCACGGATGCGTATTTTACTTGCCGAAGATGATAGCGTGCTTGCCGACGGACTGACGCGCTCCTTGCGTCAGTCGGGCTACGCCATCGATTGCGTCAGCAATGGCGAGGAAGCCGACACCGCTTTGTCGACCCAGGAGTTCGATCTGCTAATCCTCGACCTGGGCTTGCCCCGGCTCTCGGGCCTGGAAGTGTTGCGGCGCCTACGGGCGCGCGCCTCGCTGCTGCCGGTCCTGATCTTGACGGCGGCCGACTCGATCGAGCAGCGCGTCAATGGCCTGGACCTGGGCGCCGACGACTACATGGCCAAGCCGTTCGCGCTGTCGGAACTGGAAGCGCGGGTGCGCGCCCTGACCCGGCGCGGCGCCGGCGGCGGCCCGGCCGTGGTGCGCCATGGCCCGCTCACGTACGACCAGGTCGGGCGCAGCGCCTACATCAACGAGCAGATGCTGGACCTGTCGGCGCGTGAACTGGGCCTGCTTGAGATTTTGCTGGCGCGCGCCGGGCGCCTGGTCTCCAAGGAACAGCTGGTCGACCATTTGTGCGAATGGGGCGAGGAAGTATCGAACAACGCCATCGAAGTCTATGTGCACCGGCTGCGCAAAAAAATCGAAGTGGGCGGCGTGCGCATCGCCACCGTGCGCGGTCTGGGCTACTGCCTCGAAAAATTCGCGCCCGCAGCCGTCGACGACGCAGCGCCGTAACAGTGGATGACCGCGATGCCGGCCTGACCCAGGCCACCGCGCTGGCGCCGGATACGGTGCTGTACGTGCCGCCCAATACCGAGCCGGACGAAGACATGCAGCATTCGCTGTTTGGCGAAATCCTCGACTGGATGCTCGCGCCCCTGCTGCTGCTGTGGCCTATGAGTATCGCTATCACCTATCTGGTGGCCAAGTCGATCGCCAACCAGCCTTTCGACCATGCGCTGGAAGACAGCGTCACGGTGCTGGCCCAGCAGGTCAAGGAAGTCGACGGCAAGGTCCGCTCGCGCCTGCCCGGCAGCGCGCGCGACATCCTGCGCGCCGACGACGTCGACAATGTCTACTTCCAGATCGCCGGCCCGGACGCGGCCCACATCGACGGCGACCGCGATCTGCCGCAGCCGGCCAGTCCCGAGCACTACCGCAGCGGGCGCGTCCACTTTCGCAATGATGTCATGCACGGCACGCCGGTGCGCATCGCTTTTTCGTACGTGAACCTGGGCCCGCTGGCGGCGCGCGGCGAGGAACCGCATACGGCGCTGGTGCAGGTGGCCGAAACGCTCGACAAGCGCGCGCTGCTGGCCAATGAAATCATCAAGGGCGTGATCCTGCCCCAGTTCATCATCCTGCCGATCGTGCTGGCCCTGGTCTGGTTTGCGCTGGCGCGCGGCCTGTCGCCACTGGCGCAGCTGCAAGAACGCATCCGCGCGCGCCGCCCGGACGACCTGTCGCCCATCGATGCGCGCCAGGTGCCCGAAGAAATCTCGCCGCTGGTGGGCTCGCTCAACGACATGCTCGAGCGTCTGGCGCAAACCATCGACATGCAAAAGCGCTTCATCGCCGACGCCGCGCACCAGATGAAAACGCCGCTGGCGGGCATGCGCATGCAGTCCGAACTGGCGCTGCGCCAGGTTGATCCGGGCGAAATCCACCGCTCGCTCGAGCAGCTTGCCACCAGTTCGGAATCGGCCACGCGCCTGGTCAACCAGCTGCTGGCGCTGGCGCGCGCCGAGTACCAGCCGCAAGCCGGCCTCGCACTCCTGGAACTGGACTTGAACGGCGCCGCGCGCGCCATCGTGCACGACTGGGTGCCGGCGTCGTTCGCCGCCAAGATCGACCTCGGCTTCGAAGCCCCCGCCGGCGCGGTACTGGTGGCCGGCCACGCGCTGATGCTGCGCGAGCTGCTCTCCAACCTGATCGACAATGCGCTGCGCTACACGCCGGCGGGGGGCAGCGTGACGGTGCGCGTGCGCTACGACGGCGGGTATGCCAACCGCGCGCTGCTGGAAGTGGAAGACACCGGTCCGGGCATCGCCCCGGCCGAACGCGTCCACGTGTTCGAGCGCTTTTACCGCATCCTGGGCAGCCGCGCCCCCGGCAGCGGCCTGGGTCTTGCCATCGTGCGCGAGATCGCGCAGCAGCACGGCGCCGAAGTCGACATTTTCAACAACCCTCGCAGCACCGGGCCCAAAGCGCCGGGCTGCCTGTTCCGGCTGACCTTCCCGCCCTACCCTGCGCTCGACGCGGACCTTGCATGACCAGCCCCGACCCCAATCTGAACCTTGACCCCGACCTCGATCGGGCGCGGCGCGCGCAATTGATCGCAGCGCGCGACGCCCACTGGCGCCGTGCGCGCCGCGTCACCATGCTGCTGCTGCTGACATGGTTTGGCGCCACCTTCTGCACCGTGTTTTTCGCGCGCGAGCTCTCCGCGCTGACCATGTTCGGCTGGCCGCTCTCTTTCTACCTGGCCGCGCAGGGCGTGGCGCTGGTGTACCTGGCCATCATCGGCGTCTATGCAATCGCGATGGACCGGCTCGACCGCCGCTTCGCACGGCGCCTGGCCGGAGCGGCGCCATGAAAGCGGCGCGCACCTATTTCAAGCGCCTGTCGCGCTACTATCTTTACTACGCGGCGACCTTCTTCGCTTTTCTGGCCTCGCTCGCGCTGCTCGAACGCGAAGGCATGCCGCGCGTGTGGATCGGCTACCTGTTCATGGTCGCCACGATTGCCTTGTACGCGGTGATCGGCGTCGTCAGCCGCACTTCGAACGTGTCCGAATACTATGTGGCCGGGCGGCGCGTGCCGGCCCTGTTCAACGGCATGGCCACCGCCGCCGACTGGATTTCGGCGGCCAGCTTCATCAGCCTGGCCGGCGGCTTGTACCTGCACGGCTTTGACGGCCTGGCCTACATCATGGGCTGGACCGGCGGCTACTGCCTGGTGGCGCTGCTAATCGCGCCCTACCTGCGCCGCTTCGCGCAATACACCATCCCTGACTTCCTGGCGGCGCGCTACGGCGGCGGCGCCGGCGGGCGCGGTGCGCCGGTGCGCATGATCGCCGTGGGGGCCACCATCATCGTCTCGTTCACCTACGTGGTGGCGCAGATCTACGCGGTCGGGCTGATCGCCTCGCGCTTTGCCGGCGTCGATTTTTCGGTCGGGATTTTCCTGGGGCTGGCCAGCATCCTGGTGTGTTCCTTTTTGGGCGGCATGCGCGCCATTACCTGGACCCAGGTGACGCAGTACACCATCATCCTGGTCGCCTTCCTGGCGCCCAGCATGTGGCTGTCGATGAAGCACGCCGGCAGCCCGCTGCCGCAGCTGGCCTACGGAACGGTGCTGCCCAAGCTGGCGCTGCGCGAGCGCGCGCTGCTGGCCGACCCCAGGGAATTGCAGGTGCGCGCGATTTTTCGCCAGCGCGCCGACGAATACGGCGCGCGTCTGAAGGCGCTGCCCACCTCGTGGGAAAACGGCTTGCAGGACACGCAGCGGCGCCTGGACGCGGCACGCCTGCGTAACAGTTCGCTGGCCGAGGTGCGCGCCGCCGAGCGCGCGCTGATTGCCTACCCCAAGACGGCCGAGGAAGCGGCGCGCACCTGGAACGCGGGGCGCAGCGCCAACCTGGCGCGCGCCGCGCCGCCCTCCCCGCACGCCACGCCCTTTGCCGCCGACGATAAGGAAGGCTCGGACATCGCCCGCAACAATTTTCTGGCGCTGGTACTGTGCCTGATGCTGGGCACCGCCGCCCTTCCCCACATCCTGATGCGCTCTTACACCACGCCCTCAGTGGCCGAAACGCGCGTGTCCGTGTTCTGGACCCTGTTTTTCATCCTGCTGGTGTACCTGACCATTCCAGCGCTGGCGGTGCTGGTCAAGTTCGACCTGTACACCACGCTGGTGGGCAGCGACTACGCGCACCTGCCGACCTGGATTTCGTACTGGGCCAACGTGGACAAGGTGACGCCCCTGATCAGCGTGGCCGACATCAACGCCGACGGCATCGTGCAGCTGGCTGAAATTGCCATCGACGGCGACGTGCTGGTGCTGGCCACGCCCGAAATCGGCGGACTGCCGTACGTGATTTCCGGCCTGGTCGCCGCCGGCGGCCTGGCGGCGGCGCTGTCGACGGCCGACGGCCTGCTGCTGGCGATCTCGAACGCGCTCTCGCACGACGTGTATTACAAGGTAATCGATCCGTCCGCCTCGACCCAGAAGCGGGTCACCATTTCCAAGCTGCTGCTGCTGGGCGTGGCCTTCATTGCCGCCTACGCCGCTTCGCAAAAGCCGGGCGACATTTTGTCGCTGGTGGGCGCGGCGTTTTCGCTGGCCGCCTCGACGCTGTTTCCGGCGCTGGTGCTGGGCGTGTTCTGGAAGCGCGCCAACAACACCGGTGCGATCGCCGGCATGCTGGCCGGCTTTGGCGTGTGCGCCTACTACATGCTGCATACCAATCCCATCCTGGGCGGCAGCGCGGCCGGCCAGTGGTTTCATATCGCGCCCATTTCGGCCGGCATTTTCGGCGTGCCGGCCGGCCTGGCCGTGCTGGTCACCGCCAGCCTGCTCACGAGTGCACCGGGGGTCCAGACGCGCGCGCTGATCGACCATCTGCGCTCGCCCGAATGAGCGCCGTAAATGTCCCCGAGGACAGGTATGCGCCCTGAATATTTTATGAACTGAGCAACATCACGGTCAGATTGTTGTACGATCTTTCTCCAAAACAATCTCCCCAGAGGCAGCCATGTCCCGTCCTTTCCGTATCGCCCTTTTTTGTCTGGCCTGCGCCGTGGGTGGCCATGCCAGCGCCGATGAACTCGTTGATGCCAACGCGGCGCTACAGCAGAAAAATTACCCGGTTGCGCTCAAGCTGTTCGGCAAGCTCGCCGGCGACAACAACCACGAAGCGCAACTGCGCCTGGGCGAAATGTACTGGTACGGCGAAGGTGCGCCGCTCGACCGCGCCAAGGGCGACGCCTTGTTTGCCCAGGCCGCAGCCGGGGGCGATCCGGGCGCCGTCGCCGCCACCAGGCTCAGTGCCCAGCGCGCCGCGCACGCCGCCGACATCGCACTGTGGACGGGCGGCTATACCGGCGCCGAGCTGCGTACGGGCCAATTCAACTGCCAGGCGCCGGCCCTGCCTGCGGGCCGCTCGATCGTCAACGACGAGATCAAGCGGATCGGTGCGCAAATTGGCGCCTGGACCGGCTGCTACAACGGCTTTGTCGCCAACATGGCCACCGTCATGCCGCCAGGTAAGGCCATTCCCGGCGGCGTGCTCGAAGTGATGAGCGAGCAGGAACTGGCGCAGGCCAAGGCTCACCTCGAGCAGGTGTACAAGGGCGTGATCGCCGCCGCCAAGGCCGATGCAGATCGTTTTATTGTCCAGCGCGATCAATGGCAGGCGGCAACGCTGGAATACGTCAAGGCAGAAAACGACAGGATCGCGGTGCGCACCTTGCAGGCCAAGCGTGATCTGGACCGCACGGAAGCGGCCCGCGTGGAAGCCAACAGTTTCCGACCAATGGCCAAGCCCGTCGGTCCCTCGAAATAGTGGCAGCGCAAGCGTAGCGCGCGCGCCCACCGGTGCGCGTCACTAAAGCTGCTACCATCGCGCTTCCATTTTTGGAGGTCCGCCATGCAAGCATCGCTGCTGCTCGCCCTTGCCACCTTGCTCGCCGTGCAGGCGCCGGATACGCTTGCCGACACCATGTACAAGTGCGTCGAGGCGAGCGGCAACACCGCCTATTCGAGCCGGCCATGCACTGGCCAGGCGCGTGAAGCAAAACAGTTCGCGGTGCCCGCGCCCGAGACGGAACAGGCCAGCAGCGCGCGCTTGACGCGCGAACGCGCGCAGTTGCGCGTCGCCGACAAGCAGTTCAGGCAGCGCCTGGCTGAACGGAACGCGAGGGAAGGCGGCGCGCGAACCTATGGCGCCCATCCCGTTGCCAACGCTGCGCGCGGCGGGCAGCGCCAAGGTGGGCAAGCCAAACCGGTGCAAGGCAAGCAGTCGCAAGACCAGCTGGCCAAAGACACGCTGGCAAAAGAACGCGCCGAGGCGGCCAGGCTGAACGCAGCGCGCATCGGCAACTGCAGCATGCGCCGGCTTGAGGCGAACTGTCTGTAAACGTGCCAAAAACAGCCGGTCCCCAATTCGGGTTAAGCTTGCCGTTAAATCGGTTCACTCAAGGAGATGCGCATGTCGTCGGGAAAAATTCTGGTAGCCCAGGGAGGCGGCCCTACCGCCGTCATCAACCAGTCGATGGTCGGCGTGGTGCTCGAAGCGCGCCGCTTCAGTAACGTCACCCGCGTGTACGGCGCCATGCACGGCGTGCGCGGCATCGTCGACGAAGCGTTCATTGACCTGACCCAGGAAACCAGCGCCAACCTCGAACTGGTGGGCGCCACGCCCTCGTCAGCCCTGGGTTCGACGCGCGACAAGCCCGACATCGCCTACTGCCAGAAAATTTTTGAAGTGCTGCGCGCGCACGAGATCGAACACTTCTTTTACATTGGCGGCAACGATTCGTCCGACACGGTGCGCATCGTCAGCCTGGAAGCGAAAAAGGCCGGCTATCCGCTGCGTTGCATCCACATTCCCAAGACCATCGACAACGATTTGGTCGGCAATGACCACACGCCGGGCTTTCCGTCGGCCGCGCGCTTCGTGGCGCAAGCGTTCGCCGGCGCCAACCTGGACAACCGCTCGCTGCCGGGCGTGTACGTGGGCGTGGTCATGGGCCGCCATGCGGGTTTTCTGACCGCGGCCGCTGCCCTGGGCAAAAAATTCCCGGACGATGGCCCGCACCTGATTTACCTGCCCGAGCGCACCTTTGTTCTGGAAAATTTTTTGGCAGACGTCAAGCGCACCTATGCGCAGTATGGCCGCTGCGTGATCGCCGTCTCCGAAGGCATCCATGATGCGTCGGGCGAAGCGATCGCCAGTTTGCTGTCGTCCGAAGTCGAGCGCGATGCGCACGGCAATGTACAACTGTCGGGCACCGGCGCGCTGGCCGATTTGCTGTGCGACGAAATCAAGGCCAAGCTGGGCATCAAGCGGGTGCGCGGCGACACCTTCGGCTACCTGCAGCGCTCGTTCATGGGTTGCGTCTCGGACGTCGACCAGCGCGAAGCGCGCGAGGTGGGCGAAAAGGCAGTACAGTTCGCCATGTGGGGGGATCAAGACGGGTCGGTCGCCATCAAGCGCAGCGGCGACTACGCGGTCGAGTATCAACTGATGCCGCTCGAAGACGTGGCCGGCAAGACGCGCGTGATGGAAGACCTGTTCATCAGCGAGAGCGGCACCGACGTGACCGACGCTTTTCGCGCTTACCTGCGCCCGCTGCTGGGCGGCGGCATGCCGGACGCGCACCGCCTGCGCGCCGCGCCGGTGGCTAAAATCCTGAATAAATAAGTCGGCGGCGACCCGGGGCCAGACTGTCGATCTGACCCCGGTCATTTTTTCGCGCAATACCGTCTCTGACTACAGGTGTCAACATTATCATAATGATACTCTTCTGACTGGGCAACTTTGCCAGCTACCGGAGTCATGCGATGCCGTTCCCCCTGGCCAGAATTGCCCGCTTGAGCGCGGCAATCGCGCTACTCTCCTGCGCCGTTGCGACCAGCGCGCGCGCCGCCGAAGCATTGCCTCCCATCGACAGCTTTTTCGCCAGTGCGCGCTTTAGCCACCCGCAGCTCTCGCCCAACGGCAAGCTGTTGGCCGTGGTCACCGGCGCCCCCGGCAAGCGCGACGAGCTGACCGTGCTGGACCTGGTGGACGGGCGCGTGTCCGTGGCCGCCAATTTCCGCGACGCCGATATCGGCGACTTTCAGTGGGTCAATGACAAGCGCCTGGTATATGCCACGCGCGACCGCCAGGCAGCGCAGGGGCAGATGCACAATGGCCCCGGCCTGTACGCGGCCAATGTCGACGGCAGCGGCGCGCTGCAGCTGGCCGACCGCAGGGACAACGTCGGGCGCACGCCGGTGCGCGTTGCCAACGGCCGGGTGATGCTGCCGTGGCACACCTATCTCGCCAGGCAGGCCGGGGCCCAGAATTCAGACGCCTTGTATGTCTACAGCCGCCGGATGGCGGGCGGCGAGTTTCAGGAAGTGGACTTGCTGCTGCTCGACACGCTCACCGGCCGCGCAAAAAAGGTTGACGCTCCGGAACACGTCCAGGGCTGGGTGCTGGACCAGGCGGGCGAGCCGCGCCTGGCCATCACGGGGGAAAACGACAGCCAGTCGGTGCAGTACCGCGATCCGGCCACCCAGGCCTGGCGCGCGCTCGTCACCTTCGACGCCTTCAAGGGCGGACCGGGCGCCTTTTCGCCGCTCGCCTTTGGCGCTGACGGCACGCTGTATGTCGCCGCCAGCAAGGGCAAGGACAAGATCGCCCTGCACACGCTCGAGCTCGCCAGCGGCAAGCTCAGCGCTAAGCTCAGCGACAAGCCACTGGTCGTCGCCGATGACTACGATTTCAATGGCCGCCTGATCATGGGCAAGTCCGGCTTGCTCGGCTTTCGGGTCGTCACCGACGCCGAAAACACGCTGTGGTTCGATCCGGCCATGAAGGCCGTGCAGGCCGAGGTCGACAAGAGCTTGCCCGGCACCGTCAACCTGCTCAGCGTGGCCACGCGCGGCGAAACGCCGTGGGTGCTGGTGGAATCGTATGCTGACGTACGGCCCAGGACGCTGCTGCTCTACAACAGCGCGACCAAGGCCTTCAAGCGCATCGGCAGCACCAATCCTGCCATCAAGCCGGAACGGATGGGCACCCAGCAAGCCATCAGCTACACCGCGCGCGACGGCCTGACCATTCCCGGCCTGCTGACGCTGCCGGCCGGAGGCCGGCGCGCCGGCCTGCCGCTGGTGGTGCTGGTGCACGGCGGGCCTTACGTGCGCGGCAATTCATGGGGCTGGCAGCCGGAGTCGCAATTTCTCGCCTCGCGCGGCTATGCGGTGCTCGAGCCGTCCTACCGCGGCAGCACCGGCTTTGGCAGCAAGCACTTTCGCGCCGGCTGGAAGCAATGGGGCTTGAAGATGCAGGACGATATTGCCGACGGCGCCAAGTGGGCGATCGCGCAAGGCTTGGCCGACCCCAAGCGCATCTGCATCGCCGGTGCCAGCTACGGCGGCTACGCCACGCTGATGGGACTGGTCAACGATCCGGACCTGTTCAAGTGCGGCGTGGACTGGGTTGGCGTGACCGACATTGCGCTGCTGCGCAACGGCCAGTGGTATTTCGACAGCGACCTCACCGAACGCTACCTCAAGTACGGCATGCCGGTACTGGTGGGCGACGTGGACAAGGACGCGGCGCAGCTGAAGGCAACCTCGCCCATCGAACAGGCCGCGCGCATTACTTAACCGCTGCTGCTGGCCTACGGCGGCGCCGACCGGCGCGTGCCCAGCTACCACGGCACACTGTTTTACGAAGCGGTAAAAAAGACCAATCCGAACGTGGAGTGGGTGCTGTATCCCGAAGAAGGGCATGGCTGGGCCTTGCCGAAGACGCGCGTCGACTTCTGGGGCCGCGTCGAAAAATTCCTCGAGAAAAATATCGGCCAACCTTAGGGAGTAGCGTCGCTGTCGGCCACGCCGTCTCCCGGCGCCCCTTCGCCATCGTCAATCCATTCGATGATGTCGCCCGGCTGGCATGCCAGATGCTCGCAGATCTTGGCCAGGGTGCCAAAACGGATGCCCTTGACCTTGCCGGACTTGAGCAGCGACAGGTTCTGCTCGGTGATGCCGATGTAGGCGGCCAGGTCCTTCGACTTGACCTTGCGCCGCGCCAGCATCAGGTCCAAGTGGATCACGATGCTCATCAGACGAAACCCTCGTTGTCCTCGGCCAGGCGGCGCCCTTCATGCATCAGCCGGATAATCAGGTAAAACAGCGCGCATACGAGGATCAGCAGCAGTTCGGTGCTGGTGACGCCAATCGACACCCGGTTTTCTGGCGCGTTGCCGATCAGCCGAAACGCCAGCGTTCGCACTGGCGCCTCGACAATGGCAAGGCAGGTCGAGGCCAGCGCGGCGCCGGCAAAAGCGCGCACGTGGGCGATGGTGTCGAGATCGAACAGGGCGCGGCGCTCGATGTTGGCCAGCGCGCGCAGCAATCGCCACAGGCCGTAGCCGAGCGTGAGCAGCACCGGCAAACCGGCCAGCACACCGGCCAGCCTGTGCGCAGGGGCGAGCGCGCGCGCGGCGGCGGCGCTCATGCCGTCCGGGCTGATCTGCATGAAAAACCCAAGCGGCAAAACGCCGCTCCAGCCCAGCACAAAAAACACCAGCTGCAAGACCGCGCAGGCGGCAAGCAGCACCCGGATCACGCGAATTTCTGTTTTCATGATAAAATTTTGATTGTTATACAGTAATTTATTACTGTAAAACATGTATAAATGATTGTGATACATTTATTTTATCATCCAACAGGAGCCGCGTATGCGTGCCTTACCCGTATTGCTCATTGCCGCCGCGCTGTCAGGTTGCGGCACCATGGAAGTAGGCGAGCGCAATTTCATCAAGCCGGACAAGCCCGGCACGCCCGCAGCGGCGCGCGTGGACGCGGCCAAGCACCTTGGCGCGGGCGTGCTGCGCGACGAAGAAATTGCCACGCCCGACGGCGCCGTGCTGCGCGGCATCCGCTTTCAGCCACCTGGCGCCACGCGCGCCGTGCTCTACTTCGGCGGCAACATGTTCCACCTCGACCAGCACGGCGCCGAGCTTTTGCCGCTGCTTGCCTCGTGCGGCACCGGCGTGGCCGTGTTCGACTATCGCGGCTACGGGCGCAGCAGCGGGCAACCGAATATGCAGCGCATGGCGGCCGACGCGGTGCGCCTGTACGACCATGTCAGCGCGCAGTTTCCGGGCGGGGTGATCGTGCACGGGCAATCGCTGGGCAGCATTCTGGCCGCCTACGTGGCGCAGCAGCGCCCGTCCGCGCGCGGCATCGTGCTCGAATCGACCACCAGCAATGTGCAGGACTGGGTCGACGCCGCTGTGCCGTGGTACGTCACTTTAGTGAGCGAGGTGAAGGTGGAAGCGGGGCTCAGGGCGCTCGACAATGTCGCGGCCATGGGCGGCTACGGCGGCGCCAGCCTGGTGCTGGTGGGCGGCGCCGACAAGGTCACGCCGCCCCCGCTGGCGCGCAAGGTGTTTGACGCCATTCCCGGTCAGCGCAAGCAGTGGCACCTGGCGCCGGGCGCGGGACACAACGACACCTTCGGGCGCCCGGATGTGATGCCCGTCTATTGCAAGCTGGTGCGCGAAAGCTGAGACACCACCACCCCGGCGATCCACCCCGGGGTGAGATTTATTCGACGATGGTCTGGTGCTCGTCGCCCGCGCGCGCGCGGACGGCGCCGATGCGCGAGACGGTTTCGCCGGCCGCTTGCAGCTGCGCGAACGCGGCGTCGGCGTTTTCTGGCGAGACGATGACGATCATGCCGATGCCGCAGTTGAACACGCGGTGCATCTCGGCATCCGCCACGTTGCCGTGCTGCTGCAGCCACTGGAACAGCGGCGGCATGGTCCATGCCTTGGAGTCGAGCACTGCCGTCAGCCCCGGCTGCAGCACGCGCGGGATGTTTTCAACCAGGCCGCCGCCGGTGATGTGGACCATGCCCTTCACTTCCATCGCTTCCATCAGCGCCAGCAGCGGCTTGACGTAAATGCGGGTCGGCTCCATCAGCACGTCGGACAGCTTGCGGCCATGAAAGTCGCCTTCCAGGTCCGGCTTGGCCACTTCAATGATCTTGCGCACCAGCGAATAACCGTTCGAGTGCACGCCCGACGAGGCCAGCCCCAGCACCACGTCGCCCGGGCAAATCTTGGTGCCGTCGATGATCTTCGATTTTTCGACCGCGCCGACGGCGAAACCGGCCAGGTCGTATTCGCCGGCCGGGTACATGCTCGGCATTTCCGCAGTTTCGCCGCCGATCAGCGCGCAGCCGGCCTGCTCGCAGCCCTGGGCGATGCCCTTGACGACGGCAGTTGCGGTCGGCACGTCGAGCTTGCCGCACGCGAAATAATCGAGGAAGAACAAGGGTTCCGCGCCCTGCACCAGGATGTCGTTCACGCTCATGGCGACCAGGTCGATGCCGACCGTGTCGTGCCGGTTCAGCTCGAAAGCGAGCCTGAGCTTGGTGCCCACGCCGTCGGTGCCCGAGACCAGCACCGGCTCCTTGAACTTCTTGCTGATCTCGAACATGGCGCCGAAACCGCCGAGGCCGCCCATGACGCCTTCGCGCATGGTGCGCTTGGCAAACGGCTTGATCGCTTCGACCAGCGCGTCGCCGGCATCGATATCGACACCGGCATCGCGGTAGGAGAGGGAAACATTAGAAGATTGGCTCATGGTGTATTTGGCGGCGGAGGCGGTAAAATAGAGGGCGGTGGACCTGTTCGGGCCGAATCTGGACTGAACCCGGGCTAAAACTGGACAATCCGCTATTTTATCAAAACGGCCCGCCGTCAGCCGAATTAACCCACATTACAACAAAACTACATGCCATCGACCCTTTTCCAGGACCAGCAACGCGCCGCCTTCCGGCCGGCGTTCTGGCGGGCATTTAGACCATGAAACAGCTGGTACTCGACCTGGGCGCCGAACAAGCCCGCAGCCTCGACACCTTCGAGGTCGGCCAGAACGCCGAGATGGCGCACCTGATGCACCAGTTCGCGCAGCGCAGCGCGCGCGAGCATTTCGCCTACCTGTGGGGCGAGAGCGCGGCCGGCAAGACCCACCTGTTGCAGGGCCTGGCCGCCACGAGCGCTTCGCGCTATATCGGCGCGGACGCGACCGAGGCCGACTTCGTCTACACCCCCGACGTGTCGCTGTACCTGCTCGACGACTGCGACAGGCTGTCGGCCGCGGCCCAGATCGACGCTTTTGCGCTGTTTAACCAGATCCGCGAACACGGCGCCTACATGGTCTCGACCGGCCCGGTGCCGCCGGCCGTACTGCCGGTGCGCGAAGACCTGCGCACGCGCATGGGCTGGGGCCTAATCTACCAGATTCACGGCCTGTCGGACGAGGAAAAAATCGCCGCCCTCACCCATGCCGCCGAAGCGCGTGGTTTGACGCTTTCGGCCAGCGTGTTACCCTATCTCCTATCCCATTTCAAGCGCGACATGCGCTCTTTGTCGACGATGCTCGAAGCGCTTGATCACTATTCCCTCGAAACCCAGCGCCCGGTCACCCTGCCGCTGCTGCGCGACCTGCTATTGAACGCTCCCAAAGAATGAAGAACCTGGCCCTGTTTGACCTCGACCACACCCTGCTGCCGATTGACTCGGATTACGAATGGGGCCAGTTCCTGGTCCGTACGGGCGCTGTCGATGCGGTCGCCTTCAAGCGCGCCAACGACGATTTTTTCGCCCAGTACCAGGCCGGCACGCTCGACCCGGTCGAGTACCTTGAATTCGCCCTTGGCACGCTGGCGCGCTTTCCCCGCACGCGCCTGGACGCCATGCACGCGCAGTTCATGGCTGAAGTGATTGCGCCGGCGATCCTGCCGCAGGCGCGCGCGCTGCTGCAAAAGCACTTGGATGCCGGTGACCTGGTCTGCATCATCACCGCCACCAACCGCTTCGTGACGGCGCCGATCGCCGCCGCACTCGGGGTCGAACACCTGATCGCCGCCGTGCCCGAGGAAGACGCGCACGGCAACCTGACCGGCAAGCTGCTCGGCAGCCCCACTTCCGGTCCCGGCAAAGTCACCCACACCCACGCATGGCTGGAACAGATCGGCACGCCCCTCTCCGGGTTTGGCAGCAGCCACTTCTACAGCGATTCGCACAACGATATCCCCCTCCTGTCCGTCGTCACCCACCCTGTTGCGACCAACCCGAACGCTGCGCTATCAACGCACGCAACGAGCCTTGGCTGGCCTTCACTTTTCCTATTCAATGATTAAAAAATTCATCCGCAAAATTTTGGGCGTCAAAGACAAGCAGCCGGTGCGCGACCTGACGCAGCCCATCATCCTGACCGCGGCCGAACACGGGATCGACCCCAGGCTGCTGTCGTCGAACGCGATCCGGGTGACGTCCTCGCTGCAGGAGGCGGGCTACAAGGCGTTCGTGGTCGGCGGCGCGGTGCGCGACCTGCTGCTGGGCGTCAAACCCAAGGACTTCGACATTGCCACCGACGCCACGCCCGACCAGGTCAAGCGGCTGTTCCGGCGCGCCTTCATCATCGGCAAGCGCTTCCAGATCGTGCACGTGATGTTCGGCCAGGATTTGCTGGAAGTGACGACCTTTCGCGGCGCCGGCGAAGCGTCGGCGCCCAAGGATGAACACGGGCGCGTCTTGCGCGACAATCATTTCGGGCCCCAGCACGAAGACGCGATGCGGCGCGACTTCACCATCAACGCCATGTACTACGACCCGGCCACGCAAGAAGTGCTGGACTACCATGGCGGCATTGCCGACATCCGCGACAAGACCTTGCGCATCATCGGCCAGCCCGAAGCGCGCTATCGCGAAGACCCGGTGCGCATGCTGCGCGTGGTGCGCTTTGCGGCCAAGCTGCAGTTCACGATCGAGCCGCACACCCGCGAGCCGATCGCGGTGATGGCGCCGCTGATCAACAACGTGCCGGCCGCGCGCGTGTTCGACGAAATGCTCAAGCTGCTCATGAGCGGCCACGCGCTGGCCTGCCTGCAGCAGCTGCGCAAGGAAGGCTTGCACCATGGCCTGCTGCCGCTGCTCGACGTGGTGCTCGAGCAGCCGATCGGCATGAAGTTCGTCACACTGGCGCTCGAATCGACCGACAACCGGATCAAGGCCGGCAAAGGCGTCTCGCCCGGCTTTCTGTTTGCCTCGCTGCTGTGGCACCAGGTGGTGGAAAAATGGACTGCCTACCGCGCCGCCGGCGAGTCGCCGATTCCGGCGCTGCATCTGGCCGCCGACGACGTGCTCGATTCGCAGACCGAAAAACTAGCCCTGCAGCGTAAGATCGGTTCGGACATGCGCGACATCTGGTCGATGCAGCCGCGCTTTGAGCGGCGCAACGGCAAGGCGCCGTACAAGCTGCTCGAGCATCTGCGTTTCCGTGCCGGCTACGACTTTTTGCTGCTGCGCTGCGAGTCGGGCGAGATCGACATGGACATCGGCGAATGGTGGACCGCTTTCTATGAAGGCGACGCGGTCGAACGCGAGCAGCTCTTGACCACTGCCGTGGCTTCGCCCGCGGGAGCCAAACGCAAGCGTCCGCCGCGCCGCGGCCCGCGCCAGAAAACCGGTGCTGAAGGCGAAGCCGAAGGCGGCGGCGCCACCGAAGAATGATCGCCTACATCGGCATTGGCGCCAACCTGGGCGACGCCAGCGCCAATGTCGACGACGCGCTGGTGCGCCTTGCCGCGCTGGACGGCTGCCGCGTGTTGGCCGCGTCAAGCAAATACCGCACCGCGCCGATCGATTCGTCGGGTGCCGATTACGTCAATGCGGTGGCGTGCATCGAGACGCCGCTGGCCGCAGCGGCGCTGCTGACGGCCCTGCATGCCATCGAACTGGCGCATGGACGCGAGCGGCCTTATCGCAATGCGCCACGCACGCTGGACCTGGATATTTTATTGTATGGCGACGAGCAGATCGACCTGCCCGCGCTGCACGTGCCGCATCCGCGCATGCTTGAACGCGCGTTCGTGCTGGTGCCGCTGCTGGAGATCGCGCCCGGCATCATGGTTCCGGGGCGCGGGCTGGCGAGCGGCTTTTTGCCCGCAGTGGCGGGGCAAGGCATCGAAACGATGGAGTAGGCATGCAGATTCCCGTTATCGTCCAGACCACCGTGCTGCTGACCATGTCGAACGTCTTCATGACCTTTGCCTGGTACGGACACTTGAAGAATATGTCGACCCGGGTGTGGTGGTATGCGGCGCTGGTGAGCTGGGGGATTGCACTGTTCGAGTACCTGCTGCAGGTGCCGGCGAACCGGATCGGCAACACCCAGTACAGCCTGGCGCAGCTCAAGATTTTGCAGGAAGCGATCACGCTGACCGTGTTCGTGCCGTTTGCGATGTTTTACATGAACCAGCCGTTCAAGCTCGATTATGTATGGGCGGGCTTGTGCCTGGTCGGGGCCGTGTATTTCATCTTCCGCAGCTAGGCTCCCAGCACATTCCCCCGGTTCGCATTACACTAGCGCGGACATCCCATTTTCAATATCAAAGGATCATCATGAGCGGTTACTTGCAAGGTAAGGACATGGCTGGCGGCAACACTCCTGCGCCTGTGAAACCGGTGGTCACCAAGGCGGTGACGATCCCAAGCTTGAATGCGATGCGCGCGGCCGGCAACAAGATTGCCATGCTCACCTGCTACGACGCCAGTTTCGCGTCGCTGATGGACCGCTGCGGGGTCGAAGTGCTGCTGATCGGCGATTCGCTCGGCATGGTCTGCAATGGCCACACTTCCACCCTGCCGGTCACGGTGGCCGAAGTGGCCTACCACACGGCCGCAGTCGCGCGCGGCAACAAGAGCGCGATGGTGCTGGCCGATATGCCTTTTGGCAGCTACGCCACTCCGCAAGCGGCTTTTGACAACGCCGTCAAGCTGATCCAGGCTGGCGCCCACATGGTCAAGCTCGAAGGCGGCGCGTGGCTGGCCGAGACGGTACGCTTCCTCACGGACCGCGCCGTGCCCGTCTGCGCGCACCTGGGTCTGACGCCGCAGTCCGTGCATCAGCTGGGCGGCTACAAGGTGCAGGGCAAGACGATTGAAAGCGCCGAACACTTGAAGGCCGACGCCAAGCTGCTGCAAGAAGCTGGCGCGGTGCTGCTGGTGATCGAAGCGATTCCGACGGCGCTGGGCAAGGAAGTGACGGAACTGCTGACCATGCCGACGATCGGCATCGGCGCCGGCCCCGACTGCTCGGGCCAGGTGTTGGTCATGCACGACCTGCTGGGCGTGTTCCCGGGCCGCAAAGCCAAGTTCGTGAAAAACTTCATGGAAGGCCAGACCAATATCGACGCCGCAGTGAGCGCTTACGTTGGTGCGGTCAAGGATGGCAGTTTTCCGACGCAGGAACATTGCTTTTGATGTGACTGGCTGACCAACACTGCTGGTTGGGCCGAGGCTGCAACATGGCGGAATGCGGGCCTTGCCCTTTTCCGCCCTACGTTTACCACGGACCGTAGGGCGGAAAAGCGTGAGCGCATTCCGCCAGATTGGCGCTAACCCTGGCGCTCGGCACCGAACGTCCACGGCGGGCATCTAGCCTGCGCCACCGTGCGGCGCACCGCTGTAGAGTGCCCCCATGACACCCGCACCCCGCCTCTTCATTGCCCTGCTGCCCGACCCTGCAGTGCGCAACCATCTCGCTGCCTGGCGCGACGCCTGCTCCTGGCCGTGCTCGGCAACGCCGGTAAAAACGGCGCGCCTGCACTTGACGCTGCATTTCCTGGGCGATGTCCCGCTCACGCGCCTGCCCGAACTGCAAGTGCCTTGCGAATCGTTTTCCCTGCGCTTGACACATGCAGCACTTTGGCCGCACGGCATTGCCGTACTTGAACCGGACACTGTTCCACCCGCCCTGCACGCGCTGCACGCCAACCTGCAAGCCGCGCTGCACGCCGCCGGCCTGGCTGTCGACCAGCGGCCCTACCGTCCCCACGTGACACTAGCGCGCCGCGCAACAGGCGCCGCCTTGCCGGATGCCGCGCGATCTGTCAACTGGCCCATCCACGCCTACCACCTGATGTCGTCAGCGCCGGCCTCGGACGGCAGCTACACAACGTTGCAGATGTTCGGCTAAGGCACCGGCTAACGCACCGGCGGCGTCACCAGCACCCCGACATAGCCATCCGGTACCGCGAGCGCATGCACCCGGCAATTGCCCGGCAGCGGCTTGAATTCCCCCAGTTCCAGCCCCAGGCATTTGAGGTGCGCTTCGCGCCGCGCCCACGCGTGCGCAAACAGATCGGCGCGCCGCGCGGGCGACACGATGGCCAGCATATCGCGCACTTCCCGCCCCAGGTAGTCGAGCGCCACCCGATCCATATCAGGCGTCTCCTGCACCTGCATGACGTCGATGCCGACCGCGCCGCGCGCATTGAACGCGGCAAAAGCAAAGGGCCCGGCGTGGGTGATCGACACGCCCTGCGCCGACGGGTGCCCATTGAGCAGCAGCTGCGGCGCGGCACCGGCCACTGAGCGGATCGCCACTTCGTCGGGGGACATGCCCAGCTTGCTGCCAACGAGTTCGCGCAGCGCGGCGCGGATCTGCAGGCGCGCCGTTGCGCGCGGCGCATAAGCCGTGTCCACCCGCACCACATGCAGGCCGGGCTCGACCATCACAATGTGCATCAGCGGCATCAGCGCACCAGCGCCGCGGGACAACCGGCCCAGCTGGTGCCAGGCGGGATGAACTCGCCCTTCATCACCAGCGTCAACGGTCCGACCCGGGCATTGTCGCCTACGGATGCGCTGTAGAGCACCGAACTGCGGGGCCCCATGTACACCTTGCGGCCGATCTCGACCCGGTCGATCTTCATGACGCGGTCCTCGAACAAGTGCGTTTGCGGGCATGCCAAGGCATTGAGTTCGCTGTAGTCGCCGATGCTCACGCAATCAAATTCGGTGATGTCGGTGGTGTCCAGATAGACGCCCTTGCCGATCTTGCAGCCGAGCAGGCGGAACGCGACCGGCAGCCACGGCGTGCCGCGCAGGTAGCGCATGAAGTTGGGCACCGCGATCCCTTCATACATATTGGTGACGCCTTCGGAGAGCCAGACAAAGCTGGTCCACATGGGCGCGGCGCGCTTGCGGTAGCGCCCGAGCAGCAGCCATTTCATCCCCAGCACCAGCAAGAAATTGACGGCGCAGTAGCCCAGCCCGGACAGCGCCAGGTACAGCACCACCTCGCGCCAGCGTTCGGCGCCGGCCAGCGGCATCACGTTCAGGACGATGGTGTAACCGACCGCAATCACCAGTGCATGGGGCGCGACGATCCGGAACGATTCGACCAGCGTGCGGCCCAACCGGCGCTGCGGCGACGGCCGGTAGGTCAGCGATTCGGGGTAGCCGCTGGTTTCTTCGCGCGCCGGCAAATGGATGGGCGGTGAACCCAGCCAGGTGTCGCCGCTGGCCATTTGCCCGTTGCAAGGCGCATGCGTATGGACCCCGACCAGCACCCGCTCGGGCAGGATGGTGCCGTCTGGAATATAGCTGCCGTTGCCGACAAAACTGCGGTGCGACACGACGGTTGCCTCGGTAGTCATCCAGCCGCCGTCGATCTGCTCGTCGCCCAGCATGACGCCGTCGGCAATGAAGGTTTCGTCGCCCAGCGTGAGCATGTCGGGCACGACGCCAAGCGCCGTCGAAATTTCCGCGTCGCGCCCGACCTTGGCGCCCAGCAAGCGATACCAGGTGGAGGCGAACACGGTTGCATAAATGCCGTGCAGCACATTCAAGCTCGATTCCTGGATGTGGCTGACCAGCCACTTGGCGCAGTACGTGTTGCTGTGAACGCGGGAGCGGCCCGGTGTGAGGCGCGGCAGGAAGCCCCAGCGGATGCCGGCCGACACCAGCAGCGTCATCGTGATCAGCACCGCGCTGGCGGGAAAGGCGAGCACGAAATAGCGCACCAGTTCGGTTCCCAGGTCGCCGCTGCGCAGCCATGGCAGCACATCGATTTCATCGAGCCAGTCGATCAGTATGAAGCTGGGAAATACCGGCATGAAGAACAGCGTCGACACGAGCAGCATGCCGAACACGAAAAACAGCCCTTCCCCGGCCAGGCGCAAGCGCCCGACTGGCGGGCGCGGCGGCACATCCGGCACAAAAGGGCCGATATCGCGCGCGGGCGACCCGCCCCATACGCGCCCGGGCGGCACGCGCACGCCATCAGCGAGCGCCGACTGGCCCTCCACATGGCCGAGTGCGCCGACGGCGGTATTACCTTCCAGGACGCAGAACGAGGAGACGCAGGCATCGTCGCCCAGTTCCACCTGGCCGAGCAGCAGGCGGCCCCGTTCGACCCGCGCGTTTTCAATGTTGACGGCGTTGCCGATGCTAACGCCGTCGCCCACGCGCAGCAGGTCGGGCGCGCGCAACGTCATCGAGCCGATGATCACCGAGCGCCCCACCTTGGCGCCAAGCGCGCGCAGCCACCAGTTGCCGAGCGACGAGCCGCTTAGCAGGTAGACCGGCGCGCCTTCGATCAGGCGGTCGGCCAGCCACCAGCGATAGTATGTCCAGCCCCACAGCGGATAGGAGCCGGCTTGCATGCGGCCGGCAACGAGCCACTTGCCGGCGATGGCGACCAGGAACTCCATCAAGGTGGCCAGCAGGAAGACGACGATCGAGGCGGCAATCGCGCGCGCCACCGAGTCGCCCGGCTCGCCCGAGAAAAAGTGGTAGGTGAAAAACGGCGCCAGCCACTGCGCCATGCGCAGCGTCACCAGCGGCGGCACGGCGGCCGCCTGCGCCACGGCGCAGGTCCAGCGCTTGAGGCTGGAAGGCGCCTCCCAGTCGGCCTGCGCCTGCTGCGCGACCCCGGCCTCGGCCAGCACGGCGGCGATGCGCCCGATCTGGCGCTGCTGGTAAATGTCGCGCACCGTCACGTGGGCAAAAGCGGGGTCGGCGCGCAGGGCCGACGCCAGGCGCGCGGCAAAAAACGAGTGCCCGCCAAGGTCGGTGAAAAAATCCGCCTCGCGCCGGATCGCCGCGCCCGGGAACAGCGTGGCGAGCGCCTTGAACAGCGCAACTTCCGCGGGGGTGTCGGGCAGGTCCGACTCGCCTGCGGCGCCTGGCGCCGCGGCGCTGAGCGGCATGGCCCTGAGCGCCTTGCGGTCAATCTTGCCGGAGGTCAGGCGCGGCATCAGCGCCAGCGTCTCGAAGCGGCCCGGCACCATGTACGGCGGCAGCAGCGCGGCCAGCGCGTGGCGCAGGCGCACACTGTCGACGCCTTCGCCGCCTTCGCCGCCCGAACGTACGATGTAGGCGACCAGTTGGTCGATGCCGTCATCGTTGCGCAGCAAAACCGCGACCGTTCCCACGCCGCCCTGGTGCGCCAGCACCGCTTCGATTTCGCCCAGTTCCACCCGAAAGCCGCGGATCTTGACCTGGTCGTCAGTGCGCCCCAGGCACTGCACCTGGCCGTCGGGATCGATGCGGGCCAGGTCGCCCGTGCGGTACAGGAAGGCGTCATGCACGCCGCTAGACCAGGGATTGGGCAGGAATTTCTCGGCCGTCAGGTCGGGCCGGCCCAAGTAGCCCGCCGCCAGCCCGGGGCCGGTGATGCACAGCTCGCCGGTGCTGCCGCGCGGCTGCAGCGCCAGCGCCGCGCCTTCGGTGGCAATGACCAGCAAGCCGTAGTTGGGCAAGGGCGTGCCGATCGTGATCGGGCGCCCCGGTTCCAGACGCGCCAGGCTGGCCGACACCGTCGCTTCGGTCGGGCCGTAGGTGTTGAAGATCTGGCGGCCGGGGCTGGACCAACGCTCGACGACCGATTCGGGACACATTTCGCCGCCAAGGTTAATCAGGCGCAGGCACGGAACGTCTTCGCTGAACAGCGCCAACAAGGTGGGCACCGCGTGCAGGACGGTGACGCGGTTGGCGGCCAGCATGCGCGGCAGCGTTTCCGGGTCGCCCGCCACGTCCTTGGGGCCGATCCAGAGCGTGGCGCCGACCAGGTAGGCGATCCAGATTTCTTCGAACGACATGTCGAACGCCACCGAGAAACCCTGGTAGACCCGGTCCTGCGCGACAATGCCGAGCACCTGGTTCTCGCTGCGCAGGAAGTGGCAAATGCTGCGCTGGGAGATGACGATGCCCTTGGGCTTACCCGTGGAGCCGGAAGTATAGATGACGTAGGCCGGGTTGTCGGGCGTCAAGGGGCCGCGCCGGCGCAGCACGCCGCCATGCTCGAGCGGGGCAAGCAGCAGCGGCGCCTGCCAGACCGGAAAAGCGGCGCCAGCCAGTTGGGCGCTCAGTGCCGCGCTGGTGACCACGCCAAAGGCGGCGGCGTCATCGACGCAGACCAGCAGCCGCTCGACAGGGGTATCCTGGTCGACCGGCAGCCAGGCGGCGCCGGTTTTGGCGATAGCCGCCTGCAGGACCAGCAGATCGATGCCGCGCTCGATCCACAGCCCGACGATATGGCCGGGCCGCACGCCAGCGTCGATCAGGCGCGAGGCGGCCAGGTCGGCCAGACGATCGAGCTGGTCGTAGGTGAGTTCGGTGGTGCCGAAAATGAGGGCGATCTGGTCGGGCGAGCGTCTGGCGCTCGCTTCGAGCAGGTCAGCGAGGACTTCCTCGCGCAGCAAATTGGGGGCGGCGACGCCGTACAGGATATCGGCGTGCACGCCGGCGACTTCGGGCATCAGTAATTCTTCGTTCATGACATCACTTTGGTGGCATTTACGCTCCAATGAGCGCACGCAAACACCATATACCACTGAGCGGGACGGTGCATGGTCTTACTGAAAATAAATTTATCAGTGCTGGAGAGCTATGACTTCAGGCGACCTTCAATCCGGCGATCAAGAACCAGCCAGACGAGCGCGACGCAGATGTAGAAGGCGAAGCCGAGCCAGGGATGAACGAACGCGGCGCCCACGCCGATTGGATAGCACAACAGCGACAGCAGGCCCTTGCGGTCGCGGCCGATGGCTTCGGCGAGCATATGCTCGCCCTGCTGGCGCATCAGGCAGCGGACCAGGATTGCATAGGCGACGGCGCACATGAACAGGACCACGCCGTAAGCGGCCACGGGCAGCGTGGCAAAGTGGTTTTCACCCATCCAGCCAGTGACGAAGGGAATCAGCGACAGCCAGAACAGCAGGTGCAGGTTGGCCCAGAGGACGGCGCCGGTGACGTGGCTGACTGCGTGGAGTAGATGGTGGTGATTATTCCAGTAGATGCCGACGTAGATGAAGCTGAGGACGTAGCTGAGCAGCACGGGTACAAGCGGAAGCAGCGCGCCGAGCGAGTCGCCGTGCGGCACCTTGAGTTCCAGAACCATGATGGTGATGATGATCGCGATGACGCCGTCGCTGAATGCCTCTAGCCCGAATGTTGCATGAATCTCCATCGCGCTTACGGTTTTTCGGCATCGCTTGGCGCTGACCGTAGTTCGGATG
>NZ_JAFCTU010000039.1:0-52029 GCF_049896185.1 Massilia sp. TSP1-1-2
TAGTGTGTTTCGAGATACTCACATCATATCAAGCACTTACGGCATTCTTGCCCTTTTTTATGCAAAATCCAGGCTAGTCTACCCTTGCCCATGTCGGCCCTTTATCTCCAGTGATTGCAATTCGTTCCAGAACAATTTGGTGACCGTGATTTCCCGGAGGATTGCACAGCATATTTGCGTTTGCACGGATCTGATACGCAGCGTTGGGCATGTTGCCTATCATAACGTAGACAAAAGTTGTACGCAGCGAATCCCGAGTCCATGCGGTCCGCATAATTGTTTTTAAGTGCTAATCGAGATTTCGCTATTCCGGTCTTAAAACGATGCATAATGAAAACGCTACAGTTAGTAACAATGAACTTAGTACCCTTGCAGTTGAATCTACATTCCCTTCGCCGTCCACCACGATCAATCGTCCACTGAAGGTGACAATATGAAATTAGGTAGCGCCACGATAATTTCTTTCCTGACCCTTGCTGTTGTCTCCGTTGCTGCGGTCGCTGCCCCAGGCACACCAATTGGAGGAATCATCGTCAAAGGCGGGAAAAATCCGGGAGGGCAGATGCTTGTGTTGGGGACGACAGATGCCGAGGGCAAATTCAAGATTAAGTTTGCGGAGAGTGGCGACTACAAGCTTGAATTCGTTGGCAGAGTGAACAAAAATTTGGTTGCGCGGGGCGCCGACGACGTAGGTCTTGAGTATGCTGTACGAGCGGTCGCTGACACGCAGAAGCTACTTCAAGGCGCAAGTCATACAGCACGCTTTTCGAGCAACCTGGGAAATGCTCAGCTTGTGGTAACGGTGCCAAAAGGTGGTGCCGAGATTGCCGGAGTGCTCCAAACCACCAGCCCAGTCGAGGCCGGCCCATCGGCCGAGCGCGCTATTAATGAGAGCGGCGTAAGCGTGAAGTCATCGAAACCGAAGGGTAGCAAGTGATCTCGAACCAAGCCGAGTACGGAATTTTCGATGAAGGTCACATCCACACGCGTGCCTGTTCCAGGGTTTCAGCGGCACTACTGCGCGCCTTCGCGACCCAGATAGTACCAGTACTCCTGAGTCCAGGTAGCGCATCAATAACGGTCTGATTCGCGCAGCTTTCGAATGAATTCCCCTGCTGACTCTGTCTGCGGAGTCATCTGTGCGCGGTGTTCGGCAAGACTGGACATTTGCTTGCGCGCAGGCTCGCTGGGCACGAGCTTCACAACCGCACGCCCACGCTTGGTAATCGAAATTTCCTCGCCGGCTTCGGCCAAGCTGATCAAGCGACTCAGTTGTGCCTTTGCCTCGGCAAGCGTATAGGTGGACATCGTTCCCGCCTGACTATTCAGATGATCATCTGCTCATAGCACGTGACTCAGTCGCGGGAGCCTGTCGTCCCGACGCCTACACTTTACGATCGCGCCGGGCCACATATATATGCGCGAAAGAATAGTCAGTCCGAGCCATCATAAATCTCGCCCTCATCACCGGATACGAACGCGGCCAGCTCAGAGGCAAGCAGCAAGGCGGCAGACATAATGGGATCATCACGGAAAGTAGAAGACGGCGCCTTGAAAGAAATTTTCCCTCGATTCCAATGAAACACTCTCGCCCATTGGCCTTCCACCAAGATTGCTACGGTCCCGTCCTGGCCTTGCACGGCGATTTTTGCTCCGGTCACGGGGTTTATGGCTGTTGAATTCGCCTCATCCAATTGACGCTCGCCGTGCGCTGTTACGGTCGCAATCCATTCCACCAGTTCAATCGGATCTTCGCGCTCGATGTGCAGTCCGTATGCCACTACTGTTCTCCTGATGTCGAATTCGGCGGCGCCAAGTCGCCACTGTTTTGGCGCGCCAGCACATCATTAACGATGAGAAGCCTTGCGTGAGTTGCACGAACGGTCAGCAAGGCCGGTCTCGCCAATCGAAGTCCATCTGGCGCGCCGTGCTTGTCGCAAGGCGATGATCGACAATCCGCGCTACCAGATGAAGGCTCATGTCGATGCCAGCGGAAATGCCGGCGGAGGTAACAACGTGGCCTTCGTCCACCCAGCGTTGCCCATCGAGCACGTTCACCGAGGGAAACATCGCCTGCATTTCCGCGATATCTTCCCAATGGGTTGTCGCTGCCTTCTTTTCCAGCAAACCAGCTTTGCCCAGGAGAAACGCGCCGGTACAGATGGAGGCCGTGATCCGGGCGCTCCTGGAGCATGCTTCGATCCATTTGGACACTTGCGGCTTGGCCAATTCTTCAGTGACGATTCCGCCCGGGACGATCAACAAATCAATGGGGGGATGATCCTCAAAGTCATAGTCCGGAACCACACGCAGACCGGCGCGTGCCCGCACTGTTGCCTTCGATTGAGCCACCGTGAAGACATCGAAGGTCGAGGTTTCGGTGCCGTGAAGTCGTTTGAACACCCGCGATGCGGTACTGAACACTTCATAAGGGCCGGCGAAATCCAGCACCTCTACGTTCTCGAACAGAAAGATGCCCACCGTGCATACCATGCCCACTCCGTAAATCAGTAGCGCATAAAAAGCGACATGACCATGCCGGCCACGACAATGAGCGGAATGAGCGCCGCAGCCAACGCAATCCCGGCGCGCACCTTGGCAGTACGAAGGGCGTAAGCGGCCAGGCCTATCGCAGCAATGAGGCTTAGCGCCCCCGCAAAAAACACCGCCGTCGACCATTTCCGCGCTGCTTCAACCTGCTCGCGTGCATCCGGCGCAGGATCGCCCATCTGGGAGAATACCCCGAACAGCGCCAGCGGCCACGCCACAGCAACAAGAATGAGGGCCAGGTTTGCTGCCGTCGTTTTTTTCATGATCCGCCATATGCAAGATGACTGCGAGTGAGCACGTCATGCATCGGCATGCCGTTCAAAGTGCAGACGGTCGTACCACACGCCGCCAAGCTCGAAACTGCGCTTGGAACGGCCGTACTGCACGAACCCATTGCGCTCCAGCACGCGCACCGATGCTGCGTTTTCCGCGCGCGCATCGGCCTCGATGCGCAGCAGGCCAAGCTGGCTGAAAGCAAGCGCCACGACTTGGCGCACTGCCTCGCTGGCATAGCCCTTGCCGCCTGCCGACTCTGCAATGCGATAGCCCAGGACGGCAGAATGATAATGCGCGCGCTTTACTCCGCTCAGGTTGGCCCTGCCAACAAGGTCACCGGCGTCGTCCTTTACCAGAAACTGGTAGCCACGATCGTGGGCGGCATCGGCGAGCGCTGTTTCAATTGCTTGTGCCACGCCTGCGGCTGAATAATAGGAAGGCAGCCTTGCATTGATGTTCGCTTCGAAAAACTGCCGGTTCCTCAATTCAAAATCAAGCAGTTCACGAACATCAGAATGGCCCGGAGATCTCAAGGCGACCGTCGCGTCGGCCACATTAGAAGCCATCAACATTCATCCTATCTGGATCCAGGTGGTCTTCAGTTCGGTGTACTTGTCGAACGCGTGCAGGGATTTGTCACGCCCATTGCCCGACTGCTTGTAGCCGCCAAAAGGCACGGTGATATCGTCGCCATCGTACTGGTTCACATGCACCGTTCCCGCCCGCAGCGCGCGCGCAGTCTGGATCGCCTTGCTGATGTCGCGCGTCCACACGGCCGCCTGCAGGCCATACGGCGTGCCATTGGCCTGTTTTACCGCATCCTTGATGTCGGTAAAACTGAGCACCGACAGCACCGGGCCGAAAATCTCTTCCGAGGCGATGCTCATCGAACTGTCGACCTGGTCGAACAAGGTGGGCGCGACATAAAAGCCGCCCGTTTCCGTGCGCGCCGCAGCGCCGCCGAACAGCAGCTTGGCGCCGGCCTGCTTGCCCTGCTCGATGTAACCCATCACGGTCTTCATCTGTGTGGCGTCGACAATGGCGCCCATTACGGTGGCCTCGTCGAGCGGATCGCCCGGCTGGTACTGGGGCATCAGTGGCAGCGCTTTTTCCAGGAACGCATCCTTGATCGATGCTTCGACAAACAGGCGCGAAGGCGCGTTGCAGCTCTCGCCCTGGTTGAAGTAAATCGAGCCGATGGCGGCTCTGACGGCGGCGTCAATGTCCGGGCAGTCGGCGCACACGATATTGGCCGACTTGCCGCCCAGCTCAGTCCAGGCGCGCTTCAGGTTCGACTGGCCCGCCATCTGCAAGATCTGCTTGCCGACCTTGGTCGAGCCGGTAAAGCCGATGCAATCGACATCCATGTGCAGCGCGAGCGCGGCGCCAGCCTCGTGCCCGTACCCCGGAACGACATTGAACACGCCGGCGGGAATGCCCGCCTCGAGCGCGATCTCGGCCAGGCGCAAGGCCGTCAGAGGCGACTTTTCAGACGGTTTGAGGATCACGCTGTTGCCGGCGGCGAGCGCCGGGGCGATCTTCCAGGCGGCCATGATCATCGGGTAATTCCACGGCACGATGGCGGCCACCACCCCGACCGGCTCGCGCGTGATCAAGGCCAGGCTGTTGTCGGCGGTGGGCGCGATTTCATCGTAAATCTTGTCGATCGCTTCGCCATACCAGCGGATGCAGTTGGCCGCCGCCGGCACGTCCACGCTGCGGCTGTATTTGATCGGTTTGCCCATGTCCAGCGTTTCCAGCAGCGCCAGCTGATCGGTATTGGCCAGCATCAGGTCGGCGAACCGGATCAAGGTGCGCTTGCGCTGCGCGGGCGACTGGCCGGCCCAGCGCCGGTCCTCGAAGGCGGCGCGGGCGGCGGCCACGGCGTCGTCCACGTCGGCCGCCTGGCAGCGGGCGATGGCGCCCAAGTTGCGCCCGTCGATGGGCGAGATATTGTCGAAACGCTGTTCAGTCCTGGACCACACCCGCTCGCCGCCGATGAATGCGCGTCCGTCCGGCTTGACTGCCGCTGCCTGGTCATGCCAATTTGTTGCCGCCATTATTGTCTCCTCGCTGGATTTTGCCCTGGCGCGCCGTCGATATGGCGCACCCCGTTTGCCACAGTGTCGCATGTTAGACACTGGACCAAGTTTTCATTTTGACCAGTGTTTTGTCCCGGTATAATCCTCAGGTTTTGCCGCCGGCCATTCTTGCCAAAAATCAATATCAGACTTTGTTTTCCTGGGAGTGACGATACATGAATTACACACTGATTACCTGCGTGGTGATCTATCTGCTCGCCACGCTCGGCATTGGCGTCTGGGCCGGCACCCGCATTAAAAACACCGCCGACTTTGCCGTCGCCGGGCGCAGCCTGCCGCTGATCATGGTGGTGACCACCACCTTCGCCACCTGGTTCGGCGCCGAAACGGTGATGGGCATCCCCGCCCGCTTCGTGCAGGGCGGGCTCAATGCCGTCGTCGAAGACCCGTTCGGCGCAGGCTTTTGCCTGATCCTGGTGGGCATGTTCTTTGCGGCCCGGCTGTACAAGCTCAATTTGCTCACCATTGGCGACTACTACCGCCAGCGCTACGGCAAAGGCATCGAGATCTTTTGTTCGGTCGCTATTATTTTAAGCTACCTCGGCTGGGTGGCCGCGCAAATTACCGCGCTCGGCCTGGTGTTTACGGTACTGACCAACGGCGCCATGAGCGAAGCGGCCGGCATGATCGTGGGCACGCTGGCGGTGCTGGTGTATGTGGTCGCGGGCGGCTTTCTGGCCGTGGCCATCACCGACTTCATCCAGATGATCGTGCTGGTCATCGGCCTGTCCATCATCGCCTATTTCGCGGCCGACCTGGCCGGCGGCGCGGACCAGGTGTTCGCCATGGCAAACCGCGACCACCTGTGGAAGTTCCTGCCGCCGCCAAAGTTCCATGACATGGTGTTCTTCCTGGGCGCGGCCGTCACCATGATGCTCGGCAGCATTCCGCAGCAAGACGTGTTTCAGCGCGTCATGTCGGCCAAGAACGCGCCCACCGCGCGCGCCGGCGCCATGATCGGCGGTGCGAGCTATATCTTGTTCGCCTTTGTGCCGATGTTCATCGTTGCCAGCGCCGTGCTGGTCATGGGCCAAAGCGGCGTGGACATGGTCAAGAATGATTATCAGCGTCTGTTGCCCACGTTCGTGATGACCAAGATGCCTTTGATGATGCAGATTATTTTCTTTGGCGCGCTGCTGTCGGCGATCAAGAGCACCTCGTCGGCCACGCTGCTGGCGCCGTCGACCAGCTTTGTCGAGAACATCCTCAAGCACCTGCGTCCAGGCATGACCGACAAGCAGCAACTGCTGGCGGTACGCGTGTCGATTGTCGTGTTCGCGGCCCTGGTGCTGACCTATGCGATCAAGATGCACGGCACCTCCATCTACGAGCTGGTCTCGAGCGCTTATCAGGTCACGCTGGTGGCCGCCTTTGTGCCGCTGGTGATGGGCATGTACTGGCAGCGCGCCACCACGCAAGGGGCGATCGTGTCGATCGCCGCAGGCTTGATCACCTGGATCCTGTTCTTCCCGCAGCTGACAACGTGGGGTGAGCATTTCCCCGGTCAGCTTGCCGGCTTGATTGCAGCGTTCATCGGGATCGTTATCGGTTCGCTGATGCCGCAAGTGCTCGGAGACCGCAAGGTGCCGTAGGGCGTAAAAGCGCAAGCGCATTACGCCAATGTTCGCGTCAACGTGACGCGGACATTGGCGCAATGCGCTGCGCTTTTGCGCCCTACGGGTTGCGTCGTGGCAGAATCGGTTCGCTGATGCATTACATCAACGTGACGCGGACATCCTGGTTTTACATCCAGCCGCGCTGCTGCAGGTCGGCCAGCGTGGCGTCGAGGCAGAACCGGATCTTAGCGACCATCTCGTCGATCTGTGCGCACGTCATCACCAGCGGCGGCGCGATAATCATCCGGTCGCCGACGGCGCGCATGATCATGCCATTCTCGAACATGTGGCCGCGGCAAATCATCCCCACCGACTGATCTGGCTGAAAATACTCGCAGTCGTGCACATTGGCTGCTTTCTTGCGCACCAAATTCAAGCCCGCGACAAAGCCGCAGCTGTTGGCAAAGCCCACCAGCGGATGGTCTGCCAGCGCGGCGAACTTGGCCTTCAGGTATGGCCCCGTTTCCAGCGCCACCTTCTCGACCAGCTTTTCCTCGAGCAGGATATGCAGGTTTTCAAGCGCCGCCGCGCATGCGACCGGGTGGCCCGAATACGTGAAGCCGTGATTGAAGTCGCCGCCTTTATCGATCAAGACCTTCGCAACCCGGTCGCCCACCAGCACGCCGCCAAGCGGCACATAGCCCGAGGTCACGCCCTTGGCAAAGGTGATCAGATCGGGCTTGATCTGCATGAGCTCCGAACCGAACCAGGCGCCCAGGCGGCCAAAGCCGCAAATGACTTCATCGGCAATGAGCAAGATGCCGTACTTGTCGCAGATGCGCTGGATCTCCGGCCAGTAAGTGGCCGGCGGGATGATCACCCCGCCCGCGCCCTGCACCGGCTCGCCGATGAACGCGGCCACCTTGTCGGCGCCCACTTCCAGGATTTTTTTCTCGAGCCAGCCGGCGGCCACCAGGCCAAATTCGTTTTCGCTCATGCCCTGGCCTGACTCAAGGTAGTTCGGCTGGCCGATATGCTCGATCCCGGGAATCATCCCGGCCTGCTCGTGCATCCCTTCCATGCCGCCCAGGGCCGATCCGGCCAGCGTGCTGCCGTGGTACGCGTTGTAGCGGCTGATGATGGTGTGGCGGCCCTGGTAGCCCATCAGGTCCCAGTAGCGGCGCACCATGCGCAGGTTGGTGTCGTTCGCTTCCGAGCCCGAGCCGGTGAAAAACACGTGGTTGAACTGCGGCGGCGAGAGCTCCACCAGCAGAGCGGCCAAGCGCACGGCGGGCACATTGGTGGTGTTGAAAAAGCTGTTATAAAACGGCAGCGTCTCCATCTGCTTGTAGACGGCTTCAGAAATGCGGGTGCGCCCGTAGCCGACGTTCACGCACCACAGGCCCGACATGCCGTCCAGGCTCTTGTTGCCTTCCGAATCCCACAGGTAGATGCCATCGCCGCGCACCATCACGCGCACGCCCTTTTCCTTCAGGGCGGCGTGGTCGGTGAACGGATGCATGTAGTGCTGCGCATCGAGCTTGCGGATCAATGCGGTGTCGTAGATTTCATGAACGGCCGCCTTGACGCCGGCAAGGACGGCAGCGGCTGGTGCTAAGGATTGTAGTGGCATGATGGACCTCGGTTTCGTGTTGATGTTCAGACGTGGAGCAGCAAGTGTTCGCGTTCCCACGGACTGATGACGGTCATGAATTCCTGGTGCTCCAGGTCCTTGATGGCCGAATACACGTCGATGAAGCGCTCGCCGAGCACGGCGCGCAGCTTGTCTTCGGCGCGCAGCATGGCCAGCGCTTCGGGCAGGCCTTGCGGCAGTTCGAACGGCATCTCGTAGGCGCTGCCGGTCATCATCGGGGTCGGCTCGAGTTGCTCGGTCATGCCCAGGTAGCCGCAGGCGAGCGTGGTTGCCAGCGCCAGGTAGGGATTGGCGTCGGCGCCGATGATGCGGTTTTCCACGCGCCGGTCCTGCACGCCCGATTCGGGCACGCGAAAGCCCACGGTGCGGTTGTCCAGGCCCCACTGGATGTTGATCGGCGCTGCCGTATGGCGCACGATGCGGCGGTACGAGTTCACATACGGCGCGACGATCGCCATCGCCGACGGCATGTAGCGCTGCAGCCCGCCGATGTACTGCTTGAACAGGGGCGACGCGGAACCGTCTTCGTTGCTGAAGATGTTCATGCCGGTCTTGGTGTCGACCACGCTCTGGTGCACGTGCATGGCCGAGCCGGGTTCGCCGGCCATCGGCTTGGCCATGAAGGTGGCGTACATGTCGTGCTTGAGCGCCGCTTCGCGCAGCGTGCGCTTGAAGAAAAACACCTTGTCGGCCAGGCCCAGCGGGTCGCCGTGCTGGAAGTTGATTTCCATCTGGCCGGCGCCGATCTCGTGGATCAGGGTGTCGACGTCCAGGTTCATCAGTTCGCAGTAATCGTAGATGTCTTCGAATAGCGGATCGAATTCGTTCACCGCATCGATGGAGTACACCTGGCGGCTTGTTTCAGCACGTCCGCTGCGCCCGATGGGCGGCTTCAGAGGCAGGTCCGGGTCGATGTTCTTGGCCGTCAGGTAGAACTCGAGTTCAGGCGCCACGACCGGCTTCCAGCCCTTGTCGGCGTACAGCTTGAGCACGCGGCGCAGCACCGTGCGCGGCGCGAAGTCGACCAGTTTGCCGTCCGAAAAATAGCAGTCGTGGATGACCTGCGCGGTCGGGTCAACCGCCCACGGCACCATGGTGATGGTGGTCGGGTCGGCCTTGAGAATCATGTCGCGGTCGGTGGTGGAAATGGCGCGGTCGTAGGCGCCGTCGGCGATCGGGTAGTTGCCCGTCACGGTCATGCCCAGCACCGCCTCGGGAATGCGCATGCCGCGCTCCTGCGTGAACTTGGCGCGCGGGAGGATTTTGCCGCGCGCGACGCCGGTCAGGTCGGGAATCAGGCATTCAATTTCGGTGACTCGTTTTTCATTGAGCCACAGGTCCATGTCTGTATAGGTAAAGTTTTCGCGAATTGCCATGATTGTCTCTCGGTAGTCTTGCTCAAACGCCGGACGAAAAACGTCCCGTGCGTACTATGGATGCTGGCGCGCTTGCGTGTCTGCGGGCGAAGCTAAGGAACCGGCGCGCCTTTTTTTGCGCAAAATGCGCGGCAGGCGTCGCCGAACGCGCCGAACATGCGCATCGAGTCGGGGTTCTCAAGCAGCCGCCATTCCGGGTGCCACTGCACGGCCAGCGTGAAGCCGGGCGCCGCAGGCACCGAAAACGCTTCGACCAGGCCATCGTCGGAGCGCGCTTCGATCGCAATCCCGTCGGCCAGGCGGTCCACGCCCTGGCCGTGCAAGGAATTGACCGCTATGTCGGTGGCGCCGCCCAGGATGCGCTGCAGCGTGCCGCCCGGCGTGAGCGTGATGCCGTGCGCTGGCGCGTACTGCGCCTCGAGCGGCAGCGCCGGGTCTTCGCGGTGGTCCATCTTGCCCGCCACCTCCTGCACTGCCTGATACAGGCTGCCGCCCAGGGCCACGTTCAGCTCCTGGAAACCGCGGCACACCGCAATGACGGGAATGCCGCGCTTGATCGCCTCGCGGATCAGGGGCAGCGTGGTGGCGTCGCGCCCGGGGTCTTGCGGCAGTTCGGGGTCGTACACGTCCTCGCCATAGTGGCTCGGGTGGACGTTGCTGGCCGAACCGGTCAGCATGATGCCGTCGCAGGCATCGAGGATGCTTGCCAGGTCAAGCGCATCGCCCAGCGCAGGGACGATCAGCGGCGTGCAGCGCGCCCCGAGGACGACCGCATCGACGTATTTGATCTGCGCCGCGTAATAGGGATGCTCGCCTATGGCGCGGGTGCATGCTGGAACGAGAACGATGGGACTGCGCATAAAGCCTGCCAGTGTAAAAGTGCGGCACTCAGCACCATCATAAAGCCAATTCGGGACGATTGCGAGTGCCGATTGATGTATATCGAACAAGTGCCTAGCATACTTGCTTATGGCGAAGGATGCCAACACGCCGGGCTCTTTTCCTTACCGAAAGGCAATGGAGCGGAGCACGCAAGCTTGCCAATTGGGCTAACATGGATGATCTTCCTCCGACTCAGAAAGCCGATCATGCTGAACCTGAAAGACCCTACCCTGCTGCGCCAGCAATGCCTGTTAGATGGCGAATGGTGCGATGCCAACGATGCGAGCACCATCACCGTGTTCAACCCGGCCACCGGCGAGCAACTGGGCACGGTGCCGCACATGGGCGCGCTCGAGACCAAACGCGCGATTGACGCCGCCAACGTCGCCTGGCCCGCGTGGCGCAAAAAAACGGCCAAGGAGCGCAGCGCCATCTTGCGCAAGTGGAATGACCTGATGCTCGCCAACGCGGACGACCTGGCAGTCATCATGACGGCCGAACAGGGCAAGCCTTTGAGCGAATCGAAAGGCGAGATCGTTTATGCGGCTTCGTTCATCGAATGGTTTGCCGAAGAAGGCAAGCGGGTGGCGGGCGACACGCTGCAGTCGCCCTGGGCCGACCGGCGCCTGATGGTCACCAAGGAGCCGATCGGCGTGTGCGCGGCCATCACGCCGTGGAACTTCCCGGCGGCGATGATCACCCGCAAGGTCGGTCCGGCGCTGGCCGCAGGCTGCCCGATGGTGGTCAAGCCGGCCGAGCTGACGCCGTTTTCAGCGCTGGCGCTGGCGGTGCTGGCCGAACGCGCCGGTGTGCCCAAGGGCGTGTTGAGCGTCATTACCGGCGACTCCAAAGCGATCGGCGGCGAAATGACCAGCAACCCGATCGTGCGCAAGCTGACCTTTACCGGTTCCACCCAGGTGGGGCGCATTTTGATGCAGCAGTGCGCGCCGACAATCAAGAAGCTGTCGCTCGAATTGGGCGGCAATGCGCCTTTCATCGTGTTTGACGACGCCGACCTCGATGCGGCGGTGGAAGGGGCGATCGCGTCCAAATACCGCAATGCGGGCCAGACCTGCGTGTGCGCCAACCGCCTGTATGTGCAAGATGGCGTGTACGAGCAATTTGCCGAAAAGCTGGTCGCTGCCGTGGGCAAGCTCAAGGTCGGCAACGGCCTGGAAGAAGGCGTCACGCAAGGGCCGCTGATCGAAGAAAAGGCGGTCGTCAAGGTCGAGGAGCACATCGCCGACGCGCTGGCCAAGGGCGGACGGCTGCTGGCCGGCGGCAAGCGCCATGCGCTGGGTCACAGCTTTTTTCAGCCGACCATCATCGCTGATGTGACGTCGGCTATGCAGGTGGCTTCCGAGGAGACTTTCGGGCCGCTGGCGCCGCTGTTTCGCTTTAAAACCGAGGACGATGTGATCGCGATGGCGAACGACACCGAGTTCGGGCTGGCGGCCTACTTTTATTCGCGCGACATCGGACGCGTGTGGCGCGTGGCCGAGGCGCTGGAAAGCGGCATGGTGGGCGTGAACACGGGGCTCATTTCGAACGAGATCGCGCCGTTTGGCGGCGTCAAGCAGTCGGGCCTGGGGCGCGAAGGATCGACCTACGGGATCGAGGATTATTTGGTAATCAAGTACATTTGCATGGGTGGGATTTAATCTGGAGTTTAATCCGGAATCTAATCTGGATATTCATTGTATTTTCGGGCGTCGCCGCGCACTTTGTCGGCCGGGTATTTGGCGCGGTTGAGGATCATTTTCTCCTCGACCGCGGCGCCCAGGTCGACATCGAGCTTGTCGGCCAGGCGCACCAGGTAGACCAGCACGTCGGCCATTTCGTGGCGCACCTGTTCGAGCTTGGCGGGGCCAAGTTCGGCGGCCCCGCCGCTGTGCAGCCACTGGAAGTGTTCGAGCAGTTCTGCCGCTTCCACGCACAGGGCCGAGGACAGGTTCTTGGGCGTGTGGAACTGGTCCCAGTCGCGTTCGGAAACAAAGGTGCGCACGGTGTCGCGGATGGTGGTCAGGTCATGGCTCATCGCTTTATCCAATGGTATTGCCCGCATCGTCGCACAAGGTACGCCCCGTATGTCGGAAAAGCGTAGCGCATTCCGACAGGTGTCCACGGGACGCGAACATGTCGGAATGCGCTTCGCTTTTCCGACCTACGGACCTACGGCCCATGGCGGCGCAAAGCTGGAATGCGCTTTACACAGTGTATTCCTCGAGCCGCGACACCAGCTTGGGCGCCAGTTCTTCCGCGCCGCTCACGCTCATGCCCAGGTCGCGCAGCAGGCCGTCGTGCAGGCCATACACCCAGCCATGCACTGTCAACTCCTGTCCGCGCTCCCACGCGTCCTGCACCACCGTCGTCTGCGCGGTATTGACCACCTGCTCCGTCACGTTCAGTTCCACCAACCGGTTCGCGCGCGCGCCCGAGGCCAGCGATTCGCCCAGATATTTCTCGTGCTTTTGCGAGACGTCCTGCACGTGGCGCAGCCAGTTGTCGGCCAGGCCGATGCGCTTGTTGACCATGGCCGCATGCACGCCCGAGCAGCCGTAGTGCCCGCAAATAATGACGTGCTTGACCTTCAGCACGTCAATGGCAAACTGCAGCACCGACAGGCAATTCAGGTCCGAGTGCACCACCACGTTGGCGATGTTGCGATGGACGAACAGCTCTCCCGGGGCCAAGCCAAGCAGCTCGTTGGCGGGCACCCGGCTGTCGGAACAGCCGATCCACAAATACTGGGGTGACTGCTGGTTCAGCAGCGATGTAAAGAAGCTCGGGTTGCTGGCAACCATCGCCGCCGCCCAGTCCTGGTTGCGGGTAAACAGAGCCTGAATGTCTTGTTCTGATTGCGTGGTCATGTGGGATCCGTCGAGTCAGTATGATTATCATAGGGTGGAACAACGAAGCGCCTTCCACCAAAGGCACGCGTCAAGGCGACGCATGCCTTTGGTGAAAGGCGCTTCGCCTCTTCACCGTACAGTAGCGCACCTTGCGGGTGCGATATTTTACTCGAAAAAATCCTTCACCTTGTCCATCCACCCTTTGCTCTGCGGGCTGTGCTTGGCGCCGCCCTCGGCGGTTAGGCGTTCGAATTCCTTGAGCAGGTCTTTCTGCTTGTCGGTCAGCTTGACGGGCGTTTCTACCGCCACGTGGCAGAACAGGTCACCCGCGTAACCGGAACGCACGCCCTTGATGCCCTTCGCTTTCAGTCGGAACGTCTTGCCCGATTGCGTACCTTCGGGGATGGTGAACGATACCTTGCCCGACAGCGTAGGCACTTCGATCTCGCCGCCCAAAGTCGCCTTGACGAACGAAATCGGCATCTCGCAATGCAGGTCGTCGCCTTCGCGCTGGAACACGGTGTGCGCCTTGATGTGGATCTCCACATACAGGTCGCCCGCCGGCCCGCCGTTGGTACCCGGCTCGCCATTGCCAGACGAGCGGATGCGCATGCCGTTGTCGATACCGGCCGGGATCTTCACTTCCAGCGTCTTGTTGCGCTTGATGCGTCCCTGGCCGCCGCATGGTGCGCACGGATCGGTAATGACCTTGCCGTTGCCGTGGCACTTGGGGCAGGTCTGCTGGATGCTGAAAAAGCCCTGCTGCATGCGCACCTGGCCGTGACCTGCACACGTGGTGCAGGTGGTCGGCGACGTGCCCGGCTTGGCGCCCGTGCCGTGGCAAGTGTCGCACTTGTCCCAGCTTGGCACGCGGATGGTGGTGTCGAAGCCGTGTGCTGCCTGCTCGAGCGTGATCTCGAGGTTGTAGCGCAGGTCGGCCCCGCGGTAGACCTGGGGACCGGCACCGCGCCCGCGGCCGGCGCCACCGCCGAAAATATCGCCGAAGATGTCGCCGAAGCTGTCGGCGAAACCGCCGCCGCCAAAGCCGCCGGCGCCGCCGCCACCCATGTTCGGGTCCACGCCCGCATGACCGTAACGGTCATACGCTTCGCGCTTTTCCGGATTGGTCAGCATCTCGTACGCTTCTTTGACTTCCTTGAACTTCTCTTCCGATTCCTTACTGTCCGGATTGCGGTCCGGATGGTATTTCATCGCAAGCTTGCGGTACGACTTCTTGATTTCTTCATCCGAAGAATTCTTTGCGACCCCAAGGATCTCGTAAAAATCTCGCTTTGCCATTTGTCGGCACCTTGCTGTGTGACTGAATCTGAAACACTGACTCGTTTATGCAAAAAAACCGAGCCGCAATGGGCCCGGCCGTATCTGGAGGCAGGGGCGCGCGCCCCTGCATCTGCTACTTGGCGTCTTTGACTTCCTTGAAGTCGGCGTCCACCACGTCGTCTTGCGCCTGCTTGCCCGCGTCCGCGCCTGGCTGCTGCTGGCCGGCGTCGCCGCCCGCTGCTTCCTGCTTGGCCTGCATGTCGGCATACATCTTTTCGCCCAGCTTTTGCGACGCGGTCGACAGTGCTGCCACCTTGGCGTCGATCTCGGCCTTGTCGCCGGCCTTGATCGAGCCTTCAACTTCGGTGATCGCCGCTTCAATGGCTTCCTTCTCGCCGCCTTCGAGCTTGTCGCCGTATTCGGTCAGCGACTTGCGGGTCGAGTGCACCAGCGAATCGGCCTGGTTGCGTGCTTCGGCAAGTTCTTTCACTTTCTTGTCTTCTTCGGCGTTCAGTTCAGCGTCTTTCACCATCTTCTGGATTTCCGCTTCCGTCAGGCCCGAATTGGCTTTGATGGTGATCTTGTTTTCTTTGCCGGTGGCCTTGTCCTTGGCGCCGACGTGCAAGATGCCGTTGGCGTCGATGTCGAAGGTCACTTCAATCTGTGGCGTGCCGCGCGAAGCCGGCGGAATGCCCTCGAGGTTGAATTCGCCCAGGCCCTTGTTGCCGGCAGCGATTTCACGCTCGCCCTGGAAGACCTTGATCGTCACGGCAGGCTGGTTGTCGTCGGCCGTCGAAAACACCTGGCTGAACTTGGTGGGGATGGTCGTGTTCTTGTGGATCATCTTGGTCATCACGCCGCCCAGCGTTTCAATACCCAGCGACAGTGGCGTCACGTCCAGCAGCAGCAAATCCTTGCGCTCGCCCGACAGCACGGAACCCTGGATCGCGGCGCCGACAGCGACGGCTTCGTCCGGGTTGACGTCCTTGCGCGGCTCTTTGCCGAAGAATTCCTTGACCTTTTCCTGCACCTTTGGCATGCGGGTCATGCCGCCGACCAGGATGATGTCGTCGATGTCGGATACCTTGACGCCGGCATCCTTGATCGCCGTCTTGCATGGCTCGATGGTGGCCAGAATCAGTTCCTCAACCAGCGACTCGAGCTTGGCGCGCGTCATTTTCAGGTTCAGGTGGACCGGCGCGCCGTTCGCCATGGCGATGTACGGCTCGTTGATTTCGGTCTGCTGCGACGACGACAGTTCGATCTTGGCGCGCTCGGCCGAAGCCTTGATGCGCTGCAGGGCGATCGGATCTTTTTTCAGATCCAGGCCGTTAATCTTCTTGAATTCGTCGATGATGAAGTCGATGATGCGCTGGTCGAAGTCTTCGCCGCCGAGGAAGGTGTCGCCGTTGGTCGAGAGTACTTCGAACTGCTTTTCGCCGTCTACGTCAGCAATTTCAATGATCGAGACGTCGAACGTGCCGCCGCCCAGGTCATACACGGCGATCTTGCGGTCGGCCTTGTCGTTCTTGTCCAGGCCAAACGCCAGTGCGGCGGCGGTCGGCTCGTTGATGATGCGCTTGACGTCCAGGCCCGCGATCCGGCCGGCATCCTTGGTTGCCTGGCGCTGCGAGTCGTTGAAGTATGCCGGCACGGTGATGACCGCTTCCGTGACTTCTTCGCCAAGGTAGTCTTCGGCCGTCTTTTTCATCTTGCGCAGCACTTCTGCGGAGATTTGCTGTGGCGCGAGCTTTTTGTCGCGCACGCCGATCCATGCATCGCCGTTGTCGGCTTTGAGGATCGAATACGGCATCAGGCCAATGTCTTTCTGGACTTCTTTTTCGTCGAACTTACGGCCGATCAAGCGCTTGACCGCGAACAGCGTGTTCTTCGGATTGGTGACCGCCTGGCGCTTGGCCGGCGCGCCAACCAGAATTTCGCCATCTTCCTGGTAAGCAATAATGGAAGGCGTCGTACGCGCACCTTCAGCGTTTTCGATTACCTTTGGCTGACCATTTTCCATGATCGCGACGCAGGAGTTAGTTGTTCCCAGGTCGATACCGATAATTCTGCCCATGATGTTTTCCTTTTATTTACTTAGTTTCAGATAGCTTGGATATTTGGTAAAACGGCGCGCTTTCAAGACCTTGGAGCGCGGCAGGCGGACTTTATTTCGCCTGCGCCGCCGTGACGATGGCTGGCCGCAGCAGGCGGTCAGCGATCATGTAGCCCTTTTGCAACACATTGACGACGGTATTGGCTTCCTGCTCGGCGGGCACCACGGCCACGGCCTGGTGCTTCATCGGGTCGAGCTTGTCGCCCTGGACTGGCAGGATTTCAACCAGGCGGTTCTTTTCGAACGCCGAGGTCAGTTGCTTGAGCGTCATTTCGACGCCTTCCTTCAGGGACTCGACCGACGGGGTCTCGACCTTGAGCGCCATTTCCAGGCTGTCGCGCACGGGTACCATGGCCTCGGCGAAGCTTTCGATGGCAAATTTATGGGCCTTGCTGACGTCTTCCTGGGCGCGGCGGCGGATGTTTTCGCCCTCGGCCTTGGCGCGCATGAATGCATCGTGCATTTCCGCGAGTTTGGCTTCGGTGGCGCTCAACTGCTCTTCCAGGCCGGGTGCGCCGGCTTCAGGCGCGAGGGCCTGATCAATTTCTTCCTGAGTCGCGGACACTTCTTGGTTTTCTTGGTCTTGCATCGAAAAAACTCCTACTATCAATGACTTAGCTGTTAATTGACGTGTCGTGCTAACCACACAGCCCCAAAGATGGGGATGTTAGCTACAGTTTCAAGGGATATAAGTACGCGCCGCTCTGTGTGCAATGTTACAAATCTTACCAAATGGGAGATTCACTTCTGCGCGCGACGGATTACTATGTACTTAAGCGCGCAGGCCTGCGAATTGTCGCTTGCCACGCGTCCAGGAGTTCCCGTCATGAAGTTGCCGCTCATTGCCATTAGCGTCGTCGCCTACACCGTGCTTGCCATGGCGTGGATCGTGTACGCCGGCTTGACGCCTGTCCACCCGCTATTTTAGCAGGCCGGGCCGCCAGGCTCAGCTTGCGCCCAGCTTGACGGCATTGGCGCGCCCCGCTTGGGCATCCTTCAGTTCGGCTTCGCGTTGTGCCGACGTCAGCATGGTCGGCCAGCCCAGCAGGTGTTGCTCGGCCACGTCGGCCAGCGCCGCGATCCACGAGTCGGCCTCGTTCAGGCAAGGTATATAGTGAAAGTCGCGTCCGCCCGCCCCGATGAAGTCGTGCCGCGCTTCCATCGCGATTTCTTCCAGCGTTTCAAGACAATCGCTGGTAAAGCCCGGGCAGATCAGGTCGACCCGCTTGAACCCTTCCTGCGCCAGCTTTTGCAGCGTGGGCGCGGTGTAGGGTTGCAGCCACTCGGCCTTGCCGAAGCGCGACTGGAACGTCACCAGGTACTGCTGCTCGGACAAGCCCAATTCGGTGGCCAGCAGGCGCGCCGTCTTGTAGCATTCGCAGTGATACGGGTCACCCAGCATCAGCGTGCGCTTGGGCACGCCATGAAAACTCATGATCAGCTTGTCGCCGCGCCCGTTCGCTTCCCAGTGCTTGAGCACGGTGTCGCGCAGCGCGCCGATATACGCAGGATGGTCGTGATAGTTGCGGATCAGGCGCAGTTCGGGCACGTTGCGCACCTTGGCGTAGTGGGCGAACACCGCGTCGTTGATCGAGGCGGTGGTGGTGCCGGAATATTGGGGATAGGCGGGCAGAATCAGCACCCGCTCGCAATGCTCGGCCTTGAGCCGGTCCAGCACCTCGGCCAGCGAGGGCGAGCCGTAGCGCATCGCCATCACCACGCCGACCTTGTGGCCGCGCTGGCCGAGCGCGCCGCGCAGCAGCGTCGCCTGCTTTTGCGTGTGCACCTTGAGCGGCGAGCCTTCCTTGGTCCAGATCTGCGCGTACTTGGCGGCCGATTTCGACGAGCGAAACGGCAAAATGATCAGGTTCAGAATCAGCCACCAGACGGCGCGCGGGATTTCAACCACGCGCGGGTCCCACAGGAATTCTTTCAGGTAGCGCCGCACGGCCGGCGCGGTCGGCTCGTCCGGCGTGCCCAGGTTGACCAGCACGACGGCGGTCGTGCCCACGGTCCCGTGGGTGTACGGTGGTTCTTTGCGATAGGCCATGGTTGATCTGGAGAGTGAGGGCGAAGGAACGATATTATCCTAGATTACCGTGTTGCTCGTCGGATCGTCCGCGAACCGGGGTCAGATCACTTCTGCCGATGGGACAAAGTGGTCTGACCCCTGTTCACAGGCAACTATTCGTCCACATGCGCCGGCACTGCGGTTGGGAATGGCATGCGCGCCATGCGCGAGCGGGTGCAAGAACAAGGCGGAACGCTCGAGCATGGCCACTGCCGCCCCGGGTTCGCCCCTGTGCCCGAAGATAGAGTCATGAAACTCTGCCAGGCATCAGAACTGGCGATGCACCTTCAGCACGCGACCATAGCCGACCGTGCCGGTTTCCCACAGATTGAACTCGTCGTTGTGCTTGAAAAACGGCAGCGCGAGGTCGGGAAACAGGAACTCGACCTCGAGCGTGCGCGACGCGCCCAGTTCGAAGCCCGTCTCGCGCGGCAATTCGCACCTGAACGAAAAATGCTGCCCGCGCGCGCTCAGAATGCCCCGGTACTCGCCCCCCGGCAGCGCTTCGGCGCGCCCGCCCCGCTCGGTGGTCAGCAATTTGAGCTTGACGGTAATGTCGGCAATGATGGGATTGTTCACAGGGCGATTGAGAGTTAAGGAGCGAGGCCATTATAGATTCTTACCGGCCCGCCATTCCAGCCTTTTCAGGCGGATGTGACAATCGCCGCCGTCGCCCGCCGCACCACGGGCAGGATTAGCAGCAGCACGGGAAAGGCAAACTGCCACGACCAGGCCCAGGCCCGAATCCACATCGCGGCCACGCCCGGGACGAGCCCGACCGCCTGCAATAACTTGAACCAATCGGTACGATTATGTAAAGGGCAATCAGGACGCCAGCAGTTCGCGCGCGTGCTTGCGCGTGGTCGCCGTGATTTCCAGCCCGCCCAGCATGCGCGCCACTTCTTCCACCCGCGCCTTGCTGTCCAACACGTCGATGTGCGACACCGTCTTGCCGCCCGCGGTGGTGTCCTTGGCCACCTGGAAATGCTGGCTGGCCTGGCTGGCCACCTGCGGCAAATGGGTCACGCACAGCACTTGCCGCTCCTGCCCCAGGCGCTTGAGCAGGCGCCCCACCACTTCGGCGACCGCCCCGCCGATGCCGCTGTCGACCTCATCGAAAATCAGGGTCGGCGTGGTCGTCGCATTCGAGGTGATCACGGAAATGGCCAGCGCAATGCGCGCCAGCTCGCCTCCCGAGGCCACCTTGGCCAGCGGGCGCGGCGCCACGCCGGCGTGGCCGGCTACCAAAAATTCGACCTGCTCGACGCCGCTCGCGCTCGGCTCGCAGGGATTGAGACCCACGACAAAACTGCCGCCCGTCATGTTCAATTCCTGCATCGCGGCCGTCACCTGGGTGCTGAGCAATTTGGCCGCCGCAGTGCGCGTTTTGGACAACTTGCCGGCCGACGTCACATAGCTGGCCATGATTTTTTCTTCCTGCTTGCGCAAGCCGTCCAGGTCGGTGGCGTCGGCCAGCTGCTTGAGCCGTTCGGACAGCACGACGTATTCCCCGGGCAGGTCTTCGGGCGCAACGCGAAACTTGCGCGCGCTGCCGTGGATCGCTTCCAGGCGCGCTTCCACCTGGCGCAGACGCTCCGGATCGAGATCAACCCGGTCCAGGTAATCGTTAAGCGCATACACGGCTTCCTGCAGCTGGATCAGGGCCGGCTCCATGCAGTCGAGCACCGGCTGCAGCTGGGCGTCGATGGCCACCAGCTTGCCCAGCTTGATGTTGAGCGACGAAAGCTGCGACAGGATCGGATGGTCCGATTCGGAGATCGCCGCCAGCGCCTCCTGCGCGCCTTCGAGCAAACTGGCCGCGTGCGACAGGCGGCTGTGCTCGTTGCCGATCTCGGCCCATTCGCCCGGCTTGACGGCCAGCTTTTCCAGTTCGCCCACCTGCCACTCCAGCCGCTCGCGCTCCATCAGCACGTTCTTGGCGTTGCTCTCGAATTCTTCGCGCTGCCTGGCCAGCGCGCGCCAGCTTTTGTAGAACGCAGCCACCTGCTGCGCGTCGCCGGCCGCGCCGGCATCCTTGAACGCGGCCTGGTTGTCGAGCAGCGCGCGCTGGGCCTCGGTTTTGAGCAGCGACTGGTGCGCGTGCTGGCCGTGGATGTCGACCAGCATGTCGCCCAGGTCGCGCAGCTGGGTGGCGGTGGCCGCGATGCCGTTGATGTAGGCTTTCGAGCGCCCCGCATTGTCGATCACGCGCCGCAGCAGCGCGCCGCCCTCCTCCAGCGCGAATTCATTTTTGACCAGCCATGCCTGCGCCGCGCCGCCGACCGCAAAATCGGCCGTGATGTCGGCCTTGGACGCGCCTTCGCGCACCACGCTGGCGTCGCCGCGCCCGCCGAGCGCCAGTTGCAGCGCGTCGATCAGGATCGACTTGCCGGCGCCGGTCTCGCCGGTAAACACCGAGAAGCCGCTTGAAAACTCAAGTTCGATCGCGTCGACAATGACGAAATCGCGAATGGAAAGTGTACGCAGCATGAGTCTTTTGAAGTGATGGTGGTCGGCGGGGTGGCGTGCGCCTAGCGCAGCTTGCCTTCACCCGAGGGGTATTCATTCCAGTGCAGCTTTTCGCGCAGCGTGTCGTAGTAGCTCCAGCCCTGCGGATGCAAAAACGTGATGTGGTTGGGCGAGCGCGAAATGACGATCCGGTCGCCGTGCAGCAGGCTGGCAAAGGTTTGCATGTCGAAGTTGACGCTCACGTCGCGCCCGCTGACGATTTCGATCACGATCTCGCTCGAGTCGGGCACCACGATCGGCCGGTTCGACAGCGCGTGCGGCGCAATGGGCACCAGCACGACGCCGTTCAGGCTGGGGTGCAGCAGCGGGCCGCCGGCCGACAGCGCGTACGCGGTGGAACCGGTGGGCGTGGAAATGATCAGGCCGTCGGAGCGCTGGTTGTACATGAAGTTGCCGTCGACGGTGACCATCAGTTCGGCCATGCCGGCGCCGGCGCCGCGCGCCACCACCACGTCGTTGACGGCCAGGCCGGAGGCGATCTGTTCGCCGCTGCGCATGACGCGCCCTTCGAGCAGCGTGCGGCGTTCCGAATTGGCGTTGCCGTTCAGGATTTCAGCCAGCGCCGGGATCATGCGCTCGATCGGGATATCGGTCATGAAGCCCAGGCGGCCCTGGTTAATGCCGATCAGCGGCACGTCGAACGGCGCCAGCTTGCGCGCGATGCCGAGCATGGTGCCGTCGCCGCCCATCACGATCGCCGCGCAGGCGCTCGCGCCGATGGCCGCTACATCCACCACCTGCAGACCGGTCGGGCCCACGTGGGCGGCCGTTTCCGCCTCCAGCACCACGCGGTAGCCGGCCCCTTCAAGGAACTGGACGATGCGCGCGATCGCTTCGTCGATGCCGGCGGTATTGGGCCGTACGACGAGCGCGATGGTTTTTTGCGTTTCAAGCGTAGCTGGCATAGAAATCTCGGCGGTGAGGGAGTAGCGACACGCAGGAGATTAACCCATATCGGTGGCTTCTGCCAGCCAGAGGCGTGGGCAGCAATGCTGTATGCATGAACAGTATAATCCCGTGGACGGCTTTCCGGCAAGCGCCAAGGCTATGCCATGACGGCGATTGCGTACGATGCGAAGATGCCGGCCAGGATGCTCAGCAGGTGCAGCAGCGCCAGCACCGCCCAGCGCACAAACGTCTTGGCGCGCGAACCGCCGTAGACGCGCCGCATTGCCAGCGGCAGGTAGACGATGAGCCAGACGGCCAGCGCAAAGTCGAGCAAGCCGACGTTCAGGAAACTGGCCAGCAAAATCAGGCTGAACATGGCAAAGGCAAAGGCGTTGGTGTGCAGCGCGAACAGCAAGTGTTCGCCGTAGCGCCGGCCGGAACCTGCGTACAGCAGCTTGAGATAAGCGGCAAACAACGGCATCAGGATGAACATTGCGTAGGGCACGTAAGCGAAAAACGCGGCGCCGAGCAGTTTGCTCTGCTCGGCGGCGGGCCGCGCGTTGAAGGCCTTGAGCTTTTGTTGGAGCGGCGCGGGAACCGCGCGCAGGATCATCAGTTCCGGGCCCCCCGGGTCGGCCTGTTGGATGGTGACCATCGGCTCGCCCGTGGCGGCTTGTTCGTCGACCTTGCCCACCGGCGTGCCGGCCAGCTTGAGCACGAAGAAAAACAGGATGCTGAAGGTCAGGTACACGCGCAGCGGCTGCACGTAACGCACGCGCCGTCCGGCGATGTATTCCGCGCTCAGCAAGCCGGGGCGCAGCAACAACTTGCGCACCGTGGTCCACAGCTTGCCTTCGAGCGCGATGTAGTGGCCGACGAATTCGTGGATGAATTCGCCGGCGCTGGGCACGTGCAGCGTGGTTTCTTGCCCGCACAATGCGCAGTAGTGGTAGCTAACGGCTGCGCCGCAATTGTGGCAGTTGGCAGTTTCTTCGTCGTGCGGGGCCGGATGGGTTGTCACTGATGTCTCGTCGCTGTTGCGGAAGGCAAATGTTACCGGTTTTGTTGGGAAAAATACATCATTCAATTGCGCGACCATCAAGTTGGCGCCGGGATAACATGCGGCCATTCACAAACCGAAGGAGCAGCATATGGTAGCCGAGACCCCGGACCGGAAGATTAACACGGACGTAAAGGTGAAGGATGATGGCGTAAAGCGCCTGCCGCACGAGCGCGACGAGTCGCCCAATGGCACCGATACCGACCCGCGCGGCGTGATGAAGCAGGCCGCCGACGACCTGGCCCAGGGCCTGGTTGACACCGACTTGCATGGCATGCGCGGCGTGGAAGAGAGCGTGGCCGGTAGCGGATCGAGTACCGGATCGGGGCAGGCAAGGCCGCGCGAGGATGCCAAGGATGGCATGCGGCATCATGATTCGGTTGTGCCGACCAATACCAAGCCGGAATAATTGGCCGCGAAAAAATGGGACACTTGGCCACAGCGTCACCTGCGGACGATGGGATTGCAGCATCTTTTGTCGCTCAAAGGTATGTGCGGCCCCGTACAGATACTGGTCACAGCGCAGTCCATCATGGCTGCACATTCATTTGCAAGGAGCACATCATGATCAAACGTTCAGGCAGCGCCGTCTGGAGCGGCGGCATCAAGGACGGCAAGGGAAATATTTCCACCCAGAGCGGCGTGCTCGACAACACGCAATACGGTTTCAACACGCGCTTTGAAGACGGCCCCGGCACCAACCCGGAAGAGCTGATCGGCGCGGCGCACGCGGGTTGCTTCACGATGGCACTGTCGGGCAAGCTTGGCGAAGCCGGCATGACCGCCACGAGCTTGAACACGACCGCCACCGTCACGCTGGAAAAGCAGGACGCCGGTTTTGCCATCACCGCCGTGCACCTGAACCTGGTCGCCAACATTCCAGGCGCCAACCAGGAAGCCTTTGACGCGGCCGTGCTCGACGCCAAGCAAAACTGCCCCGTGTCCAAGCTGCTCAACGCCACCATCACGCTCGACGCCCGCCTCGAAGCGTAAGCGCCGTCAGCACGCCGTCAGCACGCCGTCAGCAAACAATCGTCCGAGCGCTTAGAATCGCATCTTCTCCCTCTTTCAAGGATTACGATGCGCATTCTGCATACCATGCTCAGGGTTGGCAACCTGCAGCGCTCGATCGATTTCTATACCAAGGTGCTCGGCATGACTTTGCTGCGCACCAGCGACAATCCCGAATTCAAATACACGCTCGCCTTTGTCGGCTACGGCGGCAATCCGGATCACGCTGAGCTGGAACTGACCTACAACCACGGCGTAGAGACCTACGAGATGGGCACCGCTTACGGCCACCTCGCCATCTCGGCCGATGACATCGTCGCCGCCTGCGCCTCGGTCAAGACCAACGGCGGCAACGTCACACGCGAGCCCGGTCCGGTCAAGGGCGGCAGTACCGTGATCGCTTTCGTCACCGATCCGGATGGCTACAAGATCGAGCTGATCGAGCGCAAGGATGGCGCCCGTGCCGGGGGCCTCAACGGGCCTGGTTAAATCCCCACCACTTCCTTGATACAGCCGTACAGCGCGTCCCACTTGAACGGTTTGAACATGTAGCCATCAGCGCCCGCCTTCAAACCCTTCATCACCTGTTGGTCCGACACTTCGGCCGTCACCATGACGACCGGCACCCGGGCCCAGTCGTCCTTGCGCCGGATGACGCCGAGGATGTCGAAGCCGTCCTGGCCGGGCATGCCAGGCAAACCGATATCGAGCAGCACCAGGTCGGGCGGCGCGCCGTCGTTTACGATGGCCAACGCGGCCGGCACATCGCCGGCAACCTGCACGAGCATGCCTTTTTCGGTCAGCAGCAGCACCAGCAGTTGGGCCAGTTCCTCATCGTCTTCCACCACCAGTGCCTTGCGTCCGACTTCGCCGCCGGCCCGGCTCGACCCCGTCTTGGTACCGTAAGAATAAAAGCCCGATGAGCGCAGTTCGCTCGCCCCGCGCCGCGCCGCGGCCCATACCTGCACGCTTTCCTGGGGCGACAATTCCTCCACCGTGAGCGTCGGCAGCGCCTCCGGAAAGTCACTGCCGTCCAAACTTGAGGAGGGCGTGAATGCAATCGTATCGGCATCGTTGCGGTCATGCTCAAAGACGCGTATCAGTCCATGCTCGACCAGCGCGGCCAGCACCGGCGCATACTTCCCTTCCACCAGCGCGCCACTGTCGATCAGCTTGCGGACGCTTGCCGTGCCGTTGATGAGTGCCAGGACGCGCGCATGTTCGCGCGCCAGATTCTTGCCGCCAGATCTGAACTCGCCCATTCCCTTGGCGGTCTTGCTGTAGACAGTCGATGTATCCATGGTCTCTCCTAGCTTGCCGTTTGCATGATATTCAGCAGTCGCGCCACTTCCTCGACGTCGGCAGCAGTGCGCGTTTTCTGCCCGAGCAGGTCTTCCAGCAGCAGTTCGATCAAGCCTGCCTGCTCGCCCAGGGCATCGCACCCGAAGGAGCCGGCAGCGCCGGTCAGCGAATGGAGCAGCCGGTGCAGCTCGACCCAGTTGGCGTCGATGGCGGGGTCGAGGCGGCACAGCGCCAGCGCCGCATGCATTTTTTCGTAGCGCACCGGCAGCCGTCCAAGGAATACCTTGGCCAGCACGTCAAATTTGGCCTGTACGGCTTTTTGTTCGGGCGTCATGGCGCGGCCTGTTCGAACAGCGTGCGCACCTGCTGCGCGAGCAGCATCGGATCGAACGGCTTGGCGATCACGCCAATGGCGCCGATCGATTTGTAATAGCTCACTTCCGCCGCCTGCACCTTGGCGGTCATGAAGATCACCGGCGTGGCGGCAGTGGCGGCAATTGTGCGCAGCGCAGCCAGCGTCGCCGGACCGTCCAGGCCTGGCATCATCACGTCGAGCAGGATCAGGTCCGGGTTCAAGCCGGCAGCGGCCGCTTGCAGTGCCTCCTGGCCCGAACTGCAGGTGCGCAAAGTCATTCCGCCGACTACTTCCAGCGCCATCTGCGCCACCATCTGGATGTCCGGGTCATCCTCGACGTACATTACAAGCCTGATCTCACGCATGGTTTCTCTCGCATGTACGATGCGTTCTTATCTTGTGGTTCATGGTTGCTCGCTCGCCAGCGGCAAGTCGAAATAGAACTCGGTGCGCATCCCCGGCACGCTGGTAAAGTCGATCGTGCCGTGGTGCTTTTCAATGATCGCCCGGGAGATGTTCAGGCCCAGTCCCGTGCCGCCCTTCTGGCGGCTGTCGGTGGCGTCGGCCTGCGCGAACTTCTGGAAAATCCGGTCGCGAAATTGTTCCGGAATGCCCACCCCGTGATCGGTCACCGACACGCGCGCCACGCCGGCCAGCCGGCGCAAACGCACTTCAACCACATCGCCTGACGGGGCGAACTTGGAGGCATTCGAGAGCAGGTTGATCAACACCTGCAGCAGGCGGTCGGTGTCGACGGCAGCGCGCGTTTCACCGGCGTCGGCGCGCAGGTCGAAGCTGACCTGGAACTGAGCGGCGTAGGCGTTGGTGGCCGCCACCGCCTGCTCGATCAGCGGCAGCAGCGGCTGCACCACGGCCTCAAAACGCATGCTGCCCGATTCGATTTTTTCAACGTCAAGCATGTCGTTAATGAGGCGCACCAGGCGATCGCAGTTCTTGGTGGCGATATCGAGCAGGACCATGGCCGTCGTGGGAATGGCACCGGCGGCACCGCCGGCCAGCAGGCCGAGCGAACCGCGGATCGACGTCAGCGGCGTGCGCAGTTCGTGCGACAGGGTCGAGACGAACTCGTTTTTCAGCTGCTCGATTTTCTTGCGCTCGCTCAGGTCCTGGGCAATGACGACAAAGCCGGCCAACACTTGCTCGTCCCACACCGCCGACACCGACAGCATGACCGGCAGGCGCGAGCCATCCTTGCGCACGTAGGTCCATTCGCTTTCGTCGCGCCTGCCGTCGCGCGCATTGGCGACGATGGCGTCGGCCGGCGCTGCGAGCGGGTGGCCCAGTTCGGCCGCCAGCGCGGCGCCGCGCGCGGCCAGCTCGGCCGGATCGTGCAGGACGGCCAGCGAGCCGTGCGCCTTCATGTCAGCCGCGGTATAACCGAGCATCCGCTGGGCGCCGGCATTGAACATGGTCGGTTTGCCCTGCAGGTTGACAGCGATGATCGCGTAGCGGGTACTGTCGAGAATGGCTTGCTGCAGACCGAGCGTTTCGGCCAATTGGCGGTTGGCGCGCTTTACGTCTTCGCTCGAGCGGCGCCGGTTCGAGATGTCGCGCACCAGGCCGGTGAAGGCGCGCCGATCATTGATGCGCATTTCACTGACCACCAGGTTGGCCGGGAAGCGCTCGCCATTGCTGCGCTCGACGAACACCTGACGGTTGAGCGACTTGCCGTTCTGGATGCCGTTTTTCGCGAGCACTGCGAGATCGCGCGCCAAACCGGCGCGGTAGTGCCTGGCCGCCAGGCGCATGATTGGCTGGCCGATGATGTCCTCAGGCCGGTAGCCGAAGATGCGCTGCGCGGCCGGGTTGAAGGTTTCGATCGTGCCCTTGTCGTCGATCGTCACGATGGCGTCGCCTGCGTGTTCGACAATTGCTTGCAGGCGCGACTCTTTTTCGTGGCAGATCGCGGTTGCCTGCTTGAGCGAATACAGGTTCAATTCCGTCTCGGCCCACTGCGCCAGGTCGCACAGCGCGCTGACGTCAGCGCTTGAAAAATGGCGCGCCTGATGGTCGATCAGACACAGCGTGCCGACGCGCCAGCCGCCCGTATCGTGGATGGGAATGCCGGCGTAAAAACCGATATGCGGCGCACCAGTAACCAGCGGATTGTCGGCAAAGCGCGGGTCGGCCCTGGTATCGCCAACGATCAGCGGCGCCGAGTTCAGGATCGCATGGGCGCAGAAAGCAATACGGCGCGGCGTTTCGGCGAGCGCCAGCCCGGCGTGCGACTTGAACCACTGGCGGTTGCTGTCGATCAGCGTGACCAGGGCAATGGGAACGTTGAACATGCGCTGCGCGCTGCGGGTGATGCGCTCGAAGCGTTCATCGGGCGGCGTATCGAGCAAGTTCAGTCGGCATAGGGCCGACAGGCGTTCGACTTCGTCGGCGATTTCTGGTGGTTCAAGCAAAATAACATTTCCTGCGCAATGTATTTACGCGGCATAAATGCGCCGAGTCCGGTCTTAACTATAGCGCGAAAGAGAAGCTGTGACAGCAGATACGCGAATGCGCAGGCGCGCTGGGTAGCGATTGGGGACGCAGTGCAAGACGGTCACGGCAAAAGTATAGTGGGTGCACGTAAAAAAGCGCCCCGCGAGGCGCTTTTCCGAGAGCTTGCTTGCCTACTTCACCAGCAGATTATTCACCGGTACCAGATCGGCTTCGCGCAGCGAACCTGCGGCCGACTTCAGGCGCAAGCCATTCATAATCGTGTCGTAGCGTGCGCGCGACAGGTCGCGGCGCGTCAGGTACAGCTGGCGCTGGGCGTTCAACACATCGATATTGATGCGCACGCCAACCTGGTAGCCCAGCTTGTTCGACTCGAGCGCTGACGTGCTCGACACTTCGGCCGCCTGCAAGGCGCGCACCTGCGCCAGCCCACTATTGACACCTAAAAACGCCTGGCGCGCGCCCAGGGCAGCGTTGCGGCGCGTGGTCTCGAGGTCGTTGCGCGACTTGTCTTCGAGCGCGATCGATTCCCGCACCCGGCTGGTGACGGCAAAGCCGTTGAACAAAGGCAGGCTGTATTGAACGCCGATCGCGTTGCTGTTGTTCGTGCCCGACACGTTGTACTGGCCGCTGTTGCTCTGACGGCGCGCGTTGGCGACCAGGTCGAGCGTCGGATAATGCCCGGCGCGGCTTTTCTGGATGTCGCGCTTGGCCGATTCATACGCCAGTTCGGCGCTGACCACGCCATAGTTCGCGCTCTCGGCCGAGCTGACCCACGGCTCGATCGCCGCCGGCTGGGGCGCGGCGAGCACCACGCCCGGCTTAAGCGGGACGAGCACGGTCGGCGCGGCGCCAATGATGGCCTGCAGCGCGCTGCGCTTGTTTTCCAGGTCGTTGATGGCGGCAAACTCCTGCGCCACGACCAAGTCGTACGCGGCCTGCGCTTCGTGGGTGTCGGTGATGGTCTGGGTACCGACTTCAAAATTGCGCTTGGCCGAGGCCAGCTGCTCCGTGGTTGCCGTTTTTTGGGCGCGGTTCAGTTCCAGCGTATCTTGCGCGGCCAGCACGTCGAAGTACGCTTGCGAGACGCGCGTGATCAAGTCTTGCTGCGCCTGCGCGAACTGCGCTTCGCTCAGCGCCTGCTGCAGTTTGCTCTGCTGGTAAGTCTGCCAGTTCGCCCAGCGAAACAGCGGCTGCTGCAGCGACAGCGTGTGGGTGGTGGTGCGATATTGCTGGCTGGTGCCGGTGATGATGCCGTTCGCGCCCAGCGCGCCCTCGTTCCATGGGGACGAATCGCCGTCGTTCCTGACGATGCTGCCGTCCAGGCCCACGGTAGGCAGCAACAGGGAGCGGCCCTGGGTTGTCTTTTCCCGGCCGACGGCCAGCGAAGCACGCGCGCTGGCAAAAGTTGCGTCGTTGGCCAACGCCTGCTGGTAGACCTGGATCAGGTCGGCCGCCTGTGCACTAATCGAAAGAAATGCGCTGGCGATCAGCACGGCGATATGGGATTTCTGCATTACATTCTCCGTTGGAGTCATCATCAAAAGGGTTAACCATTACAGCCGTTCCCGCACGCCGCATTTGCCAACTGTCGTCAGTCAATACTTCGGCATTGCCGGGTCTACCTGTACCGCCCAGGCGTGAATTCCGCCCGTCAAATTAAACGTCTTGCCAAAGCCATTGCGCTCCAAAAAGGCCGCCACCTGCATGCTGCGCGCGCCGTGATGGCAGATGCAGACAATCTCTGTATCCTCGTCCAGTTCTTCGATGCGCGCCGGTATGGTGCTCATCGGGATCTGGGTCGAACCGGCGATCTTGCAGGTTTCAAACTCCCAGTTTTCGCGCACGTCCAGCAGCAAGGGCTGGGCGCGGGCGGGATCGGCCAACCATGCCGACAGTTCGGGGGCAGTCAGGTGGTTCATCGCTCAGAAGGTAAAGCGCGAGTGCTTGACCGAGTCCGACAGCAGCTTGACGTTGGTCTCGAACACCTTGACGGTGTCGTACGCCGTTTCCGACAGGCGGGTGATCACTTGCGCCGTCATGACCGGCGCCTGGCCGATGATGGCGGCGATGCGTCCGCCTACCTTGATCTGCTTGAGGAAGGCTTCCGGCAGCGCCTCGAGCGCACCGGAGATGACGATCACGTCAAACGGCGCGCCCGCGTTCCAGCCCTGCGCGCCGTCGCCCAGTTCCACCGTTACGTTGCTCAGGCCGGCACGGGCCAAATTGGCCTGCGCCAGTTCCTTGAGCGCCGGATTGATTTCGATCGTCGTCACGTGGCGCGCCTTGTGCGCGAGCAGGGCTGCCATGTAGCCCGAGCCGGCCCCGATTTCCAGCACGTTCTCGTGCTTTTTGAGCTGGACTTCCTGCAGGATGCGCGCTTCGATCTTGGGCGTGAACATCGCTTCGCCACTTCCGAGCGGGATTTCGGTGTCGACAAAGGCCAGCGCTTTGTGCGCGGCCGGCACGAAATCCTCGCGCTTGACGACCAGCAGCAGATCGAGCACGTCCGAATCCAGCACGTTCCAGGGACGGATCTGCTGTTCAATCATGTTAAAGCGGGCTTGTTCGATATTCATCTATGTACTCGGTGAGAAAATGATAATGCGATATTTTATCGTTGAACGGCCTTAGTTCCCACATCTTAACGACATGGGCCCTCAGATCGCCGGAAATTGCGACAGTCTGCAGTTTAAAGGTAATGAAACCCCGGCAATGACGGACCTGCCGTTGTGGCCGGGTCAAAGGGGGGCCGGCGCGGTCAGCAGGCCATGCAGCGCCATGTCGAGGAAGGCTTCGAGGAACACCATCGGATCGAGGCCGCCCTGGCTGCACGGACCGACCGAATGCTTCCAGGTGATGAGCATGAGCATGGGCGCGATCAGCACCTGGGTCATCACGTTGACGTCGACGGGCCGAAATTCGCCCCGGGCGATGGCGCGATCGAACATGCTGGCGATCATGCTGGTGCTGCGGTTAATGACTTCTTCCTGGTAAAACTGTGCAAGATCGGGGAAATTACCCGCTTCCGACATCACCAGCTTGATGATGCCGGAGGCCTTGGTGGCTCCCAGGCGTTGCCACCAGTTCATCAGGACGCAGCGCATCAGGTCGGCGGAGTGGCCGTCGTAGCTGGAAATGATGTCCTCGGCTTCGCCCAGCGCGGGCACGATGGTGTCGCGCACCACGGCCTTGAAGAGCTCTTCTTTATTCGTGAAGTACAGGTACAAGGTGCCCTTGGACACGCCGGCGCGGCGGGCCACGTCTTCCAGGCGGGTGGAAGCGTAGCCGCGCTCGACGAACAAGTCGAGGGCGGCGGCCAGCAGCTCCTGCGGGCGGGCGTCTTTGCGGCGCTCCCAGCGCGGCTTCATTTCAAAAGGGCATTGCATGCTTCAATCCGGTAACTTACTTGCGAGTCATTAATATAGACCGGTGGTTGCTAAGCGTCAAGGTACTGACGCTGTTGATACGCGCTTGATTGTTGACTGAAATAATAGCCCCTTGAATAGCGACTGCAGCCACAATAAACGACTCTTGAATCAGGCCGCTACAGGGACGACTGGTTCGTGCCCGACGGGAGGCTATTGATTAGGTAGCGCCGCGCGAATCATTTTCAAGTGGCACAGACGACAACAGCACGCTGTCTTTGCCGCCATAGATCTTTCGGAAGCGCAGATAGCCAGCACGGTTCTTGCCGGCGTATGGCTCGCGGCCTTTTGTAATCATCGGAGGTATTTCCTTGCCACCCGCAGTATAGGCATTCGCCAGCTTGAGCTCTTCAGGCGTGAGCTCCATACTATCCTCAGGTCGACGGATACGTCCTTGCCGCATATCCATGCCGAATGTTGCCTTCATTTGGGCCGCGCGAGCGCGCAAGCGCGCACCTTCATCGCGCTTGAAGCAAAGCTCGTCGAGCTTTTCTTTTGTTGCCTTCACCGAGTCAGGGTTGCCGGGAATAATTTTGAACCATGATCGTGAATCATGCACATATTCGTCGAACATGACCGCCACGGCTTCCGACACAGTTGGATATGGCTGATACCACCGAGCGATCTCCTCCCATTCGCTTTTGTGGTCGTTTGAAAATCCGGCTAGCTGCTGCTCAGGTTTGAAATTCTTGCCCGCATTCCCCTTCCATTCCTCGAAATCGGCGATTTCCTGCTCAAATTCCAGGAAGGCACTGTGAAAATCGTTTTTATCGAGCATGTTGCAGCGACTGTAGAATTGGGTCCGCTCGATTGGCGTTTTTCCTGTTGATCGCCGTGACAGGCGCCACTCCATCTGCAAGCGCGCCTGTTCACGCATGATGGCGGTCAGCGAACCACTCTTCACCTTGCATACAGCCAAGTAATTATTCAGGTGTTCGATGGTCGCCTTCTGAATCGCGAAACGGCCCTTCGCCACCTCTGATGCATATTCAAGTTTCAAGGGGACGCCAGCAAGCCTGGCCATCTTGTACATGACCGCTAGAGGAATCCGCGCCAGCATGTCGGTTCCATCTCCCAACTTGCCTTTGCCTTGCTCCTGGGGAGCGTAACCGCAGCCAAGGTCAGAATGGACGCCCGGAATGACAATCTCCCACCAGTTCGGCTGAAGCTGTCCTTCCACGGAGATGGAATCCGATGGAAAACTGCGGCGCAGCTCGTGAGCCGCAACCAGGTGCACGCATGGAACACCGGGAGTCACACGCAGGCTGTGCTCCGTGTCGGCCCACGCGCCATGCCCGTCGAACAATTTCAACAATGGGACGTTACCGAAGGAATTGCCAGCACCAACAGAGGCGACGGTGTCGTACAGCCCCAGGAAGTCGAACGACACGCGAAAGCCACCCAGAGTGTGCGTGTGCTTGGCGTTAGTCATTTGCGCATCAAGTTCACACAGGCTGATCATCCAGTTATTGAACGCCCTGGCTTGGGTGGCTCCGCGGGAAAATCCAAAGGTGGAGATGTGAATCGTCTTGACCGTCCCCGGACCGACCATGTAGCCGCCCGACCCTTCTTCGGTGATCATGAATCCGCTTATCGCTGCATGCAGTCGCTCCAGCAACGCTTTAAAGTCCATTTTAGCGTGGAGCTTCTCACCTTGTAACACATGATTATTTGCAAGTTCTCCTCTCGCCCGGAGCAGTTCTCGGCGTTGATGGGTGAGGGCAATCCTTTTCACTAGAAGCAGCGCTTCAGGAGGGGCAATCAAAGGCGCCTTCAGATAGAAGCGGTGTAAATTATTAATGGCCTGAATCATTGTCCATACGATCCTGCGCTCGCCAAACAGGCCTGCGGCGCCGCCGCCAATACCGTCTACCCCCTCGCCGCTATCTTGGACTGCTTCAAATTTGGAGGCAACGCCGGGAATGTAGACCTTGAAAAAATTATTGAACTGATCTGGCTTGTACGTCCAATCAGTCGAACGGGGAAGGATTTTAGGCACGCACAGGCCGGGATAGCAATCGTACAGGCGCGCGACGTTGGAGTGGTTATTGCCGCCATTCTCGGCATCAATGTAATTGTTCTTGGTGCCATCGAAGAAGAACCCAAAAAAGAGGTTTGTCTTGCACGATTCACCGGGCTTGCCGAATTCTGGTTGCTCGCGTAGCTCGTATTTTCTCAAGTCGCGTAGCTCTGTCTCAGAGAAAAATTCCTCCTTGCTCACAGGGTTAAGGAAATTTAAATCAATGCCTGGAACAAGCATCGTCCCAGCTGCTGGTCTATTTTTCATGGCTGTGCGGTCTTCACTCGCTTCAATTTCTCCTGGGCTGCCACAAGTACCGTCTGATACTCCTCACGCAGAGAGGCAAGAAATGCGGGGTCTCCTGGCCCCTTATAAGTCTTCAATGTCTCCGCTTCGCTTACCATCCGGTGCGCCCACATTTCCTTCCCGTGTTCGACTGGCCGATTTTTCAAGTCTGATAGGGAGCTTTCAGATAGATCGACATCCGATTGCGCTTCTTTCAAAAACCGTGCGTGGAGGATTCGCTGATACGCTAGGCTCGGCACTGGCCAGCCTTTTATTTTACCGGGCCATTGCGGGTGGTCCGGCTGGAAATTACTCGCTACAAGGCTATATTCGTCGACTGCTGTGCGAAGTATCCACAGCTCCGCAGCCTTGCCCTTCTCGTAGGCTGGAATGTCAAGCACAAAACTCTTTTTTTCTGAAGACAAACTTTTCTCCGGCGTCGGCGCGATCCAAACCGTGGCTTTCAGCTCCGCCTTCAGGCCAGGACGCCATTGCTTGGGTAGATTAAAACAGCACACCGTCCCGCCTGCTGCGAATGCCGTGATCGCTTCTTCGCCCGCGCCGTTTTCTTTGTCTGCCGGATCGACAAGCACAAAACCAAATTCTTGCTCAGTATAATTAACGCCATGAATACCCACAGGTACCCGCCCGTCGTCCGGGCGCTCTGGCTTGGCGCATGCAGTTAGCATCGGCAAGACCAGCACCGCACCGGCTACGGCTAAGCGCAAACGATTGATCCATAAACTCATACATTCTCCATCACGGTTGGCACCGAATTTATTGAGCTTGTCCGCCATTGCGGCAGGCTAGACAAGCTTCTATCTATCACCCGGGCCGGCAACGCGCTCATATCACCCTTCGCGTACCTATTCTTTCAGAATCGGCTTCCCATTTTCATGGCTGTGTGGCCTTCACGCGCGCCACGTTATCCTGGGCTTCGACCAGGCCGTTCAGATACTCCTCACGCAGCATGGCAAGGAACGCCGCATCTCTTGGGCCTTTATATGCCTTCAATGCATCAGCTTCGCTCACCATTCGATGCGTCCACGCTCTCATTGCGCTTTCGACTGGCTGTCTTTTTAGGCCAGCCAGCAAGCTTACGTATAGATCGACGTCCGATTGTGCCTCTTCCAAATACTTTGCGTGGAGAATCTTCTGATACGCCACGCTCGGCACCGGCCAGCCTTTTGTTTTTCCAGGCCATTGCGGATGATCAGGCTGGAAGTTACTCGCTACAAGACTATATTCATTGTCTGCAGTGCGAAGTATCCACAGCTCCGCAGCCTTGCCCTGCTCGTAGGCCGGAATATCGAGCACATAGCTCTGTTTCACAGAAGACAAATTTTTGTCCGGCGTCGGCGGAATCCAAACCGTGGCTCTCAGCTCCGCCTTTAGGCCAGCACGCCATTGCTTCGGTAATTTAAAACAGCACACCGTGCCGCCTGCTCCAAACGCAGTGATCGCCTCTTCGCCAGCCCCATTTTCCTTGTCCTCCGGATCGACCAGCACAAAACCAAATTCTTGCGCAGTATAGTTAACGCCATGAATACCCACGGGTACCCGCCCATCGTCCGAGCGCTCCGACTTGGCACATGCAGTTAGCATCAGCAAGACCAGCACCGCACCAGCTTCGGCCAAGCGCGAGCGCAAACGATAGATCCATAAACTCATACATTCTCCATCATTATTTGGCACCCTCTCCGTTCAGCTGTTCGCCAAACTGGTGCGCCATTGCGCCAGGCTGGCTAGGCTATTGTGCCCGTGGCGCGCGACATGCTCGCACCACTCTTCTCGCAAGTCGTCTTCCAAACCCGCTTGCCTTGCCGTGGTGAGCGCAGCACTGACGGCTGCATGCAAGAGCGAGTGCGCAAGATCGGATTCAAACCCACTGTATGCAAGGCGGAACAACACTTCATCAGGCGCGGCGTCATCAAGGATTGCTCCGAACTGAACGTCGTCCAGCACTGCGTCCGCCTCCACCGCGCTTACCGTCCCTGCCACCTCCAAATCAGCCCAGTTGCCATCCCTGCCGATATACGACCAGAAATGCATACTCCCTGTGAACCGGGCGCGCTGGTCCGCGCGGAGCGCTGCAAAACTGCCCGGCAAGCGGCGTGTGTCGGGAAATCGAAAATTGAAGCGCTGCCCATCATTTTCGATGATGCACCAGGCCGCGAGCCGCGCACCCAACTGTTCCAAATTTTCCGTGGTGGCGATGGCACTGACCATCGGCCAGCCACTGCAAGTCCTAAGCTTTGCATCCAGCTGTTCGATCAGCGCGCCGCCTGCCGGCTTGATCAACACAAGGAACGGTGAAACATCCCTGACCGCGTCAGTGCAGCCTGGCAGCGTTTCAAACAGAAGATAAAACGGCACGTCTGTGCTGCTTTGGAAAGGCTTCGAGCGGTACAGCCCCGGGAGAAATGCACCGTCCAGCAGCAGGTAGAGGTGGCACTCATCGGGCAGGTCATCTGCTCGCTGTGCCAACTGGGCTATCGTTTCAGGCTGGTGCGGATCGATAAACATGATTTATCCGACCACCGTGAAAGCGGCCGCCGCCGCGAGGGACTTACGCAGGCACTCCACGCAAATGCTCCGGGGGAGCTCTGGCATCGCCATTGGGCGCCGCTCCGGTCCGAGAAAGCTCTTTTTGCCGGCATGAATAGTAATCTTGCCCGGACACTGCACGACGATATTGCCACCGTCGATAGTGATGTTGGCCCCTCCAGCAGTCGACAAACTGATGCTCTTGGCGGCGGCCCAGTCGATATGCGCATTCGCGCTAATCACATTAACCTCGTTGCGCGCCTGCACCTTAAGCGTGTCGCTCTGCGCCTGGATATCAATCGCGTCCTTGGCCGTAACTATCTGCAGGCCGACATTGTTCTCCCCCGCCTTCACTGCGCCGCCCAGCACGCCTATAGCCTGACCGCTGTGCACCCGCATCTGGCCGCCGGTAATGAGTTGACTGTCCTGCCCGCTCATGAGCGTCACGGTTTCGCCGTTGGCCAGTTGCACGCTCTGCCCTGCAGTAACTCCCAGGCCGCTCTTGGCCGCGATGGCGATGATGGCGTCCGTCGCGTGGGGCAGCTTGCCGTCGGCAGGTTTCGTCTCTTTGCTGCCGGCGTCCGCTTTGGCCTTAGGCAGCGTCTCGGTGCTAACCATGCCCGATACCGCCGTCAGCAGCGACTTTAGTGGCGCGGCCTGTTCATCGAGCACGCTGGCGTTGGCCTTGGCAGCGCCCACGTGCGCCGCCAAGGCCACTGTTTCGTGCTTTTTGGCCGCACCACTGAACGTTTCGCCCAATGCGACCGCTTGCTTAAGCATGGCGATCGCCGGCCCGTTATCGCCCGCGGCATCGCGTGCGCCGGCATTGTGATTGATCTTGTAACTGGTGATGAGCAATCCGGCCCCGGCACGCACCGCGCCATAGGCGTCGGTCCGCAGCTCGGCGCCATGACCGCGGAAACTGCCGCGATAGTTGTCTGCGCTGTGGATCAGATGACCAAGATTGAGCTCGCTGGCGGCGTTGCTGCTCTTGAGCTGAATGCGGCCTTGCCCATCGGTGTCGTCGAACAGCAACTGGTTGTAGCCCGACGCGCCAAACTCCTTGCTGCGCACGCCCCACTGCGCCGATCCGTTGCGATGGCCTTTGCTGTCGCTCGAGGCGCCATGCCACAGCGGGCTATTGCCGCCGGCGATATTGCCCTTTGCAGACGTCGCGTGATCATGGGCCGGGTCGAAGCGCGCGGACTGGCTTTCGCCGCCGCTCTGGCCGGCAGGCGTCGGCGCCAAGCCGCCTTCGCCCTGGCCGTTGTACAAGGCGCCGACAATAATCGGACGGTCTATATCATTTTCAAGGAACTGGACGAGTACTTCCATCCCGATTCGTGGCAGAAACTGACTACCCATCCCACCGCCGGCTGAACGCTGCGCCACGCGCACCCAGCAGGTGGCCTCGATGTTGTCCTGCCAATGAAAGCGGATGCGTACGCGGCCAAGTCTGTCGCAGTACAGTTCATCAGCGCCATTGGCGCTGTCGTTGCCGTCAGGGCCAACGACAATCGCGCTTTGCGAGCCCAGTGCGGTCGGACGTGGATGCTTGCGCCCGGCACTGTCAGGCAACTGCGGGCGCCATGGAACATCAGCCGCTATCGCTTCGAAGCAATTCGCATAGCCCGTCTTGCATGCTTGCGCAACAACCAAAGCGAAATCACCGGGTCTGTTGTCACGCACAATCTCCTGCAGCAGTTCCGGAATGGGCCCGAACAGTTCGGCCAACGCTTGCTGGGCAGGCGACGGCAGGTTGTTGACGCCGACACTGGCAACGCGCACTACCGTGAACGAAGGAGTTTCACCCAGGCGCTGCAACGGGGCATCGAGAATGGTCAAGCGCGTCCCGGCCCGCAGGGTGCGCAAGGTGGAGCGGCCGCCCCACAGTTGGCTGCGCGCTTCGTGCCCTTCCATCTGCAATTGCGAGTAGCGCTGCGCCTGATCCGCATCCGCGAAGGCAAAGTGCCCAGGCGCGTCGAACGATTCAAGCGGGGGAATGCTACTGCCATTTTGCAGCCTCGACGGCGTACTCGCGCCCACCACCTGTTTGGATTTGTAATCGTAACTGAGGACGGTCGTCAGCGAAGTGCTAACCGAGCGCTCGGCGCGCAAACCCTGCACGGTATCCTGACGTTCGCCAGCGCGTGCATTGTGAAACCGAATACCGCCGTCGGCTTCGCTGCTGGCGTCTCGCGGCACGGCGCTCAACTGCGTGCTGTCGGCAAACAGGACCACACCAACACCGTCCTCCGATTGTTCAAAACGCCAAGCCAGGCCTTCCCCGGTCAGAACGCGCTGCACGAAGTCCAGATCAGTTTCGCGATACTGACAACAATAGCCGCGCAGCGGTGCCGCTGCCATGAACGGGCCAGTTTCGTCGCTCCAGCGCCAGATGGCCAGTGGCAAATAGGCTGCAAATACCGACTCGACAATCTCAATCACGGACTTGTCTTGCCACACGCGGCTGTTGCGAACTTGGCTCATGCGCCACATCCATGGCGACAGCCGCAAACGGTAGCGCGCCAAGCCGCCTTCACTACCAAGCATGGACGCTTCGCTGATGTCACCGCTAAAGCTGCTGCGCGTGCCATCGGCCAGACTGATTCGAAGGCAGGCCTGCTGTCCGAGCAGCCGGGCCAGCTCGAGATGCGCGTTAGTCGACAACACGATCACGTCACGCGCACCCACTGCCTGGACCGCCTCGTCCGCGGCAAACGCTTCCACAAGCAGCCCGCCCGATCCCAGCTCGCGTGCACTAGCGCCAACGTCCAGAGCGTACAACCTGGTCGTCGTGGAGAACTGCGCGAGGGCAGTGTTGATCAGTTCTGTCAGGTCGGCACTCATGTGGCCTTTCAGATAAGAAAAAAATTGAAATGTCGAGATCAGCGAAGGTGTGGCGCCAGAACCTTTCTTTAAATACAATATTACACTGCATTATCCTGCGTTGACCATTTCTTTTCGTTATCTGCTGACGAGCACACAGCCGTAAAAAATTGTAAGATATACAATTCTCACCACCAGCCTCTGCCATGACCACCGCTCTCCAGACCAGCCACCTCGCCACGCTCAAGGCCATCGGCATCATCAACGCCAGCCATGTGCGGCGCGCGCTGGCCCATCCACAACTTGCGGAACTGGACGCCTATCCCGACCTGCCGCATCACCTGGTCTGGCTGGTATGCCGCGACATCCTGACCGAAGACCAACTGCGCCAGGCGTGCCGCCACGTCACCGCGACCTATTCGGGCGACGAACTCGATCGCCACAACGCGGTGCTGGCCGAGACGATCGCGCTGCTCGACAGGCTGCGCGACAATTTCAACCAGCAATGGATCGACACGCTGGTGACCAAAAACCTGATTACCGAAGCCGAAGGCGAAAGCGCGCTGGCGAACGTGTCGACCGAAAATGTCCTGGCCTCGCCTGCCGCCGCCCTGGCCTGGATGACCATGGCCGACGTCATCAGCGGCGAGCGCCTTAATGAAATTCGCGCCACGGCCGACCAGGGCAGTGCCGAGCGCCGCGCCATCCTGGCCGAGGCCGAAGGCATCTTCGCCCAGGCCAATGCCGCCGCCCGCAGCATCTTTTGGCGCGAACTGTTCCCCGGTCCGCGCTGGCTGTGGATCGCCGCCCCCGTCCTGTTCCTGGGCTTGATGATCTGGATCAGGTGACCAGGACGGCAGCTTGCTTCCGGCCCGCATGCATCAGCCGTGCGACAAATCGTCCAGGATCGGACAATCGGGACGCCCGTCGCCGTGGCAGCGCGTGGCCAGCGTTTCCAGCGTGCGGCGCATGGCCTGCAGGTCGGCAATTTTGCGATCAAGTTCGTCGATATGCTGCCGGGCCATCGCCCGCACATCCTTGCTGGCGCGCTGCTTGTCCTGCCACAGCGCCAGCAAGGTCTTGATCTGGTCGAGCGAAAAACCGAGCGCGCGGCCGCGGTGAATGAACTGCAGCACTTGCACGTCGCGTGCGTCGTAGATGCGGTAGCCCGCGCTGGTGCGCAGCGCGGCGCCGATCAGGCCAATGGCCTCGTAGTGGCGGATCATTTTGGCTGAGACGCCCGACGCTTTTGCGGTGTCGCCGATATTCATACCGTTCCTTTCGGGCGCCAGCGTTTGAGCAGCAGCGCATTCGATACCACCGACACGCTCGACATTGCCATCGCGGCGCCGGCAAGCATGGGGTTGAGCAGGCCAAAGGCGGCCAGCGGCACGCCCACGGCATTGAACACAAACGCCCAGAACAGGTTCTGGCGAATCTTGTTGTAGGTGCGGCGCGAGATGTCGATCGCGTCCACCAGCAGGCGCGGATCGCCCCGCATCAGCGTCAGGCCGGCAGTGTGCATGGCCACATCGGTGCCCCCGCCCATGGCAATGCCGATGTCGGCGGCAGCTAACGCCGGCGCGTCGTTGATGCCGTCGCCCACCATGGCCACCCGCAAGCCCTGCGCCCGCAGGCCGGCAATGAAGCGCGCTTTGTCTTCGGGCATAAGCTGGGCATGGACCTCGTCGATGCCCAGCAGCGCGGCGATATGCTGCGCGCTACCCTGGTTGTCACCGGTAAGCATGACGCTGCGCACGCCCGCCGCGCGCAGGCGCGCGACCGCTTGCGCGCTCTCGGGCTTGAGCGTGTCGCCAAAGGCGAGCATGCCGAGCAATCTGGGCACAGGGCCAAGCTCGGCCAGCCACGACACGGTCTCGCCGGCCTGCTCATGTTCGCGCGCCAGGTCGGCCAGCGCGCCATCATCAGCCCCATCGACACCATGCTGCGCCAGCATGCGCGCGCTGCCCAGCGCCAGCGCCACGCCGCCCACGCTGGCTGTCACGCCCAGCCCGGCCACGGCCTGGGTCGCGCTGGCCATGGCCGGAACGATACCCGCTTCGCGCGCGGCCTGGCCTACGGCGCGCGCCAACGGATGCTCGCTACCCAGTTGAACCGCCGCGGCCAGCGCCAGCAGCGCATGGTCGTCGCCGTCCAGTGCGCGCCACGTGGTCAGGCGCGGCTTGCCGGCCGTGAGCGTGCCGGTTTTATCGAACGCCATCACCTGCACGCCATGCAGCAGTTCCAGCGCTTCGGCATCCTTGATTAGGATCCCGTGGCGCGCGGCCACGCCAGTGCCGGCCATGATGGCGGTGGGTGTGGCCAAGCCCAGCGCGCACGGGCAGGCGATGACGAGCACCGCCACCGCATTGAGCAGCGCCACGCGCCAGTCGCCGCCCAGGCTCCACCACAGCGCAAACGTGGCCAGCGCGATCAGCACGATGGCCGGCACGAACACCGCGCTGACCCGGTCCACCATGCGCTGGATCGGCGCCTTGCCGGCCTGGGCGTCTTCGACTGCGCCGATAATGCGCGCTAATACGGTCTGCGCGCCCACCGCGCCGGCGCGCGCCACCAGTAGCCCTTCGCCATTGACGGCGCCGCCCACCACTTGGTTGCCGGCAGTTTTTGCCACCGGCAGGCTCTCGCCAGTCAGCATCGATTCGTCGGCGTGGCTTTGCCCTTCGATGACCACGCCATCCATCGGGATGCGCTGGCCGGGACGGATCACAACCTCGTCGCCCACACGCAAAAAGGCGATTGGCGTCACGCGTTCGGCGCCGTTGACGCGCACCGTTGCCGTTTCGGGTCGCAGCGCCTGCAGCGCGCGGATCGCCTCCGTGGTCTGGCGCTTGGCGCGTGTTTCAAGCCATTTTCCAAGGCGCACCAGAGTGATGACCACCGCCGCCGCCTCGAAGTACAGGTGCTCGCCGCCCTGCCCCAGCCATTGGTAAACACTGAGGCCATAGGCAGCGCTGGTGCCGAGCGCCACCAGCAAGTCCATGTTGCCGCTGCCGGCGCGCAGCGCCTTCCAGGCGGCGCCGTAAAAGCGCGCGCCGATCCAGAACTGCACCGGCGTGGCCAGCAAAAACTGCAGCCAGCCGGGCAGCATCAGGTGCACGCCGGCCAGCGCGGCCAGCATGGGTACGATCAGGGGCAGCGTGAGCACGGCGGCCAGAGCGATCTGCCACGATTCCGGTGCGGCGCCCGCCTTTGGCGTGACGTCACTGGCAGCGGCGCCGTAACCGGCCTTTTCGACGGCGGCAACCAGCGCCGCCGGCGCGACGGCGCTGCCGTGCGCATACACGGTGGCCCGCTCGGTCACCAGGTTGACGCTGGCGTCGACCACGCCGGGCACGGCGCGCAAAGCGCGTTCGACCCGCCCCGCGCACGAAGCGCAGGTCATGCCGCTGACCGAAATCGCGGTCTCTACCGGGATGTCGCTGCGTTCAAGGGTGGTTGTGCTCATGGCCGATCTCCGTGCAAACTAGTTACGGCCATCATCGACCTTCCCATTATAGTAAGGTCAAGCGGCGCGCGCACGATACAATCGGCTTGACCTTCCCATAGTGGCAACGTCCAGAATAGCATTTGCCATCTTCCCGCAAGGAGCATCACATGATTACACTGAACGTACCGGACATGAGCTGCGCGCACTGCTCAGGCGTTATTACCAAGGCGCTGCGCGCCCTCGACCCGGCTGCCGTCATTGGTTTCGAGATGCACAACCACCAGGTGCAGGTCGACACCACGCACAATGCCGCCGCGGTCATCAACGTCATGGCGGCGGCCGGCTACCCGGCTACGCTGGCCTAGTCGTGCGCCATGCTCTCTGCTACCTGGCCGCGCTGTTCGCGCTGAGCGGCTGCGCCTCGCTCTCGGCCGACGGCGGCCAGGACGGCGTGCGCCGCCTGGTGCACGAACGCGGCGGGCCGGCCGCACCGGCGCGCGCGTCGCTCGCGGCCCTGCTCGCCCAGCCGCTGAGCGCGGAGAACGCGGTCAGCATCGCGCTGCTAAATAACCGCGGCCTGCAGGCCAGCTACGCGGAGCTGGGCATCGCCGAGGCCGACCTGGTGCAGGCCGGCCGGCTGTCCAACCCCGCCTTCAGCTTTGGACGCCTGCGCGGTGGCGACGGCGTCGATATCGAACGCAAGCTGATGCTGCCGGTGATTGGCCTGCTGACCATGCCGCTCACGCGTGCGCTGGAACAGCGCCGCTACGAGCAGGCGCAGCTGCGCGCTGCCGCCGAGGTGCTGCGCGTGGCCGATGAAACGCGGCGCGCGTGGTACGGCGCCGTCGCGGCCGGGCAAACTGCGCACTACATGGAACAGGTGCAAAGCGCCGCTGAAGCGGGCGCCGAACTGGCGCGCCGCATGCTGGAGGCGGGCAACTGGAGCGCCTTGCAGCAGGCGCGCGAGCAAGCCTTCCTGGCCGACGCGGTGGGCCAGCTGGCACGCGCGCGGCAGGCGCAGGTCGCCGAGCGCGAAAAGCTGATCCGGCTGATGGGATTGTCGGGCGCGCAAACGGGTTTTGTGCTGCCGGAGCGCCTGCCCGACTTGCCCGCCGCTCCGCGCACCATCGGCAACGCCGAAGAACAGGCCATGGCCAACCGGCTCGACATCCTGATGGCGCAAAAGGAACTGGCCGGCCTTGCCACATCGCTGGGCCTGACGCGTGCAACCCGCTTTGTCAATCTGCTCGACGTGAGCTACCTGCACAACAGCGAAGCTGGCGGCGCGCGCGCCACGGGGTATGAAATATCGCTTGAAATCCCCCTGTTCGACTTTGGCGGCGTGCGCGTGGCCAGGGCCGAAGCGACCTACATGCAGGCGCTGCAGCGCGCCGCCGCCGGCGCCATTGACGCCCGGTCGCAAGTGCGCCTGTCGTACGTGGCCTACCATAGCGCCTACGGCGTCGCGCGCCACTACCGCGACCAGGTGGTCCCGCTCAAAAAGCGCATCTCCGACGAGCAGCTGCTGCGCTACAACGGCATGCTCATCAGCGTGTTCGAACTGCTGGCCGACGCGCGCGAGCAGGTCGCCAGCGTCAACGCCGCCATCGAAGCGCAGCGCGATTTCTGGATCGCCGATTCGGCCCTGCAGGCCGCCATGACGGGCGCTGCGGGCCAACACTGACAAGGAAGCGAACAATGGTTACACGCAGGAGTTTTTTCAAGAATGCGGGTGTGGCAGCGGTGGCCGGCGCGGTGGTCAGCCGGGTGGGCGCCGCTTCGCTGCCGGAAGCGGTCACCATGGAAAAAGCCGCCACCGCGCCGCCGCTGCATCCGCCCACCGGGCGGCCGTACAATCCGGTCGTCACCCTCAATGGCTGGACACTGCCGTGGCGCATGAAGGACGGGGTCAAGCAATTTCACCTGGTGGCCGAACCGGTGGTGCGCGAAATCGCGCCTGGCATGAAGGCGCGCCTGTGGGGTTACAACGGCCAGTCGCCGGGGCCGACCATCGAGGTCGTCGAGGGCGACCGCGTGCGCATTTTCGTCACCAACAAGCTGCCCGAGCACACCAGCGTGCACTGGCACGGCCAGCGCCTGCCCAACGGGATGGACGGCGTGACCGGCATCACCCAGCAGGGCATCGGCCCGGGCAAGACGTTCATGTACGAATTTGTCGCGCGCCGCCCGGGCACCTTCATGTACCACCCGCATGCGGACGAAATGACGCAAATGGCGATGGGGATGATGGGGATGTGGATCACGCATCCGAAAGACCCGCACTTCATGCCGGTGGACCGGGATTTTTGCCTGTTGCTCGCTTCGTACGACATCGACCCGGGCAGCTACACGCCCAAGGTCAACACGATGACCGACTTTAATCTGTGGACGTTCAACAGCCGCGCCTTTCCCGGCATCGATCCGATGGTGATGCGCCAGCACGACAAGGTACGGATCAGGGTCGGCAACCTGACCATGACGAACCACCCGATCCACATCCACGGGCACGAGTTCACCGTCACCGGCACCGACGGCGGATGGGTGCCGCCGACGGCGCGCTGGCCGGAAGTGACGACCGACGTCGCGGTGGGGCAGATGCGCGCGATCGAGTTCATCGCCGACGAGCCGGGCGACTGGGCCTTCCACTGCCACAAGTCGCATCACACCATGAACGCCATGGGGCACGACGTGCCCACCATGATCGGCGTGGACCAGAAGGAGGTGCTCGGCAAGATCAACAAGCTCATTCCCGACTATATGGCCATGGGCGAGAAGGGCATGGCCGACATGGGCGACATGGAAATGCCGCTGCCGGAAAACACGCTGCCGATGATGACCGGGAGCGGGCCGTTCGGGGCGGTCGGCATGGGCGGGATGTTTACCACCATGAAGGTGCGCAAGGGGATCGCGCGGGGCGACTACCAGGACCCGGGCTGGTACCGCCACCCGCCGGGAACGGTGGCGCGCGAAGTCAGCGGCGGTGCGCCGCAGCCGGTCAGCGCGCCGGACAAGGCGGCGATGGCGGCCAAGCCCGGCGAGGCGGTAATCGAAGTGACCAAGCCCGGGGGCAAGCATCACCAGCATTGATGGCGCGTTTGCAGGATCATAAAAAGTAGGTCGGAAAAGGACGCAGTCCGCATTCCGACATGCGTCTCGACGGCCCATGTCGGAATGCGCGCTGCGCGCTTTTCCGACCTACTCACTCGCCAAGCGTATACTCCATGCATGACGCCGCCCCTAAGCTGCCGTCCCGGCTGCGGGGCGTGCTGCACCGCTCCTTCCATCACTTCGCCCATCCCCGGCATGCCCGGCGGCAAAGCGGCCGGGGTTCGCTGCATTCAATTGCGCGATGACAACGGCTGCGCCATCTTCGGCCAACCCGAACGGCCCGCCTTTTGCGCCGGCCTGCAGCCATCGAGCGAGATGTGCGGCGCCACCCGCGAGCATGCCATCGCCTGGATTACGGCGCTGGAACTGGCCACCGCGCCCGCTTAGCCGCAGTGAACTTCCCCGCCCGGGCGCACTCCAACTGCTCAGCAAACGATTTTTTCGGCGAAGATCGCAAAGTTGCGGCCTGGATTGGTGCAAATCTGCGGGGCCGGAACGGTCAAGCAGCGTGCTCGTGGTAAGCTTCGACCCCGCAGCACGCCGCCTTCCGGCCCGATTTTCCTCATTTACCGAAAAAACGTTTCATGGATATTATTCTTGCGATAAAAGCGATCGTGATGGGCCTGGTCGAGGGCTTCACCGAGTTTTTGCCCATTTCATCGACCGGCCACCTGATCCTGGCGGGCAGCCTGCTTAACTTCACCGATGAAAAATCGAACGTCTTCAAGATCGTCATCCAGGCTGCCGCCATGTTTGCCGTCTGGTGGGAATTCAGCGCCCGCATCAAGGCAGTTTTCGCCGGCATGTTCAGCGACCCCAAACAGCAAAAATTCATTCTCAACCTCGTGGTCGCCTTCCTGCCGCTGGCCATCCTCGGCCTCTTGTTCGGCAAGCTTATCAAAACCATGCTGTTCCATCCGGTGCCGGTGGCTATTGCGTTCATTGTCGGCGGCTTTGTGATTCTGTGGGCCGAGGCGCGCCAGAAGGCCAACCCAACCGCCGTGCGCGTGCAAAGCGTGGACGACATGACCATGCTCGACGCGCTCAAGGTCGGTTTTGCCCAAGCGCTCGCGCTCATTCCCGGCACCAGCCGCTCGGGCGCGACCATCATTGGCGGCATGCTGTTCGGCCTGCCGCGCAAGGTGGCCACGGAATTTTCGTTCTACCTCGCCATCCCGACCATTCTGGTCGCTACCGTATATGACCTGGTCAAGCACCGCGCGCTGCTCACCTCCAGCGACGTGCCCCTGTTTACCATCGGCTCGCTGGCCGCATTCATCTCGGCCTTCCTGTGCATCCGCTGGCTGCTGCGCTACATCTCCAGCCATGACTTTACCGTCTTCGCTTGGTACCGCATCGCCTTTGGCGTGCTGGTCATCGCCAGCGCGCATTACGGCTGGGTAGTTTGGGCAGAATAATGGCCCCCGACACCGGCGCGCGCGCACTTCATCTGCTGGAAACCGTTTTCGGTTATCCAGCCTTTCGCGGCCAGCAAGGCGAAATCGTCGAACACGTGGCCGGTGGCGGCGACGCGCTGGTCCTGATGCCTACCGGTGGGGGCAAGTCGCTGTGCTACCAGATCCCGGCCTTGCTGCGCGACGGCGTGGGCGTGGTCGTGTCGCCGCTCATCGCGCTGATGCAAGACCAGGTCGACGCGCTGGCCGAAGTGGGCGTGCGCGCCGCCTTCCTCAACTCTACGCAAACGTACGAAGAGTCGATGCGCATCGAGCGTTTGGTGCGCACTGGCGAAATCGACCTGGTGTACGTGGCGCCCGAGCGCCTGATGACGCCGCGCTGCCTGGACCTGTTCGACGCTTCGCGCATTGCGCTGTTTGCGATCGACGAGGCGCACTGCGTCTCGCAATGGGGCCACGACTTCCGGCCCGAATACATCAAGCTCTCGATCCTGCACGAGCGCTTTCCCGACGTGCCGCGCATCGCGCTCACCGCCACCGCCGACCAGCAGACCCGCGCCGAAATCGCGCTGCGCCTGCAACTGGGCGACGCGCGCCAGTTCGTGTCCTCGTTCGACCGCCCCAACATCCGCTACCAGATCGTCGAGAAGGGCAACGGGCGCAAGCAACTGCTCGACTTCATCACCACCGAGCATGGCAGCGACGCCGGCATTGTCTACTGCCTGTCACGTAAAAAGGTGGAAGAAACCGCCGAATTCTTGAACGAAAATGGTATCCGCGCCCTGCCCTACCACGCCGGCATGGACTACCCCAAGCGCGCGGCCAACCAGTCGCGCTTTCTGCGTGAAGAGAGCATCGTGATGGTCGCGACCATCGCCTTTGGCATGGGCATCGACAAGCCGGACGTGCGCTTCGTGTGCCACCTGGACCTGCCCAAGAGCATAGAGGGCTACTACCAGGAGACCGGCCGCGCCGGCCGCGACGGCATGCCGGCCAGCGCCTGGATGGCCTACGGCCTGCAAGACGTGGTGCTGCAGCGGCGCATGATCGACGAATCCGAAGCCGACGAAACCTTCAAGCGCGTGCTGTCGATGAAGCTCGACGCCATGCTGGGCCTGTGCGAAACGCTCAGCTGCCGGCGCATGCGCTTGCTCGAATACTTCGGCGAGCAGTCCACCCCGTGCGGCAATTGCGACACCTGCCTGGTGCCGCCCGTGTCGTTCGACGGCACGGTGCCGGTGCAAAAGCTGCTCTCGACGATCTACCGGGTCGACCAGCGCTTTGCCGCCACCCACGTGATCGAAGTGCTGCGCGGCGTGGAGACCGACCGCATCAAGCAATGGCACCACGATTCGCTGTCGGTGTTCGGCATCGGCAGCGAACGCGCCGAAGCGGAGTGGCGCGCCATCTTGCGCCAGGCGATCGCGCTCGGCCTGGTCACGGTCGACCATGAAGTGTTCAATTCGCTCAAGCTGACCGACGCTGCGCGCCCGGTGCTCAAGGGCGGCCAGAAGGTGCAGCTGCGCCAGTACCAAAAACCCGTCAAGCCCAAGCGCACGGCGAGCGCGGGCAAGCCGCATATCGAGATGGACCTGTCCAAGTCGGAGCAGGAAATTTTCGAGAAACTGCGCTGGTGGCGCGTTGAAACGGCGCGCGTGCACAATGTGCCGGCATACGTCATCTTTGTTGATGCGACGCTGCGCGAAATTGCCAAGGCCAAGCCGACGTCGCTCGAACAACTGCGCGGTGTGACGGGCGTGGGCGAAAAGAAGCTGGTGTCGTACGGCGACGAAATCGTGGCCATGATCATGGAGATGAGCTGAGCATAGCGCAGCCGCAGGTGAGGCTCTTGCTTGACCATTCACCATGACCGAACCTTTGCACCCATCCCACAGCGCGCATCCGGCAAACCAGTCGCTGGCGATGCGCCGCCCGTTCCTGCTGGCGCTCGCGCTGTCGCTGGGCGCGACCATCTCGCTGGGGTTGTCGCGTTTTTCCTACGCCTTGCTGCTGCCGGCCATGCGCGACGACTTGGGCTGGAGTTATTTTCTATCCGGCTCGATGAATACCGGCAATGCGCTGGGCTATTTCATCGGTGCGCTGCTGACACCGCTCCTGATGCGCCATTGCCGCGCGCAAACGCCCCTGGTTGGCGGCGCGCTGCTGGCCGGCGTGGTGATGATGCTTTCCGGTTTCGTGGTCGACGCCAATCTGCTGATGGCGCAGCGGGTGCTGGCGGGCGTGGCAAGCGCTTTTGTCTTTATCGCCGGCGGGGTCTTGGCGGCACGTTTGGGTTCGCTCCATCCGGGCCGTGCGGGCCTGCTGATCGGCATTTACTATGGCGGGACCGGGTTCGGCATTCTCCTGTCCGCCTTGCTGGTGCCGTTTGCCTTGTCCAGCGCCGCCTTGCGTGCCGCCGCCCATCCTTGGCAATGGGCGTGGGTCGCGCTGGGCGCCGTCTGCCTGTTGGCAACCGTGGTGATGGCGCTGGTGGTGGCCAGGATCGACGGCACGCCGGCCGCGCGGGGCACCCAAGGCCACTTCCGCATCCGGCCGTTTGCCTACGGGCTGGCGGGCTACCTGATGTTCGGCGTCGGCTATATCGCCTACATGACCTTCGTCATTGCGCTACTAAAGGAGCAAGGCATGCGGCCCGAAACCATTACCTGGTTCTACGCGGCGCTCGGCGTTGCGGTGATGGCGTCATCGCGCATCTGGGCGGGCATGCTAGACCATTTCAACGGCGGCCAGTCGATGGCGATATTAAACGCGCTGCTCGGCGTGGCGACCATCTTGCCCGCGTTGACACAGTTCGCGCCGCTGGTGTTCCTGTCGGGCCTGTTGTTCGGCGCCATATTTCTCTCGGTGGTGGCCTCCACCACCGCGCTGGTGCGGCACAACTTGCCGGCGCACGCCTGGTCCGCCGGCATCAGCGCTTTTACTACCGTGTTTGCGTTCGGCCAGATCATCGGTCCGTCCATTGTCGGCTGGATCGCCGACGGACCGGGCGGCTTGCAGCGCGGGCTGATTTTTTCCGCGCTCGCCTTGTTCATTGGCGCAGCGCTGGCCTCGCGCCAGCGGGCGCTTTAAAGAGCGGGCAAGCGGCTACTTCTTGATGAAGACCAGGTCCCACACGCCGTGGCCTAGCTTGATGCCGCGGTTTTCAAACTTGGTCAGCGGACGGTAGGCGGGCTGCGGCGCATAGCCTTCCGCCGTGTTTTGCAGCAGCGCTTCGGCGCCCAAGACGTCCAGCATCTGGATCGCGTAGTCTTCCCAGTCGGTGGCGCAGTGCAGGTAGCCGCCGGGTGCGAGGCGCTCGGCCAGCAGCTTGACGAACGGCCCCTGCAGCAGGCGGCGCTTGTTGTGGCGCGCCTTGTGCCACGGGTCCGGGAAGAACACGTGCACGCCGGCCAAGGACGCCTCCGGGATCATCTGGTTGAGCACTTCGACGGCGTCATGCTGAATCAGGCGCAGATTGGTCAGCTCCTGCTCGCCAATCTGCTTGAGCAGGCTGCCAACGCCGGGCGTGTGCACCTCGACGCCGATGAAGTCTTTTTCCGGCATGCCCTTGGCGATGTGGGAGGTGGTGTCGCCCATGCCGAAACCGATCTCCAGGATCACCGGCGCCGTGCGGCCGAAGGCGGCGGTGAAGTCGAGCGGCGCCTTGGCGTATTCGATCAGGTACTTGGGCCCCAGTTCTTCGAGCGCGCGCGCCTGTGCGATCGACAGGCGGCCGGCGCGCGTGACGAAACTGCGGATGCGGTGCTCGGTCGGGTCGTACATCATGGGGCGGTTGGGGGTATCTGCGGACATGGGGTCAGTGGAATAAAAAGGCCGGACGGCATTATATCGCACTGCCTCGCAAGCCTTTGAACCAGTGCGGCATAGATGCCTTAATTGATGGCTGGTGCCGGCGGTATAATTGTTGCGCTTCAACCAATTTTGTGGAAAATATGACAAAGCGTGACGTTGACAGTACTTGAAGGCCGCGTGGCACCACCGCAAGAAAAGCCTTGGACACCACAAAGGAAAAATCGTGGGTAGGAAAAACACTCGCAATCTGAACATGCCGCCACACATGCACCCGCGCACACAACGCAGCGGCAAGGTCTACTACTACATGCACACCAGCGACAAGCCACGAAAGGAAATCGCACTCGGCAGCGACTTCATTCTAGCGCTGCGGAAGTATGCTGATCTGAACGTTTCAGATGCTCCAAAAGAGGCTGCCCATTTTAGCGACGTCATCACGAAATATCAGGTGGAAGCTCTACCGAAGCTAGCACCGAACACGATCAAAATGTATCGCTCGGACATCATCAAGCACATCGGCGCGTTTTTTGCAGACGCGAAGTTAAGCCAGATAAGGCCCATGCACATCAAGCAGTTTCTTGATGACCACATCGGGGTTCTACGCCGGAACCCCCGAAAATTTTGTCACTCGAAATCCAGCGCGGCCAGGAGCGCGTTCAGGTCGATCATCTTGCCATTACCTATCGCACGTGGGGTGCCCTGCGCTCGTGTGACCTAACCGAACACAGTAAGCGCGATATTTACCCCACCGCTGACGACCGTTGGCTGCAGCGATCATGATTCAGCGACGCGAAGTTGAACGG